>DASRGM010000238.1:0-26097 GCA_035651035.1 Terriglobales bacterium
AAAGCGGTGATGAAGTTGCTGACCGGCCCGGCGACGGCGGTGAGGATGTCATCGCTCACCTTGTTCTTAAAGTTGCGCGGGTCGACTGGGGTCGGCTTGGCCCAGCCGAAGGGCGGAAAGCCCAGCACGATCAGGATCAGCGGCATGATGATGGTGCCGAAGGGATCGATGTGCACCAGCGGATTCAGCGACACCCGTCCCATCATCTTCGCGGTGGGATCGCCCAGCCGGTTTGCCATCCAGGCATGCGCCGATTCGTGCACGCAAATCGCGAACAACAGCACGATCACCTGGAAGAAGATGTCGACGGGATTCGTGTGAGCGAACATTAGGGCTAACCTTCGATACTACCATGCGCAAACGGGCCTTCCTGTGGGCCCGCAGACGCCACCATCGACGAAAAACCGATTGCCGGCGGTTCGCAATTGAGCAACAAGCCGCGTGCATATCAGGTTCGATAAGCACTCGGTTCAAATGGTCGTGGGTCAGGTTGGAATTTGTAGCGGTGTAAGAGCGGGGTTCTGTCCGGCGAAGCCACGGGCCACTGAGGGCGGCCTCAGCGGTGGCAACCGGGGCTAAAGCCCTCTTTCATCGTCGTCCTTTCGGCACGGCTGAAGCCGTGCCCTTCCACCGCTACGACACGGCTGAAGCCGTGCCCGTTCACCGCTCAGATTTTCAAACCGATCCACTACCGGTCAGATTGCCGGGCCTGCGCTACGGGGGACCGCATCATTGTGGCCGACGAAGGTTCACGGATTCTGGTGTACGGGTTTGATGGGCCGTTGCAGGAGACGCCTGCCGGCCATGCTGCCGTGGTTTCGGCCAAGGCAGACCTGCCGGCAGTTCACACCCGACTGTCGAGTTGGAGCTATTTGATTTGGCGGATTACGGAAGCAGTGCACGTACGAGTTCGGAAGCCGGGTGGCGTTCACGCCTTCAGCAGCGATGGGAAACGTCTGCCGGTGCTGACCTCAGATCAGACGGTGTATCCCATCGATGGAAGAAGGAGCCTGCCGGTGCGCTGGCATCGAAATAAAGAAACAACACTCAGCCTTTTTCTTCGGCGATCACGCGCTCGAACTCGTTCACGATTGCGGTCTCAACCAGCGCCGAACGACGTTCGCCACGCGCAACTCGGCTCACGTACGAGCGATCGACCTTAAGTTGGCGTGCGATTCGACTGTAGAGCCCGCACAGGGACTGAACATAGCGATTGACCAGCGATATCTTGCGCTGCTTATCGTTTTCGTTCCCCACGGATTCTGTCACTGCAGGAAGGGTTTCGTTCTCGTTCATCGCAAAGGTAAAGATGCCGGGTAGCACGCCAACGTTGTTCCTGGCTGCCGCTCATTCCCAACCAGGCGAGCAGTTTCCGCTCTTGACGGCAGCTTTCCGCTATCATGATATTTGACAACGACGATGACAACCTCCTCGCGGGCTGGCGGCATCACAGCCTCCGACCGGAATGGTTGTCGATCGTTAGTACCACAAGGGGCGATTCTTAGAGCTGCGGGCACAGCATCTGCACAATTGGGCGAGGGTACAGGGTCGACCGGTTGCGCGGGCGCACAGCAGCTTTCTTGTATTGAATTGACCAGATAGTCTCAATCGGCGTTGTGGGTCGGAACCGGAGTACGTCTGCCGGCGATCTCAAGCCAAATATGGTGTCTTGGTGCCGCCGAATGGGCGGAATCAACATTCCGATCGCATAACGTAGCCGAACGGCGGGCGCAAGGTGCGCCCCTCTATCATGAAAGTTCCCGACGAGCGCGGCCACGCAAGTTACAAACCGGGGCAGATCGTGCCGATCTCCGGAATCTATACGGCAGTACATGAGCTGCATCGGCAGGAGCATGACGTCATCGCCATTCGCGGCGAAGAGTTTCCGCCCTGCCGAGTGTGCAAGGACGATGTTCGTTTCTACGTTGCCAGCCCAGTCCCTCACATGATGCACGATTTTGACCTCACCGGACCGGTGACGCGCGTAATCTGGCACCGCGCCAAAGCAGCGAATAAAGGCGGAGAGTAAACGAGGGTCGCGGTCGGCTACAGCCCGACCAGCTCGGTTGTGTGCTTAAGTTGGCCGCACGCTGCATAGATGTCGCGTCCTCGCGGCCGGCGGATGAATGCGGGAATACCCGCGTCCCGAAGAATGCGCTGGAAGGCGAGCACGCGGTCCGCCGCGGGGGTTGAGAACGGGATGTCGGGGCCGGAATTCAGCGCGATCAGGTTGATTTTGGCGCGCAGGCCGCGAATCAGCTCCGCCACTTCACGCGCGTGTACCGCCTCGTCGTTCACACCATTCAACAGGACATACTCAAACGTCAGGCGCTCGCGATTGCGGAGCGGGAAGTTGCGCAGAGAGGCGATCAGCTTCTCAATCGTCCACTTCTTCGTGATCGGCATGATCTGAGTGCGTAACGCCTCATTGGCAGCGTTGAGCGAGACGGCTAGTTTGGGCCGCACCGCCTCGGCGGCGAAATCGGCAATGCGCGGTACGATGCCGGAGGTGGAAACCGTCATCCGCGATTCCGTGAATCCAACGCCATCGACCAGAAGGCGCACGGCCTGCATGAAGTTGTCGTAGTTGAGGAACGGTTCCCCCTGGCCCATGAAAACCAGGTTCAGCCGGTCGCGTTCGAGGTCGACCTGCTGGTCCTGCATGACGGCAAGAATTTGTCCCAAGATTTCGCCGGCCGTCAGATTACGCAATAGGCCAAGCAGAGCGGTCATGCAAAACTTGCAATCCACCGCGCAGCCCACCTGGCTGGAAACACAAATCGTCGCCCGGCTCCACGTCTTGCTTTCGAGTTCCTCGTCCCCGCTCGCGGAGCCGTCGCCGGCCTCGCCGCCATCGCCCTCCGGCATCCAGACCGTTTCCACGCTCTGCCCGTCGGCGAAGGCCAGCAGGTAGCGCACCGTGCCGTCCTCCGACAAAAATCTGGCTTCGCTGCGAGGAAGACCAACCGAGTAGCCGGCCTCGTGCAATCGCCGCCGAAAATCGGCTGGCAAGGGGCTAAATTGCTCCAGCTGCGACCACCTTTGGCGATACAGCCCGTCAAATAGTTGCCGGGCCCTGTAGGGGGGCTCGCCAAACCGGTCGGTCACATCGGTAAGCTGCTGAAGACAAAGACCCAAAAGTTCGGTATGTTGCGGCTTGCTCATGCATCCAATATGCTAGTTAGATACCGGTTGGCCCGACCTCGCTTCGGGGCATTTTTCGTTATCAATTGTGATCGTTTGGGCGGGCTCCCACACCGCGAAATCGGGCCAGGCCCTTCGTATTCGTCCCGCTAGGCGACGACCGTCACGTCGCTGGAGCTGCCATCATCATGGAAGAACTGCGCAACATTCAACGCGAGGTGTTTCCTAACGGGCTCACCGTACTCACCGAGCGCATGGATCACATTCGTTCGGTGTCCATGGGCATTTGGGTGAAATCCGGCTCCCGCCACGAGGACCCTCACGTCAACGGTATCTCCCATTTTGTCGAGCACATGGTATTCAAAGGCACCAGCAATCGCACGGCAGAGCAGATTGCGCGCCAGGTGGACTCCATTGGCGGCAACATGGACGCCTTCACCGGCAAGGAAACCATCTGCTTCAATATTAAAGTGCTGGATGAACATTTGCCCATTGCCGTCGACGTTCTCAGCGACATGGTGTTACATCCCGTCTTCGACGGCAAAGAAATCGTGCGCGAGCGCGGCGTGATCCTGGAAGAGATCAAGATGGACGAGGACAATCCCGACTATCTGGTCCACGAGATCTTTACCCAAAATTTCTTCAAGGACCATCCCCTGGGAAAGCCCATTCTCGGCACTAAGGAGACGGTGCGCCGCTTCGACCAGCCGGCAACCCTGGCCTATTATGGCGGCAAGTTCTCGCCCGGAAACCTGATCATCTCGGCTGCGGGAAACCTGCAACACGAGGAACTGGTCGACCTGTTGCGCGAACGCTTCGCGTCGCTGCCGCGTGGGAGCAACGGATGGCACGACACGCCTCCGAAGATCAATTCGCGAATCATCCTGCGCAACAAGAAGGCGCTGGAACAGGTGCAGATTTGCGTGGGCGTGCCTTCGTACTCCATCAGCCACGAGCGCCGCTATGTGATGTATGTGCTGAATACGCTGCTGGGCGGCGGGATGAGCTCGCGGCTATTTCAGAATGTTCGCGAAAAGCAGGGACTGGTGTATTCCATTTTTTCCGAGCTGAATCCCTTCCGCGACACGGGATTGCTTTCGGTATACGCAGGAACATCGCGCGAATCGGCGCCTAAAGTGGTGCGTTCGGTTGTGGATGAATTGCGGCAACTCAAGCAGACGCCCATCGCCGAAGAAGAGCTGAAGCGCGCCAAGGACCAGCTTAAGGGAAGCCTCATGCTGAGCCTGGAGTCCAGCACGGCCCGAATGTCGAACCTGGCACGCCAGGAAATGTACTATGAGCGCTTCGTGAGCATGGACGAGATCATCCAGCGCATCCAGGCGGTCACCCAGGACGACCTCTTGCGCTCGGCCAATGAGTTGTTCCGTCCGGAACTTATTGCGGTGACGGTTTTGGGCAATCTGAACGGGCTCAAAATCACGCGCGATTCGCTGGCCTGTTGAAGCCCCGATCGGCCGCCAGGCCAGAAAATGCCAAAGGTGCTTCTTTGACTAAAGTCATATGGTATTGTGAGCCGGTTGGCGCTATCCTGAACACATTCGGCGTGGCGCCGCGGCCGCGCAAGAGGGGTTCAGCAGGGAATGTCTGAGCAGGGACGCAGGTATGTACGCTTTGGCGCTGTGATGACGGTGATTGTCATCGCTCTCGGTTATCTCGCCTACACCGGCGTGCAGGACAGCAAGAGCTATTACGTCACCATAAAGGAACTGAACGGCATGGGCAACGGCGCCTACAGCAAGCGGCTGCGCGTTGCCGGCAACGTTCAACCTGGCTCCATCAAGCGTCAGGGAACTCATCTGGAGTTCATGCTGGTGGAGGAGAGTCGCACCCTCCCGGTAGTCTACAACGGTAGCGAGGCTCCGCCCGATACCTTCAAGGATAATGCACAGGCGCTGGCGGAGGGCAAGTTTGGACGCGATGGCGTCTTCCACGCCACCAACATCCAAGCCAAGTGCGCTTCGAAGTATGCGCCGAAACAGCCGGGTCAGCCAGGAGCGGCGCCGGTGACGCAGGGTACGCAGAAAGCTGCGTTGTGATGACGAATGCCCAATTCTTCACTGCGCTTTACTGCGCTTTGCCTGCCGCTAATTGTGTTTCTGGTGGGCTTCTACTTCCAGAACACGGGTATTCGCGATTTACGATCCGAATTAGGCGACCTGCGCTCCGACATGAACTTGCGTTTCTCGCGCTTCGATCAGAAATTCGACGATCTCACCGGCAAGGTTGTGGGTATTGACAATCGCCTGATCCGCGTCGAAGAACGGCTGAAACTCTAAGGAACCGTTGATCGCAACCGCCCCATCCGCACCGCCCGTCATCGTCCTCGAAAACCTGGTGAAGTTTTTTGGACGCTTCGCAGCGCTGCGCAGCATATCGGCCGAATTTTCCGCCGGCCGGCTGTACGTCGTGGTCGGCGACAACGGAGCAGGGAAGAGCACCCTACTCCGCGTCGTCGCCGGATTGACCGAGCCCAGCCAGGGAGGCTTCACGCTGCTAGGGGCAGCCAACGTCCGCCAGGTCGCCCATCGCCTCGGCTACATGGGACATGCTCCCCTGCTCTATGACGAGCTGAGCGGGATGGAGAACCTGCGCTACTTCGCCGGCCTCTATGGCATCCACGATGACGATATCTGCCGCAGGGCTATGCGCCTGGTAGGACTGGATTCCGATCTGACGCGCCGCGTCGGGCAGTACTCGCAGGGGATGCGGCAGCGGCTGTCGCTGGCGCGCGCCGTGCTGCACGATCCCGAACTCATGCTGCTGGATGAGCCATTCTCCAACGTCGACGTGCATTCCGCCCGCGATATGGCTGCAGTGCTGGGAAGAGTGCGCGATCAGGGCAAGACCATCTTCGTCGTAACCCATCAGGCGCAATTGATGGAAGCCGTGGCCGACGAGTTTGTGCACATGGCCGCAGGGCAGATCGTCAGGCGCGAGCAAGTCCGCGGCGGCGCTGCGCTTGCCGATGCCGAGCTGAGGACGACGCGATGAGCACCGCGAGCATTACCCGCGCGACATTGACCAAGGACCTCCGCATGGAGTGGCGTTCCAAGGACGCTATCAACTCCATGCTCTTCTTCGCGCTGCTGGTGGTCGTCATCTTCAGCTTCGCCTTCAATCCCACGGCGGAGGAATCCCGGCAGATCGCCGGCGGGCTGATCTGGGTAGCGTTTCTGTTCGCAACCGTCGTCGCGCTCAATCAGACCTGGGCGCGCGAGCTGCGCAATCAGGTGCTGGACGCCTATCGCGTTTCTCCTGCTCCGCCCAACGCGCTATTCCTGGCGAAAACCTTCGGCAACTTCCTCTTCGTGATTGTTCTGGAATGTTTGATGACTCCGCTGTTCGTGGTTTTTTATGAGCTGCGATCGGTGGGGCCGGTCTGGCAGCTGATTGTCGTCACCTTGCTCGGCACCTGGGCGCTGGTGGTGAACGGGACCTTCTTCGCAGCGCTCTCAATCCGCACTCGCAGCCGCGAGATCATGCTGCCGCTCATCCTGTTTCCCATCTCGATTCCGGCGCTGCTGGCCATGGTGGACGCGACCACCTCGGTCCTGACCGGCGAGGCGTCGCCTGACTTTTGGATCAAGCTGCTGGCGGTTTACGATATCGTGTTCACCCTGGTTTGCCTGCTGTTGTTCGAGACGGTCTTAAACGCCGAATAATGTGATACGCCGATGAAGAAACTCGCACCTATCTCAATTCTTGTTACGGTGGCGCTGCTGGGCATTACCAGCTACTTCGCGCTGGTGGTCGCTCCCACCGAGGCCACTATGGGCGACGTGCAGCGGATTTTCTACTACCACGTATCCAGCGGCTGGGTCGGCATGCTGTGCTTCTTCGTGAACTTCGTCGCCTCCATCCTCTACTTGTGGAAGCGCAGTCCCGCGAGTGATGCCCTGGCCGCTGCTTCGGCTGAAGTGGGCGTTGTTTTCACCGGCGTGCTGCTGTTGCTCGGCATGCTTTGGGCCAGGCCGGTGTGGGGCATCTGGTGGACGTGGGATGCGCGCCTGACCACTACGCTGGTGTTGTGGCTGATATATGTCAGCTATCTGGTGCTCCGGCGGTTTTCCGCCGGCGGCCAGACACAGGTGCTGGCCGCGGCCTTCGCCGTCTTCGGCTTTGTCGATGTGCCCATCGTGTATATGTCGATTCGCTGGTTTCGCACGCAGCATCCGGCGCCGGTGATCGGCGGCGGCGAAAATTCAGGAATGGCGCCCGGTATCGCGCATGTGTTTCTCTTCACACTCGTGGTATTCACTCTGCTCGGAGCGTGGTTTATATGGCTGCGCTACAAGTTGGCGACCGAGGAGCAGGCGCTGGAATCGGCACACACCCAGGCCGCACTGAAAGGGGTGGCGTGATGACTTCGGTCATGTTCCTCAAGGTCGCATACGTCGTGGCATGGGTGGTCTATATCGGCTATCTCGCGCGGATTCTGGTGCGGATGAAAACGGTGGCGGCCGAGCGGGCCGAGCTCGAGCGCACCAGCGCGAAGAATGCCGCTGCCTCGCAGTCCAACCCCTGATCGCGGAGGCAAAGAACCGCGATGGTCCGGGTGCGCGGCGGATATCGCTGGATCCCGAAAACCGCCGGCTGAACTAATCCCTCTTGTCCTGTGTCTCAAGTCAACAACCATCGCGGCGGCACACTCAAGCTTATCGGTGCAGCCTGCCTGGTCCTCTGCGCGCTCTTCATTCTGTTGAGCCTTCCGCTTTTCTGGGAACAGATGCGCGTGCTGCGTGACTGGCCGGTGCGGCAGGCGATAGTCACGCGCAGCGCTGTGGCCACCCAACCGTCAGGGAAACACCAGCAGCTCTATTCCGTGCAGATCGAAATCGCTTACGTCGTGGATGGCCGGCCGGTCACAACTGAGCTGATCAGCTTTCAAAGCGGCAACTATGACGTGACGGCGCGACGTGCAGCCGAATTTCCGGTGGGCAGCCGGCACGCCATTCGCTACGATCCTTCTCACCCGCAGCAAGTGCGCATGGGCGCAGGGTGGAATCGGCGCTTCTTCGCCATGCCGCTCATTACGGTCCTCTGCGCCGCCATCTTCGCAATCCTGGCGGCCGCTCTCTTTATCTCGGCGCGTTGGTTTGCAGCTCCGCATGCGATGGCTCAACCTTCGGCGGCTTCGTAATCGCCTCCCGGATATTGGCCTCGGGCGCCTGCAAGGTCAATTCGATCTCGCCGCCGGGTCGCCGCTGAATTCCCAGCTTTTGCCATATCGCGTCGAGATCGACGGGCGCAGGCTTATCGGACATCTGGTGGTAGAGGTCCATCAGCACGGTCGTCCCGGTCGCTTTGTCTCCCGCGCTGAACGCCCGCTCGATTGGCCAATCCTCGTTAATCCGCCCTCCGGCATCGACAATGCCGCGCAGCGCGTCCTGCAATCCCTTCCGATTGTGCGTCTGCTCGCGAATGCGCACGTCGGCGACCAGGCAGAACAGCGCTCCGCCCCAATAGGTGCGTCCCCAGTTGTGTGTGTGGTCCAGGCCACGGTCGCCGGATTCCGGTTCGCCCTGCGGCATGTCGCGCACCACGTCATGCCACATCTGCGTCGCCGAGAGTTGTCCCGCCTGCACTCGCGCGATCGGTTCGACGTACACCGAAATGCCTTCTTCAATCCAGTGGTGTTCCTCGGACATGTAAGGGAACGCCGGATGGATCATTTCGTGGGTAAGCATCCAGTCGTCGTTGAGCTGCGCCTGAGTGGTGCCGGGTCCGACCGAAATCCGGATGCGCGCGCCATTCTCCGCAGGATAGGTGACGCCGCCGTGCACTCCGGGGCGGCCGCGCACCTGTACCAACAAGCTGACGTGGGGGACCGGGTAGCGCCCGTAATATGTGCAGACAGCGGTTTGAGCGCGGTTGATCCAGGTCAGGATCAAGTCGCGCGATATGCTTTGCGAGTCGTCTTGCAAGGTGAGGTCGATGGTGGCGCCGCAAGCCGAAATTGCCTGCGGCTCATTCGCACTCGGCGGCGGCAGTGCGGGACATCCCAGCACAGTAGCTGAGGCCAAAAGCAGCAACGCGGAGAACAATATTATTTTCAGGCAGTCCTGCCCCGCGACGGCAGTTCCGCCGCTGCTGGTGTTCGATGCTGACAAAGTTGAATTGGAATCGCGTATTGGTGGATATTGGAAGCTGCTGGCGTTGTCGGATAAAGGATGTGGCTCCCGACAGCAGTTCGACGCACCATCACCGCTGTCCGCGGGCCACGTGATTCCCTATGATCGTGCACACCCCGCGAGCTCGCCCTCAACCCTGGCGCAACTGGCGCCCCGCCTTTCGACGGTCGTGGCTGACCCCCTTCGCCGCTGTCGAATGGTGCTTCGATTGGCTGGCCTATCTTCTGAGCCACTGGTCATTTCTCGATGTGCTGGAGTATCTGGGAAGCTTCTCCGTGCTGGTTGCCGTGATCTTCTATTTCAGCGAATCGGGTGACCGCCTGAAGCAGAAGCATTACCAGGCGTGGCAGGTCATCAACACCGCCCAGGGCAAAGGCGGCAGCGGCGGGCGCATTGAAGCTCTGCAGGAGCTGCGCGCGGACCGGGTCCCGCTGGTGGGAGTAGATGTGGCTGGGGCCTTCCTGCAGGGCATTCGCTTGCCGCGGGCGCGAATGGTACGCAGCAACCTTAATGCGGTAGATGCGCGCAACAGCGACTTCCAAGGCACCGATTTCATGGCCGCAGTCCTGCGCGCCGGCAACTTTCGCGAGAGCAATCTAAGCGGCGCCAACTTCGAGGATGCCGATCTGAGCCAAGCCGACTTCTGCTCCTCGAACCTGGGCGGCGCGATTTTGGACGGTGCGACCCTTGACGGCGCCGACCTGGGCAAAGCCGACCTTAGCAACATCCAGTGGCGGAAGATCAAAAGCGTGAAAGGGACAAACCTTTGGCAGATACGCAACCCTCCAACGGGTTTTGTGGAGTGGGCGACTCAGAACGGCGCCGACACCTCGCGCGAGCATTCCAGCTGCCCGTAAAGGACGCAAGACGCCTGCCTTCTATCGCGGCTGAAATAAATAAAGTGAGTGCAGGAGGACCAGCTACACTCTCGTACCAGGTGAGGAAATCTACGGCAACTTGCTGATTGACACTCGTTTGGGGCTCCCCGACAATTGAGAGTAGCAGGAAAGGACCTCTCCGATGTTTCCCCAAGAAGCCCCTATTCGGACCGTTGAGCCCGAGCCGCAACCGCAACCGCAAGGCGTCGATAAGCGCTCCATTCTTATAGGCGTGGGATTGGCGCTAGCGGCAATCTACGTTATCGGCTCGCTGTACTTCATTTACGATTTGCGGACGCGAATGGTCGCGCTTGATCAGAAGCAGCAGGCGATCCAGGCGGAGCAGGTTGACCTCAACAATCGTCTGGCTGCAACGTCCTCACACTTCAAGGAGGAATTGAGTTCGGAGGTCGGACTGACCAAGCAGCAGATCGCCGAGCGTACGGCTGAACTGGAGAAGCAGCAGCAGGCCGCCGCCGCTCGTCTGGCAGCGGCGCAGAGCCGCCAAAGCAAAGAGCTGGCAGCCGTCAACACCGAGGTCAGTGGCGTTAAGACCGATGTCGGATCCGCCAAGAACGACATCGTAAAGACGCAGACCGATCTGGCAACCACCAACGCCAAGCTGGAAAAAACTATCGGCGACCTTGGCGTCGCCAGCGGATTGATCGCCCATAATGCCTCAGAGTTGGAGATCCTTAAGCACAAGGGTGACCGCAACTATTACGATTTCACGCTGCAGAAAGGCGCGCGCACCGCGGTTTCTACAGTCACCCTCCAGTTGAAGAAGGTCGACGCCAAGAAGGGCAAGTTCACCCTGAACGTGATCGCCGACGACCGCACCATCGAGAAGAAGGACCGGACGTTGAACGAGCCCCTGCAGTTCTATACCGGCCGCGATCACATGTTGTACGAGTTAGTAGTGTTTTCGGCGGAGAAGAACAGCATCACCGGGTATCTTTCCACTCCCAAGAACGCGCCGACGCCGATAACACCATAAGCGATACGGCCGCGCGACGTCATGCGCGGCCACGCATACTCCTCATCGCGTCTTCCTCCGGGACGAGTTCGGCGTAACCCAGCTCCTCTCGAATGCGCGTGGTGTCATAGGCAATGTCCTGCTCAAAATTGAATTTGGAGCTTTCGTTGGGCGGCAGCGACGAGGCTGGAAGCTTCAACAGACGTTCCGCAACGGTGGGAGTGTGTTCTTCACCGACATTGTAGATGCGCCCGGCCGCCGCCGGCGACAATGCTGCCAGCACGATGGCGCGCGCGACGTTCTCCACGTACCCATGCGTCCATCGCCAATGCGGATGCTCACGAAAGCCGTAGACCGTGGCCAGATCGGCATTGTCGCCCGGCCCATATACCTTGGGGAGCCGGAGCACCGTGCCCGGCAGCTCCGAAGACGACATCGCGATACGCTCAACGATTATCTTTTCGTAGATATTCGCAATGTCATCCGCAGCTTTTGTGGGATCGTGGTAGGGATATAAGACGGTCCTGAGCGGCGCGTCTTCGCGCAGCGCTCCGGGCAACACCGGGCCGGGCTCGATTCCGATGAACCGTCCATACGCAAGATAAACGTCACCGCTGCTGATCCAGACCATGCGCGCCGTGCGTCCGCGCAAGAACTGCACTGCGGCACCCGCGTCCGCTTCACCCATCGCCATCATATGTACCGTCACGTCGGGAGCCGGACTCAGCAGCTCAGCGGGGAAGCTGCGGACCGGCATCGCCGCTTCCGGGCGGCGCACATGGCGGATTCCGCATGGCACTTTGCCTTCGTGCTCTCCGCGATGGTAGACGGTGACGGCGTGACCCGCTTCCGCGAGCTGCCGCACGACGGCCGCACCGATGAAGCGCGTTCCGCCGATAACCAGGATGTTCATGGGTGGCGTCGGCCCCGCTTGGAGCTCTCCGGCATGTCGATCATGTTTGTACCGGCGAAGGGGTTGTGCGCGCCTCTGCGCTACTTATCCGCGCCGCTCTTCTCGTGCAGCACCACTGGACGCTGATCGTAAGGTTCGATGGTGACCGTCAGGTCTTTGCGCGCGTCGAACTGCTGCTGCGTGATGGGGAACGTGACCATCACCGAGCCTTTCTGCTCGCCACCGGGCGGAATCTTCGTCTCCACCTGCAGGGCGGGACTGTGTCCCCCGAGCTCCGGGTAGGCCTGCAGATAACGGGAATAGTCGCTAGCGGAGGCAGCCTCGTCCGACTGTTCGCCCTGGTCCGTCTTGATCGCAGCCTGAATGCTCTTGATGTAGAAAATCTTGTCGCTGCTGTTGTGCAGTGTGATTTCCAGCAGCAACATGGGACTGGACATGCCGGCGGGCTGGCTGAACCATACGCCGTCAATGTGGCCCTGCGCCGCCGGCTTAGCGCGCTGCGTGTAGGCAACAATGCCGACAATAATGGCGACAACCACCAGCGCGATCGCGACCGGCGCGGCCGGGGGCAGGTTGCGCTTGGCGGTTCCGAATTCATCGTAGCCAGGCGCTTGCGAAACCGGCGCCGGCTGCATCTCTCCTGGCGGCTTTGGGTTGTCAGCCATTGAATCCTCCACGAGTGTCTTCCGTTGGTAGACCGGCCAAAGTTTCACGTCCCTGCATGGGGACAATTCACTAGCCACTAACCAGTAGCCACCAGCCCCGGCCACTGGTGCTTCATTGCCGCGCGGAATTCCTTCTCCGGCAGAGTATTCAGCACGTCGGATGCAGTCAGCCATGCTCGGCGCGCCTGCAGGATTCCGTACTTGATCTTCTCGAAGTGCGAGGTGTGGTGCGCGTCGGTGTTAATGACGATCCTGACGCCGCGCTCGCGTGCCATGCGCAAATGCACGTCATTCAGGTCCAGCCGGTCAGGATAGGCATTCAGCTCCATCGCAACTTTGTTCTTCAGCGCGGTTTTCAGCACCGCGTCCATGTCGAAGGCGTACGCGTCCCGGCGAAGCAGCAGCCTTCCCGTCGGATGGCCGAGGATCGAGACGTTATTGTTCTCCAGCGCGCGCAGCAGGCGGTCCGTCATCTGCTGCGGCTCCTGGTTGAAGGCCGAGTGCACGCTGGCCACTACCACGTCCATCTGCTCCAGCACGGAATCGGAGAGATCGAGTTCGCCCTCCGCCAGGATGTCTACCTCGATGCCCGCCATGATGGTGAGGCTTTCGATCTGCTCGTTGGCGGCGCGGATGCGCGCGATGTGTTCCACGGCGCGTTTGTCATCCAGTCCGTTGGCGAAGGCCAGGTTTTTGGAATGATCGGTGATGGCGATGTATTGGTAGCCACGCGCCTGCGCCGCTTCGGCCATCTCGGCGATGGTGCAGCGCCCGTCGGTCTCGACGGTGTGCATGTGCACCTCGCCCCGAATGTCGGCGAGCGTGATCAGCCGAGGCAGTTTGTGCGCAGCCGCCAGTTCAATCTCACCGCAATTTTCGCGCATCTCCGGCGGAATGCAATCGAGCTTCAACGTCCCGTAGATTTCGTCTTCGGTCGCTCCGGCCACGCGCTGGTTGTCCTCCAGCCGGAAAAGCCCGTATTCGCTCAGGGTAAGCCCCATCTTCAGCGCGCGCTGGCGCAGCGTCACGTTGTGGTTCTTTGAGCCGGTGAAGTATTGCATGGCGGCGCCGTAAGAGTCCGGCGGCAACAGGCGTACATCCACCTGCATGCCGCTGCGCAGCTTGAAGCTGACCTTGTTGTCACCCCGCGCCAGCACATCGAGGATGCCGGGGAAGCGCAGGATCTCCTCGATCAATCCGCCGCGCTGCTGCTCGTCGGCGCAGCATGGGCCGGTGATGAGCACGTCGAGATCGCCGACGGTTTCGCGCCCGCGCCGCAGCGAGCCGGCGGGCGTGATCTTCTCGATGCCGGAGATGTGCTTCAGGTGCTCGGTGAGTTTTTGCGCGGTGCGGTCCGCTTCGTCCAGCAAAAACCGGCCGGAGATGCGGCGATAGTCCTCGATCGCCTTCAGGATTTTCTGTTCGCTCTTGGCGCTCAAGCGCGGCAGCTCACGCAGCTTACCCTCGCGCGCCAACTGCTCAACTCCGGCGAGGTCGCTCACCTGAAATGCGCTCCACAGCAGCGCAATCGTCTTTGGGCCCAGACCCTGGATTTTCAGCAGCTCCAGCATGCTGGGACGATACTTCTGCAGCAGCTCCTGATGCAGCCCGAGCTTGCCGCTGCCGCACAGCTCCTGAATGTTGGCGGCCATCCCTTTGCCGATGCCGGGAATCTCCAGCAACTTCTTCGGTTCGCACAGCAGTTCAGAGACCTGCTGCGGATGCGCTTCCAGCGCTTCGGCGGCGCGCCGATAGGAGCGAATGCGGAAGGAATCGTCGCCGTTCACCTCCATCAGGTCGGCGGTCTCGTAGAAGACGTGTGCGATTGCTTTATTGTCCAAACGGCAGCACCTGCTGCGAATTGTAAAGCCGCCGTCGCGCCAACGACAAAAAGCCCAGCCGCGGGGCTGGGCGTGCGAGCGTGGCCGAGTTGAGGGATGTCAGCGCTGGGCGATGCTGGCCGGTGTCTCGAGGTCCTCCAGTTGTGCGAGCATGTGTTGCGCCTGATTTGCCAGGTTGTCGTCGTGTTTGCGGGCCAGCGAGGCCTGCAACTCGTATTTCGCCTCTTTGTAGAGCTTCAATGGCATCAGCGCATAAGCCTTTACCAGGTGTACCTCGGCATAGGTATTGCCGCCCAAGCGTTCTGCCTGGCGGATGAACTTCAGCCCGCGCTGATACATCGACTTGGCGATGGATGCCTTCGCCATCTCCAGATACGCCTGCCAGGTGCGGGGAGCGAGCGACAGCCCTTTCTCCGAGATGTGCATGGCGTCATCGAAACGGCCCTCATGGTTGTAGACCGCCGCGAGTGCAATGTAGGCTGCGGTCTCGCTCGGATCGATTTGCAAGGCGCGTTCGAGAGTCTGCCTGCCGGCGCTAATGTCGGGCTCGCGAAGCTGAATCAGGCCGCGCAATGTGAGCGCGTCGGCGTACTCCGGATCGATCTGCAGCGCGCCGTCAAGCTGTTTTGCCGCCTCGTCAAATTTATCTGCGTTGAAGTCCTTCAGCGCCTGCCGATACATCCTTAGAGCTCTGCTGGGGACGAGCATTCGGGCGACTGACACCGTCGCCTCCGGACTGCTTGCGCCGGAGTCGCTGCCGGGAAAATGCAGCTCAAGCGTGGGACGTCCGGTCTGGACTGACACCGGCCGGCTCACCTCGGAGTCGCTCGATTCGGCGATCACTTCGTAGTTGCCCTGCGGAATGTTATACAGTTCGAAGGTGCCGTCCGGCTGCGTGTAGGTTGAGATGACGGGGATGGCGGTGCTGGGATCGTCCAGTTCGACGTGAATTCCCGGCACGGGGCGCCCGTCGGCACCCAGCACCTTGCCTTGAACGCCGGCAATCAGCGAGGCACTGGACGCGCCATCGGACAAGTTCTGTGCGCCCACGATTGAGCAAAGAGCGAAGAGTGACAGCAGCAACGTTGCGAAAGGCGCCCGGGAAACCATCGTATCCACCTGGTCGCTGAATTCCACGAGCTGTGATTGCCCGGCGTCGGCCTGACCGGCGGATGCTTGGTGTTTCACGCTCGGCACGGGCTTGGTTTTGCACCGTGCTATTCCGTGAGATGAGCTTTGTAGAAGTTAGTTGTCCATTCGCGCGCGCCGTCTTGCGAAATATAAAGTGAACGCACGGGCAACTCTGATGGGCCAGTCCCCCGAACCCCGAACTGCGATGCCTCACTCCGAACCCGTACCAATACGCCCGGCGCAAAATCTTCTGGGCAGCCTGCGCGTGCCGGGCGACAAGTCCATCTCGCATCGCTATGCCATGCTGGCGGCTCTTGCGGCAGGCCGTTCGCGCTTCGAGAACTTTGCCTCCGGCGCCGACTGTGCCAGCACCCTGGGGTGCCTGCGTGAGCTGGGCTGCGGCGTTGAGCGCAATGAGCAAGGCGTTGTGCTCATTGACGGACTCGGCCCAACTCTGCGCCCACCTGAGCATGCGCTGAACTGCGGCAACTCCGGGTCGACCATGCGCATGCTCTCCGGCATCGTTGCCGCCCAGCCTTTCGCCAGCGAGCTGACCGGCGACGCCTCGCTCTCTCGACGCCCCATGAAGCGCATCATCGAGCCGCTGACTCGGATGGGCGCGCGGATTGAGGCGTCCGATGGAGATCGCGCGCCCCTGCGCATTCGCGGCGGCAAGCTGCACGGCATCGACTTCCGTCCGGCCGTCGCCAGCGCGCAAGTAAAGACGTCGGTGCTGTTCGCGGCATTGCTGGCGCAAGGGACAACAACCGTCGAGGAACCCACGCGCACTCGCGATCACGGCGAGCTCGCGCTTCGCGCCTTCGGTGCAGAGCTGGAGAAGGCCGGCAACTCGGTGACGATTGCCGGCGGCCAGAGCCTGCATCCTCTCGATGCCTTTGTGCCCGGCGACATCTCTTCCGCCGCGTTCTTCCTTTGTGCAGCCGCGATTTTCCCGCAGTCGAACCTGGTGATCGATGGCGTGCTGTTGAATCCCACCCGGTCGGCTCTGCTGGACGTGCTGGCGGCGATGGGCAGTCGAATTTCCATGCTGCGCGTCGAGGAGCAGCATGGTGAGTTGGTGGGAACTATCGCATTGACTCCGGGACAGGGAAAGCCTGTGAAGATTGAAGGCGCGCTGACCGCGCTGCTGATTGATGAGCTGCCGGTACTCGCCGCAGTCGCTCCTTTCACTGCCGGCGGCCTGCAGGTGAGCGACGCCGCAGAGCTGCGCGTGAAAGAGTCCGACCGCCTGAGCGCGGTTACGCGCAATCTGCAGGCCATGGGTGCGGAGGTGGAGCAGAGCGAAGACGGCTGGCGCATCCCCGGCGGCCAGCAGTTGCATGGCGCCGAGATAGACAGTTACGGGGATCACCGCATCGCGATGGCCTTCGCGATTGCCGCCCTGCGGGCCAACGGCGAGAGCGTAATACACAATGCCGGATGCGTGGCAATTTCCTATCCGACATTTTTTGATGATCTGGAAAAAGTGCTGGAACGATAGCAAGTCGACGCGTTGTTTGCGATTACGGTTTGCTTGCGGCATTTATGGTCTTCGTGACGGCGCCCTGTTCATCGAGGAACGTAATGCTCGGAATGCCATCGGCAGGAACTTGCATAAGCATCCGTTTGCGGCCTTGGCCATCCATCAGGATCACGGACGCGGAGCCCGTCTCATCCCGACCAACCCAAACGCGGCGGTGAGACTCACCGGCGCGAAGGCTGTCGCTCACGCCCATTCCTGAGAAGTGGTCCTCTTTGTCATCCACTCCTGCCAGCTGCACAATCTGCTTCGCATCGTATTTGTCGAAGGAGAGACTGCCGCCGGAATCTTCTACTTCACCTTTTGCATTTTTGTGGCCGCCAAAGATCAGGCCGCCGATTTCGCTCGCCTCGTCGTTGTAAAACAACATACCGGCCTGCGGCCTCTGGAACGGTTGCTCCTTACCATGCGTAATGATCCCCGGCAGCGACGCGTGATTTGAGACGACCATTCGCATGGTGCCGTCCGGCTCGACTACATTGATGCGATGAACGGTGATCTGGTCGAAGGTGGGTGAGCTCGGCTTTGACGCTCCCATCACCAGAATGCCGGCGAGCGCGCAAGTTAAGGCAACGGAGTAGATCGTCAACATGCGAACCATGCAGCCCTCCAGGTAAACGGTCAGTTTGATATCCAATACTCAGATTCGCGAATCGCCGAAGAGAGTGTTATGGCAGTGGCACCGGCGTCCTGCAAGGCGTGGTTAAGCTTGAGCAATTCCGTGCTCTTGAAGTTCTCCCACGCCGCAAGCTGGGCCTTGGCCAACTGGTCCGCTTCGCGATAAAGATCCATCGCCTGTGACGGGATTTGTCGATCGCTCCCCTCTACTACCCGCAATGCGGCCGCTAGTCCGGTGCCGGCCGACTCTAGCCCACTGATCTGGCCGGGTATTGCTTTTTCCCCTTTTTCGATCTTCGTGATTGCCGACTGTGCGTCTCTGATTTGGCTGAGTAGCTCGGGATGCTGCTTCAGGCTCTGCGTTTCGATATCGCTCAGGCGCTTTCTGACGCTGGCAATTTCTGCCGCGGCCCTGCGCGTGTTCTGCAGCTCGCCGAAGATTTGGAGCCCGAGGCGAAGCTGCTCCTTCAGCTCCTCCGGCGTGGCCTGCGA
Organism: Terriglobales bacterium; assembly: GCA_035651035.1. Taxonomy (GTDB): domain Bacteria; phylum Acidobacteriota; class Terriglobia; order Terriglobales; family Acidobacteriaceae; genus Bog-257. The sequence goes on from DASRGM010000238.1 coordinate 18,351, forward strand.
TCGCGGGTCCATCTGCAGCTGCAAGCTCTGCGTGAGACTGTTGCCGTCGATGATTAGCTTGAGCTGGTAGTCGCCCGGTACAGCGCGCGGGCCTCGCGGCGCGCCGCGCCCCTCTTCTTCCTCGATCTCGGCTCGCGCTCCGGCGGCAGCCCAGCGCAGGTCCCAGACGAAGCGATGCGCGCCCGGCGTATTCTCCAGCACCACCGGCTTCGGAATCCAGCGATCGGCAATCGCCAGCGGAGGGTGCGGGCTTTCTTTGCGCGGACCGCTGACATACCGCCGCACCAGCTTTCCCGCAGGGTCATAGACTTCCAGCGCTACACTCTTTGCCGCTGACGGCAGGTAGTAGTCAAGGATCGCGCCATCGGGCGGGTTCTTTGCCGTCGGCTCCTCCGGCGGCAGCGGCGAACCGAGAAAAACGTCGTTATCGATGCGCACTGCCGTTGCCGGCTTGTAAAAGCGCGCGCTTCCGGCTTGAGCGTCGATCTGCCGTAGCGGCGTGATGTCGTCCAAAATCCAGAACGACCGCCCGTGCGTCGCGATCACCAGATCGTCGCCGTGAATGGTCATATCGCGGACCGATGTGACCGGCAGGTTGAGCTGCAAGGTCTGCCACTGATCGCCGTCATCGAAGGAAACGTAGATACCCAGCTCAGTTCCGGCAAACAGCAGTCCTTTGCGCTGCGTGTCCTCACGAATCGCATTGACGAACGAATTGGCGGCGATTCCGTTCGCGATGGGCTGCCAACTCTTGCCGTAATCGCGTGTGCGATACAGATATGGAGATTGGTCGTCGAGCCGATGCCGGTCGACCGCTACATAGGCGACCGCAGGATCGAAGCGCGATGGCTCGATCATCGCAATCTTGCTCCAGTCACCGGAGTTCCCGGCGGCGGCTGGGGTGGCGTTGCTCACGCTCTTGGGTGTAACGTCCTCCCAGCTCTTGCCGCCGTCGCGCGTCAGATGCAGCAGCCCGGTATCGCTGCCCGCCCAAATCTCATCCGCTTTGATGGGCGAGGGTGCGATGCTGAACACCACGCCAAAGCCGCGCTCCTTCGCGTTCTGCGGCGTGGTCTCTCCCGTGGCCGATGCGCTCGCTGCAGCTCCCGTCAGGTCGGGGCTGATCTGCTGCCAGTGCAGGCCGCCGTCGGTCGTCTTCATTACGTACTGCGTCCCGAAAAACAACGTGTGCTTTTCGATAGGAGAGCGCACCAGCACCGGCGTCCAGGGATCGCGATATTTGCGCTGGTTGACTTCCGTGGTGAACATGGGCATGGGCCAGGGCGTGATGTCCTGGCTGAGAGAGGTGCGGCGGTCGAAGCGCACCACACTGCCGTAAACGCCGCTGGCGTACAGAATGTTGGGATCGTCCGGATCGGGCGCCAGCCAGCCGCTCTCGCCGCCGCCGACCATGAACCAGTCTCGCCCCGTGATCAGGCCGTGGTCGGTACGGTTGGGCACTCCGATGGCGCCGGTGTCCTGCTGCGCCGCGTAGACGTGATACGGAAACTCGTTGTCGGTCACGACATGATAGAACTGCGCGGTCGGCTGGTTGTACCACGTGGACCAGGTCTGGCCGCGGTTCAGGCTGATCGTGGTTCCCTGATCCGTACCGAGAATCAGGTGCGATGAGTCCTTGGGATCGACCCAGAGCTGGTGGTAGTCGTCGCCGCCGGGCGCACCGCGAACAATCGAGATTGTCTTGCCCCCGTCTTCGGTGCGATAGAGTGCGATGTTCGGAATGTAAAGGACGTCGGGATGGTTGGGATCGATGGTGGGCTGCATGAAATACCAGCCGCGGCTGGTCAGGCGCGAGTCGCTGTTGGCCAGCGTCCAGCTATCACCGCCATCGTCTGAGCGATAGAGCCCCGATTTTTTCCCGGCGTCAATCAAGGCGTAGACGCGCTTGCCGTCCGGCGCCACCGCAACGCCCACGCGGCCCCAATCCCCGTCAGGCAGGCCTTTGCCGGTCAGCTGCGTCCAGTTCGCGCCAGCGTCGGTCGAGCGATAGATGCCGCTGCCGGGCCCTTGCAACGGGGCGTAGGTGCTCCAGGGTGGACGATGCGTGTTCCATGTCCCCGCGAACAGCACATCCGGATTTGCGGCGGCGATGGCCAGATCGGAGACGCCGATGCTCGGCCCTTTGTCGAGCACGCGGCTCCAGTTCGCGCCGCCGTCGCTCGATTTGTAAACCCCGCGCGTATCGTTCGGGCCATACGCGTGACCGAGTACGCCGACGTACACAACGTCGGCATTGCGGGGATCGACAACGATGCGGCTGATCTGCCGGGAATCTCGCAATCCGATATTTTTCCAGCTCTGGCCGCCGTCGCTGGACTTGTATACTCCGTCGCCGGAACTCAGGGCGGATCGAATGTCCGACTCGCCGGTGCCGGCGTAAAGCACGTTCGGATCGGAGGGCGCGACCTCAAGCGCTCCAATGGAGGCGACCGGCTGCCCATCGAAGACGGGGTTCCACGTCATTCCGGCGTCGGTCGTTTTCCATACACCACCATCCACCGAGCCAAAGTAAAACGCCGCTCCTCCGCCAGGCACTCCCGTGACTGCCACCGCACGCCCTCCGCGGAAAGGCCCGATGAGGCGCCACTGCAGCCCGCTCAATAGCTCGGGCGGAACAGTTTGCGCGGCCACGGAGATGTTCAGAATGAGTGCAACAAAAACGGAAATCACGGGAGAGAGAAACCGAAGAAGATAGCTCAATCGTAGGTCCTATACCTGCAAGATATTTGCGAATAGATTACATTACTCGTTTGGCTTGGTCGTAGCACGACACAATCGGGAAGCTATCAAATCTCAATGGTAGACGCACCGGAATGTGTGCTCTCCCGTGAATTTCGATTTTGCCAGAACAACGCTGGCGCCTGGTTAATCTCAAAATGAAGCGCGCTTTTGCTGCAAAGTTCTTTCCAGTTTTTCTTCTCATCGCCTTCACGCCGCTCTATTCGCAACAATTCGATACCTCGGCGCTCAGCGGGATGAAGTGGCGCAACGTTGGCCCGTTTCGCGGAGGCCGCACGCGCGCCGTCTGCGGTGTTCCCGCGCAGCCCAACGTCTTCTATGCCGGAGCCGTGAACGGCGGTGTGTGGAAGACGAACGATTTTGGCCGCACCTGGGCGCCGATCTTCGACCGGCAGCCAACCGGCTCCATCGGCGCCATCGAAGTTGCGCCCTCCGACCCGAATGTCGTGTATGTAGGCAGCGGCGAGGGACTGCATCGGCCAGACCTGTCGGTCGGCGACGGAATGTACAAGTCGACCGACGCCGGCGAGACCTGGATCCACCTCGGCCTGCGGGACGGCCAACAGATATCGCAGATTGCGGTCGATCCGCGAGACCCGAACCGGCTGTTCGTCGCCGTGGCCGGACATCCCTATGGGCCGAATCCCGAGCGCGGCATCTATCGCTCCACCGACGGCGGTCAGAGCTTTCAACAAGTTTTGTCTAAGGATGAGAACGTCGGCGGCAACGACGTAAAGATCGATCCTTCTAACCCCGATGTAGTATATGCCACATTGTGGGACTCCCGGGAAGCGCCCTGGGAGAACGGCGCCTGGAATGGCCCGGGCGGCGGCATCTTCAAGTCCACCGACGGTGGAAAGACGTGGAACGAGCTGAAAGCCGGACTGCCCAGCGCCATCACCCAGGCCTACGTTGCAATCTCGCGCAGCAACCCGCAGCGGTTGTTCGCGTCGGTGGCGACGAAGGACGCGGTCGACCTGTATCGCTCGGAAGATGGCGGCCAGAGCTGGTCAACCGTCACCCCCGATCCGCGTCCCAAGATGCGCATCGGCGGAGGCGACCTGCCGGTGCCCGCCATCGATCCGAAGGATCCCGACATTGTCTACAGCACCAGCACGGTGACGTGGAAGTCGACGGACGGCGGGAAGAGCTGGACCGGTTGGCGCGGCGCGCCCGGCGGCGACGACTACCAGAACATCTGGATCAATCCTGACAATCCGAAGATCGTGCTGCTGGGCAGCGACCAGGGCGCGATCGTCACCGTCAACGGCGGCGAGAGCTGGAGTTCCTGGTATAACCAGCCCACAGCGCAGCTCTATCACGTGAATGCCGACAACGCGTTTCCCTACCGGCTATGCAGCGGCCAGCAGGAGAGCGGCTCGGTCTGCATCGCCAGCCGCGGCAACGACGGCGAGATCACCTTTCGCGACTGGCATCCCGTGGCCGCCGAAGAATACGGCTATGTGGTGCCCGATCCCACCGAGCCGGACATCGTGATCGGCGGCAAGCTCTCAAGCTACGACCGCCGCACCACACAGGCCCAGAACATCCTGCCGGTGCCGCTCGGCGGCCCGGATTTCCGCGTGATCCGCACGGAGCCCATTGTCTTCTCGCCCTTCGATCCGAAGCTGCTGTACTTCGCCGCCAACACGCTTTGGGCCACCCACGACGGCGGGCAGAGCTGGAAGCAGGTCAGCCCCGACCTGACACGCAAGACCTGGGAGGTACCGGCGTCGGTCGGCATCTTCCGCTCCGATCCCACAGCGCAGCCCCGGCAGCGCGGAGTGATTTATGCGCTGGCGTTGTCGCCGGTCGATCGCAATCGCATATGGGCGGGCACCGATGACGGACTCATTTGGCTAACCACCGGCGCCGGAGCGCACTGGAACAACGTCACGCCTCCGCAGCTTTCGCCCTGGCAGAAGGTGTCGGTGCTGGAGGCCAGCCATACCGACCCGCAGACGGCGTATGCGGCCGTTAACACCTTGCGCCTCGACGACCTGCGCCCGCACATTTATCGCACGCGCGATTCCGGCAAGAGCTGGACGGAGATCGTCAACGGCATTCCCGCAGACCAGAATGTCAACTCGGTTCGCGAGGATCCGCAGCGCAAGGGGCTGCTGTTTGCCGCGACCGAGGGCAACGTCTATGTCTCATTCGACGACGGGGAGCACTGGCAGTCGCTGCGGCTGAACCTGCCAGCCACGTCGGTACGCGACCTGCTCATCAAGGACAACGATCTTGCTATTGCCACACATGGGCGCGGCTTCTGGATTCTGGACGACATCACGCCGCTGCGTCAGTGGGACGACCGAGCTCTTAGCGAGAGCGCGCACCTGTTCGCGCCGGAGCCGGCGCTGCGCGTCCGCTGGAACACGAACCCCGACACGCCGCTGCCGCCGGACGTGCCAGCCGGGCAGAATCCCCCCGACGGCGCTATCTTCAACTATTACTTGAAGTCTCCTGCGACCGAAGCTGTGACCCTGGAGATTGTCGACAGCAGCGGAAAAACCGTGCGCCGCCTCTCCAGCGCCGATCCGCTTCCCAAACCCAACCCTCAGCTGGAGATTCCGGAGTACTGGCTGCGGCCACCCGAGCGGCTGTCGAGCGCCGCCGGCCTCCATCGTTTCGTGTGGGACATGCATTATCAGCCGGTGTCCGGGATCAAGCCGGAATATCCAATTGCCGCCGTGCCGGAAAACACCGCGCCGCAGCCAACCTCGCCCTGGATCATGCCCGGCAAGTACACGGTTGTGCTCACGGCAAACGGCCAGAAATATACTCAGCCGCTCACGGTGGAGATGGATCCGCGGGTGAAGACCGCCCCCGGAGATCTCGAAAAGCAATTTGAGCTCTCCTACCGCGTCTACCAGGACCTGCTGGAACTTCAACCTGTGGTAGAGAGGGCCGAGGCCGCGCAAGCCAAACTGAAGTCGGCGCGCGAGAAGGCCAGCGGAGCGGAGGCCGAGAAGCTGGACGCGCTCAGCAAACAGCTCGTCGCCCTGGAAGGAGGCCAGTTCCGGCGACGCCGAGGGCAGCAGGCGGCAAACTTGACCGGTGTCCGCTCCTCGCTGCTCCAGCTTATGAACATGCTGCAGGAAGCCGACCGAGCTCCCACAAACCAGATCGCCGAGCAGGTCTCAATCGTTCATCCCAACGTAACGACCGTCATCCAGAATTGGAGCGAGTTCGAGAGCTCACAATTGAAGCCGTTGAACCTTGAGCCGTGAGCTGAACGGGCTTCCACTGCGAAGTCGGCAGCACCCGTCGCCTTCGTTTTGACATCCGAGTTACGAAAGTTTCCAAATCGAGCCGCCTGTGTACTTTTCTGGCTCCATAGTCATCCTATCCTTGTATCAGCGAATCCAAGGAAGTAAGTTGCTGGTTAGGTGCACCATGCGCGTGCCCGTCGATCAGGAGACTCCGATGCGGCGATGGTATCTGCCTCTCACGGTTATCGGCCTCAGTGGGGTCGGCGCATTCCTGCTCAGTGAGCGGGGTCGCGCGACCCTGCACAAGCTCCTGGAAAAATTCTGGGACGCGCCGGACCGTCTGCTGGATTGGGAGGGCAGTCTGGACAACGAGCTGGATCGGATCCAGGCGGCGCTCGATACGATTGCCGAATCGCTGGAGCCGCGTCCCGAGCTAGGCAGTTAACTCACCCGCGCCGCTTAACCGGCTTCCTCGTCGTCCACCACATCCTCGAAAAGATCGCTCTCTTGTTTTGCGTGGCTTGGCCGGCTGGTCGCGGCCAGGTGATACATCTCCACCGCGCCGTCGCGTTGCCCAAGGTTCTTTCTTACCCGCTCGAACAGCGGCGCCTGCGTCGTGTGCTGGCGGAAGGCGAGCACCTTCTTCTCGAAGCGCTCAGCGCCAATTGCGATCTGCGTTGTCACAGTAGGCTGCGCGATAGGCTGACGGTCGGGGAGCAGGAAGTCGGCGGTGTGATAGTAGAGCTTTTGTGCGCGATGCGTTTTCAGCCCATCACGAAGTTGCTCTGGATAGCGATCGGGCCTTCCTGCCCACTCGAAGGCGGCCGTAGCGAAGATACCGGCCATCGCATGATCGATGTGGCCGGTAAGTCCGCCGTCGGCCCCGAAGGTGAGCAGTACCTGCGGGCGAATCTGGCGGATCCGCAGGGTGATGTCGCGCGCGGCCAGATATAAATCGGCGCGGTCCAGGCCGCCGTCGGCGTAGTCGAGCACCTCGCCCTGCAACACCCCGAGAAGCCGGCAGGACGCGGCGAATTCAGCGCGCCGCAACTCGGCCAACTCTTCGTTGCTGCGCGCGCTGCCGCGGTTCCGCGCCGCCGTTCCCGCAGTCAGGCACAGCACGTATGTCTCGACTCCGCGCTCCCGGTACAACAGCAGCGTGCCGCCGAAGGCCCCGGCCTCATCGTCGGGGTGGGCAGTGACGCAAAGCAGCTTGCGCATAGGCTGTTTTGGATGACGCGGGCGAGCCGCCAGCTTCAGCCAGCATGACGCGCCAGCGACATTGCCGGCAACTGCAACGGGCGCCGCAAACCCGGTTCGCCCGCGATAGTCAGGACCGATTTCCCGTTGCGCCGCCACCAGCCTGTGAAGAACCGCTCCCCAAATCGAGCGCTGAAGGGATGCCAGCCGCCGGTTGCTTCCGAACCGCACGGCGCGCCGACTGCTTCGTCGAGCGTCACCTCGACCTGCCGCGTATCGATTCGCAACCCTTCGCGCAGCGCCTTCAACACGCTTTCTTTGGCGCTCCACAGCAGCGCCACCATGCGAAAACGTTCGCCGTCCGAAGCTTGCGCGACCGCCTGCTGCTCATCTCGAGTGAAGTAGTCGGCGACGAAAGGCCCGCTTCGCGGCTCGATCAACTCCAGGTCGCAGCCAATGACCGCTCCCTCCGCCACGATGGCGCACACGGCGTAGCCGCCGCGGTGGGTGAGCGATATGGCAAGCCGAGCCGCCTCGCCGTTGAGGAACACCTCGGGCGCCCCGCTGGAGGCGGC
>DASRGM010000239.1:0-5961 GCA_035651035.1 Terriglobales bacterium
GCTGTCGCCGACACCTGCGCGAATCTGCAGCCAGCGAAGCGAGACGTCAAACCCGTCGCCGCCGCCGCCAGCGCCTACTCCATGGTGCCGCTCGATCTCGATCCCAAGCCGCTCATCGTGGCCGAGGAGATGAACACCACCACGCGCGTCGAGCACTTCAAGAACATGGTGCGCGCGCAAGATTACGACGGCATCCTCACGCTGGCCAAGAAGCTGGTGAATGAAGGCTCGCACATGCTCGACCTGTGCTGCGCCATCGTGGGCGAGGACGAGAAGGGCTACATCTCGAACATCCTCGAGAAGATCGCCACGCGCGTACCCGCGCCGATCACCGTCGATTCGACCGAAGCCGACGTGATCGAAGAAGCGCTGAAGCGTATCCCGGGCAAAGCCATCATCAACTCCATCAACCTCGAAGATGGCGAAAAGCGCACCTCGAAAGTTCTGCCCATGGCCAAGCGCTATGGAGCGGCGGTGATCGCGCTCACCATCGACGAAGACGGCATGGCGCTGACCTGGCAGAAGAAGCTGGCGATCGCCAAGCGCATCTTCGACCTGGCGGTGAACAAGTACGGCATCCGCCCCTGCGACCTCATCTTCGACGCGCTCACGCTGCCGATTTCGACCGGCCAGGAAGATTACCGCACCGCCGGCATCGAGACGCTCAAAGCCGTGAAGGCTATCAAGCAGGAGCTGCCCGAGGTGAAGACCATCCTCGGCGTCTCGAACATTTCGTTCGGGCTGAATGTCTATTCGCGGCGCGTCCTGAACAGCGTCTTCATGCACGAGGCGGTGGACCATGGCCTCGACATGGCTATTGTTAACTACAGCAAAATCTATCCGTTGTACAAGATTCCTGAAGCGGAAGTTGATCTAGCGCGCAAGCTGATCTTCTACGACCAGTCCAACGGCGACCCGCTGCAGATTTACATGCAGCACTTCGCCGGCACCAAGGGCAAGCAGGAGCAGACGACGGCGCACGTCGACACGCTCTCGGTTGAGGACAAGCTGAAGTGGGCGATCATCAACGGCGAGAAGTCGGTGGGCGACGGCGCGCAGAAGAAGTCGCTCGACGAGTTGCTGGAAGACGCGCTGGTGAACTACTCCCCCCTCGAGCTGATCAACACCATCCTGCTCGACGGCATGAGGACCGTTGGCGACCTGTTCGGCGCGCGCAAGATGCAGCTGCCATCAGTGCTCGACTCGGCCGGGGTGATGAAGGCCGCCGTCGCCTACCTCGAGCCGAAGATGGAGAAGGTGGAGGGCTCGCAAAAAGGCACCATCGTCCTGGCGACGGTGAAGGGCGACGTCCACGACATCGGAAAGAACCTGGTGGACATTATCCTTAGCAACAACGGATACCGCGTGGTGAACCTCGGCATCAAGCAGCCGTCGGACGCGATCATCAAGGCCGCGCAGGAGCAGAAGGCCGACGCCATTGGCTTGAGCGGCCTGCTGGTCAAGTCGACGCTGGAGATGAAGTACGTCGTGCAGGACCTGCATCACCAGAAGCTGGACTTTCCGGTGATCTGCGGCGGCGCGGCGCTGACGCGCAAGTACGTGGAAGACGATCTGCGGCGCGAGTACAACGGCGGCATCTTCTATGCCGACGATGCCTTCGCCGGGCTGCACCTGATGGAAGATCTCTCCTCGCCCAACGGCGAGCGCGAAAAACGAATTGCGGAGGGCCAGGTAGTGAAGGAATTCGCACGCGCAGCAGTAGCAGGAGCGAATAGCGATGGCGCGACCGCGCCGGCAATCGAGATTCCTCCAGCCCCGAATATCCCGCAGCCGCCGTTCTGGGGGGTGCGCGTGCTGAAGCCCGCAGACTTCGACTTGCGCGAAGTCTTCCGTTACATCAACGAGACGGCGCTGTTCAAGAACCAGTGGCAGTTGAAGACCGCGTCGCAGGAAGACTACGCGCGGCTGGTTGAGACCAAGTACCGGCCGATTTTGCACGAGCTGCAGGAGGAAGTGATCGCCGCCGGCTGGTTCGAGCCCAAGGTGGTCTACGGCTACTTCGGCGCGCAAGGCGACGGCAATGATGTCGTCCTTTACGACCTGCCCCAGGGTTGGAAGCATGGCGACACGATTCCACCGGAGGCGCTGCGCTTCACCTTCCCGCGCCAGCGCGAAGGACGCCGGCTATGCATCAGCGACTTCTTCCTGTCGAAAGCAAGCGGCAAGCTGGACGTGATCGCCATGTCATGCGTGACGATTGGCGCAATCGCATCGCAGGAGACGCAGAAGCTGTTCGAGGGCGGGGAGTATACGAAATATCTTTACCTGCACGGGCTGAGCGTCGAGACCGCCGAGGCGTTGGCAGAGCTTTCGCACAAGCGCATCCGCGAGGAGCTGGGCATTGCGGGCGACGACTCGCCGCATGTCCGCGACCTCTTCCACCAGAAGTATCGCGGGTCAAGGTACTCGTTCGGCTACCCGGCGTGCCCGAACCTGGAAGACCAGACGAAGCTGTTCGCGCTGCTGCATCCGGATGAAACCATCGGTGTGAAGCTGACGACAGGGTTTCTGCTGGAGCCCGAGCAAAGCACGTCGGCCATCATCGCGCACCATCCCAACGCTAAGTATTTTGTGGCGTGAGCGGGGATTTCAGGACCTAGAGTCACGGACCAGCCATTTGCTCTAGTAGTACCGACCGGACCAGAAGAGTTGTCATCACGACGACCGCTTTAGCGGAAGGAGGGATCTGTCGTTCGTGGCGAAAAGCAGATCCCTCCTTGGGTTGAAGCCCTCGTCGTGATGACAATTTTGGTTATTCGCACTTGCTCATGCGTTCGCCAGACGTGACATGACTCGCATTCTTCTTTCCTGGAGCAGCGGCAAGGACAGCGCGTGGACGCTGCACGTTCTGCGCCAGCGTCCTGGTTGCGAAATCGTCGGATTGCTGACCACTCTGAACGCCGAGTTCGATCGTGTGGCGATGCATGGCACGCGGCGCTCGGTGCTGGAGGCGCAGGCAAGCGCGGCCGGGCTGCCGTTGTGGGATGTCCCGCTTCCTTGGCCTTGTTCGAATGCAGACTACGAAGCTTTAATGCGCGACGTGTGCTGCCGGGCTGTTAACGAAAAGGTCGATGCTGTCGCGTTCGGCGATCTGTTTCTTGAAGACGTTCGCGCCTACCGCGAAGCGCAACTGCGCGACACCGGGCTGCAGCCGCTGTTCCCTCTCTGGCAGCTTCCGACGGCGGCACTGGCCAACGATATGATCGCCGGCGGCCTGCGCGCGAAATTGACGTGCGTGGATACGCAGCAGCTGTCGGCGGATTTCGTCGGCAGAAATTTCGATGAGCGGCTGCTCTCGGAGCTGCCGCCAGCAGTCGATTCGTGCGGCGAGCGGGGCGAGTTTCATACCTGCGTGTATGCAGGGCCGATGTTCAGCAAATCGATCGAGCTTGAGCCGGGAGAGATCGTGATGCGCGAGCAATTCGCGTATGCGGATTTCGTGATTGGAACCAGCACGGCGCAAATGTCGCAAGGAACGTGAGCATCGCCGGAAGTTAGCGGACGTTGGGAGCGGGAGAGATCGAGGCACCCCCTTCGCAGTCTCACCGGCATCTAACCCGGCGTGCCTCGCAGATCTACATCGCATTCCTCGAAAGTCACCGAAGGCGCCGTTCCGGCCGACGAGCTCAAGCAGGAATTCCCGCCGATCAAGCTGCCCATCCGGCCGCCGTATCCGCCGATGGAGGCCAAGGCCGTCGAGGAAATCCCGCGCGGCGAGAACTGGCAGTACGAGCCCAAGTGGGACGGCTTCCGCTGCCTGGCGTTTCGCAAACGCAATCAGGTCATCCTGCAATCGAAGGCGGGGCAGCCGCTGGGACGATACTTCCCCGAACTGGTCGCGGCGCTGGAAAAGCTGAAGCCTGCACAGTTTGTGCTCGATGGCGAGATCGTCATCCTGCGCGATGGGCGCCTTTCATTTGACGATCTGCTGCTGCGCATTCATCCCGCGGCGAGCCGGATCAGGAAGCTGTCGCAGGAGACGCCGGCAACGTATCTGCTGTTCGACGTGCTGGTGGACGAAGACGCGGTGTCGCTGGTCAACAAGCCGCTGATAGCGCGGCGGGCACACCTGGAGCGGCTGGTGAAGAGCTTTGGCAAGCAGGCGTCGATCCGGCTGTCGCCGGCAACGCGGGAGTACGAGACGGCGCAACGCTGGATGTCGGAGCTGGCGGCCAGCGGCTTCGACGGTGTGGTCGCCAAGCAAATCGACTGCCCATATGCTTCCGGCGAGCGCTCGGCGATGCGCAAGATCAAGCGCATCCGCACTGCCGATTGCGTGGTGGGCGGATTCCGTTATGCCAGCAAGGGCGGCGAGGTTGGCTCGCTGCTGCTCGGGCTTTACGACGAGAACGGGCTGCTGAATCATGTGGGGTTCTCGTCGAGCTTCGCGGCGCCGGAGCGCAAGAAACTCAAGGCGCTCCTGAAGCCGTACATGGGCGGCTCGGGATTCACCGGCCACGCGCCCGGTGGGCCCAGCCGCTGGAGCACGGAACGCAGTGGCGAATGGGAGCGGCTGGAGCCGAAGCTGGTGTGCGAAGTTCGCTACGACCATTTTTCCGGCGGACGCTTTCGTCACGGGACGAAGTTCCTGCGCTGGCGTCCGGAAAAGGCGCCGCGAAGCTGCACCTACGAGCAGGTGGCATCGGCCGGAAAGGGCAGCATAAGAGAATTGCTGGCGGCGTGAGTGCGTCCGCCGGCGCTGAAGCATTCGTTCGAAACCAGCAGCACGCTACGGTTACGGAGAAGCATTGGTTGGGAGCAGAAGATTGTCATCACGAGCGTAGCGAGGGATCTGCTTTCCGGTGATTCGGAAGGACAGCAGGTTCCTCGCTGCGCTCCTAATGACAATCTTCTAATTCCGCCGGCAACTCCTGACGTCGAGATCTTGACCAATTCCACCCGCAACTTCCTGAGCTCGAGATCCACTGCCAATTCCTGACCCTGAGATTCTCGACTGCTCCCACTCGCAAATCCTGACCTCGAGATTCTGGCCCCGCCACCAATTCCTGACCGTCGAGACTCTTGACGCCGAACGGTCTTCCCGCTGCTCACGATACCGCTGGCCCGGCGGCAAACTCGGTCGCGCGTCAGGCGCATCCCACAGGTGTTGACTGAACGCCCATCTTGTCCGGGCCTGTTGAGCAGCACACATCGATGTTGGGAGGACCATAATGAAAAGTTTCCTGATCGGGCTGGGGCTGGGTGTCGGCCTCGGAATGTTGTTCGCGCCAATGAGCGGCGAAGAGACCCGCAATAACCTTGCCGACCGCGCCAATGACTTGGCCAGCTCGGCGCGCGATACCTATGAGCAGAACCGTGACCGCGTGCAGCGCGGCATGGAAAGCATTCGCAGCACGGCGGAGCGCGCCATGGGTCAGGTACGCTCGGCGACGGAACGCGGCAACGAACCCTCCAGCACCAGCGGCACCAGCAGCTACAAACCACCCAGCAGCCAGGCGGTGTAATTTCCTCTCTCGCAAGCCGACTGCTCGATTGGCGGACAGGGGCGAAGGCTTCTGTCCGCGATTTTTTCCCTCGTGAATCCCCACGTGAAAAATGAAAGCCGGTCCGGCGTTTGATCGCGTCCGGATGTGTCCACCGCGTGTAGTCGCGGGGATGTATTCTTTGTCAGCAACGACATGGAAACTCTCTACTACTCGCGCATGTCTTCGCCGGCGGGGCCGCTGCTGATTGGCGTCTCCGATTCGGCGCTGGTGATACTGGAGTTCGATCGCGGCCTGCCGCAAAGCATCGCCGGGCAGCCGGTGAGCTGGCAGGAATCGGAGGCGCGCACAAACGCGGTGCGGCGGCAGCTGGAGGAATACTTCGCCGGCAAGCGGCGCGACTTCGACTTGCAACTTGATCTGCGCGGCACGGCCTTCCGCAAGCGCTGCTGGCAGGAGCTGCTGCGCATCCCTTATGGCGAAACGCGGTCCTATG
>DASRGM010000240.1:0-36257 GCA_035651035.1 Terriglobales bacterium
TGTGCCGGCGTAGCCGCGACCGGCGCAGTCGGCTGGTCCAGGGTGCGCAACAGGCGCTTGGCGCTTTCGCGGCTGATGTTCATCAGGTTGGGGTCGGCGGCGATTTTGCGCAATATGGGCGCGATGATCGATAGCGCCTCGACTTCGTGGCCGGCCTGCAGGTCCTCCAGCTCCTTCAGGCGCTTGTCCATGCCAAGCTTGTCGAAGCGGTACTGAAACGCCAGCTTGCGCCCACAATCGACGGTAGTGGCAATGCCTTCGAAGAAGCGGGTCAGGCCGTCGACATCGGGATTTTGCGACCAGTTGAACCGGGTGGTGTTATCGGTCTCGCCCGACCGGTACTCCAATGTCTTCGCACCGGTCTGCGCGATGTGCTTCAGATGAGAGTCGAAGTCGCCGCGAAAGTAGTTGAGCTTCTGCGCCGCATCGAAGACCTTCCGCCGGTCTGCCGCGGAGAGGGTGAAGTCCTGCTGATACGCGTCGGTATCGTTGGTCTCATCGGGATGGGGCGTGCCCTCGAAGTGCGATTGGCCGTCGGAGGCGACCTGCACCGTGTAGTGCTGCCAGGGAACGCCGATGTTCCACTCGAAGGTGAAGCGGACGATTGCCGGCGCCGGGGCAGCCGTTGAGGACGAGGGTTGCTGGGCGAGGGCTGGGAGCGCCAAGAGCAACGAGAGCAGGATGTGCGACAACTTCATGCTGAGCAGAAATTTTATCAGCGAGACGCAGCCCGCTGGCGCGCCAGCGTGCCCGTGGTATGCAGATGGCAGATGGCGATGGCGAGCGCGTCGGCGGCGTCGGCGGGCTTAGGCGGCTCAGGCAGGCTCAGCAGACGCGCCACCATAACCTGCACCTGCGATTTTTCGGCTTTGCCGTATCCCACCACTGCCGACTTGATCGAGAGCGGCGAATAAGCGGCGACCTCCAAGCCAGCCTGCGCCGCGGCCAGCATTGCCACGCCGCGAACGTGTCCCAGCTTTAGCGCCGACTTGGCATTCACCGCGTAAAAGACATCCTCGATGGCTACCTGCTCCGGGGCGTGCGCGGCGATGATGGCCGCGAGCTCCTCGCAAATCTTCTTCAACCGGAGCTCGAGCGCCTCGCGCGGGGAAAGCCGGATGGCGCCGCTGCACAGATGATGCAGAGCGCCGTGGTCGTCCTGTTCGACTACACCGTAGCCGGTGTATTCGCCGCCGCAATCGATGCCGAGGACGCGCATTGCCGAGAGTGTAGCAGGGAAAGCGGGGCATCGAGCCTGCAAGCCCGCGCAGGCACCGCGAAAGGCAAGAGCTGGACCTTCAGCCCCGGCGGTACACTCTTTCCGGAGGCACGATGGGAGATTCGGAAACTGAGTACATCGTCGAGTTGCAGCCGAAGATCGCAGCGCGATTGCAGGACTTAGGAGTTGCCGATGACCGCAATCGAGCTTTGCTGGTACACGGCCTTGCGGAGATTGCGTCCCGCAGCCGAACCTTCGAGCAGCAGGCGCTGCCGTTGTTTCTGTCGCTGGACGGGCGGCATCGCCGCGGGCTGGCCGAGGTGACCATCGCCCTGAAGAACCATCTGGAGGCGATGCAGGACGCGATCACCGACGTGCGCCCCGCGCTGAACGCGGTCGTCGATTTCTTGCTGCAAGACGAGCAGCAATAGCCGTTCTTAGCGATGTCCCGCGCCAGCGAGGAGCCCGCGCTGGACTATACGAGCACCGCTTCCGGCGTACGCGCGGTCTCCGCCTGCGGCTCGGCTGCCTTGCGACCTTCGAAGGCCTTCCAGTACAGCTCAGCCAGTTCGCTGATGAGCGGCATGCGGGGGTTGGAGCGCCAGGAAGGATCGTCGAAGGCATTCTTCGTCAGCTTCGGCAGCGCGCGTTCGAAATCTTCTCGGGTAATACCCATCTCCGCAATCGAGCGCGGCACCCCTAACAAGTCGAGCAGCCGCTCAGTTTCGGCGATCAGGCGTTCCACTTTCTCCGGTACGGTGTCTCCGCCCAGGCCGAGCAGATCGGCCATCGTGGCGTACTTCTTGTGCGCGACGTAGGCGCGCTGGTTAGGCGATGGCATGAACTTCGCCGGCACCCCGGCATTGAAGGCGATGACGTGCGGCAGCATGAGTGCGTTGGCGCGCCCGTGCGGCACCTTGAAGCGCGCTCCAAAGGCATGTGCAAGGGCGTGGTTCACGCCAACCGAAGCGTTCGAGAAAGCGATGGCCGCAATGCACGCGGCGTTATGCATCATGGTGCGGGCCTCCTCGTCGCGCGGGTTCTCGAAAGCCCGGGGCAGATACTTGAACACCAGCTGGATGGCCTGCATGGCGTTCGAGTCGGTATAGGGTGAGGCGTAGATGGAGACGCCCGCTTCCAGCGCGTGGGTAAGGCAATCGACGCCGGTATCGACCGTCAGGCCTTTCGGCATCGACATAACGAACTGCGGATCGACGATGGCAACGTCCGGGGTGAGCGAGTAGTCGGCCAGCGTGACCTTGATGCCGCGCGCCCTGTCGGTCATGACGGCAAAGGGTGTCACCTCGCTGCCGGTGCCGCTGGTGGTGGAGATGGCGATCAGGCGCGAGTGCGTGATTTTTTCTGTGGGGTATCGCACCACGCGCTTGCGGATGTCGAGAAAGGGAGCAGCCAGTTCGTCGAGATCGGCCTCGGGCGACTCGTACTTCAACTTCATGATCTTCGCCGCGTCGATGACCGAGCCGCCCCCGAGCGCGACGATCTGGTCGGCCTGGTAGAGGTTCAGCGCCTCGACGCCCTGTTCGATGATTTTGCGGTCCGGCTCGGCGTCGGGAATGATGGTGACGCGCACCTGCGTCTTGGGCGGCAGCGCGCGGCGCACGATTTCGGCGTGGCCGATGGCTTCCAGCGCCGGATTGGTGATGATGAGGGTCGAACGCGATGGGAACTGGCGCAGGTTCTCGACCGCTTTCATATTGAAGTAAATCTGGTTGGGAACGCGGAACCACATATGCGCTTGTGTCCTTCGCGCCAGGCGCTTGATGTTGAGGTAGTGATAGACGTTAACGTTGTCGGTGGTCGAGTTGCCGCCGCCGGTCCCGCAGCCGAAGGAGAAGGTGGGCACCATTTCGTTGTAGACGCCGCCCAGCGCGCCGATGGAGCCCGGCGAGTTGACGATGATGCGGCCGGCGTTCATCCGCTCGCCAAAACGGCGGATGACGTCCTCATTGTTGGAGAAGACCACGGCGGTGTGCCCGAGCCCGCCGTGGCGGTTGACTTGCGAGCAGACGTCCAGCGCCTCGTCGGTCGAGGTTGCGCGATAGACCGCCAGAACAGGGAAGAGCTTCTCGACCGACAACGGGTGCTCGCGTCCAATACCGGTGATGGGCGTGATCAGCAACTTGGTCTTGGGCTTTACCTTTATGCCCACAAATTTGGCGATTGCCGTCGCCTTCTGCCCGACGGCCATGGGCTGCATGAATCCGGTTGCCGGATCGATGACGGTGCGCGCCAGCAGCCCGGTTTCCTTGTCAGTGCAGATATGCGATCCCAACTCCTCGAACTTGCGCAGCACGCGGTCGTAAACTTCGTCGTCGATCACCACCGTCTGCTCGCTTGCGCAAATGGTGCCGTTATCGAAGGTCTTCGAGGTGATGATGTCCACTACCGCCATGTCGAGGTCGGCGGTCTTGTCGAGGTAGACCGGCGTGTTGCCCGCCCCCACTCCCAGCGCGGGTTTGCCTGAGCTGTAAGCAGCCTTTACCGCTCCCGGACCGCCGGTGGCGTCGATCAGGCCGACATCCTTGTGGTGCATCAGATAGGCATTGTCTTCGAGGGTGTGCGATTCCAGGCAGGCGAAGACGCCCTCGGGCGCACCGTGCTTCACCGCGCTTTCGTACATGATCTTCACTGCCTCGGAGCAGCACCGCCAGGAGCTGGGATGCGGGCTGAAGATCATGGCATTGCGCGTCTTAATCGCCATGATGCACTTGAAGAGCACGGTCGAAGTGGGGTTGGTGATGGGAGTAAGCGAAAAAATGACGCCGATGGGCTCGGCCAGCTCCAACAGGCCGCGCTCGACGTCCTCGCGGATCACGCCCACGGTCCGCTTGTCGCGGACGTAGTTGTAGACAAACTCCGTGGCCACCATGTTCTTGATGGTCTTGTCTTCCAGCACGCCGATCTTAGTCTCTTCGATGGCAAGCCGGGCAAGATGCTGGGCCTGCGCCAGGCCCGCCAGCACCATCGGTTTGACGATGCGGTCGACATCTTCCTGCGAGCAGCTCCGAAAGGCGGCTGCAGCGGCATTGGCCTGCTGGACCAGCCCTTCCAGGTAGGCGATGCGTTGCTCACTAAGTTGCGGTTTGTTATCGCTCATACGGCACCAGCTTTGAGTATCGCCGCTGGCGCTAAGCCGGACAGTGAGGATGATCACGAACAGATGTGAGCGGCAGGCCGCGCTGCGTCTTATTCCCTGACATCATTTCAGTCCTTTTGCCGATTACGGCTTCTGTGCTTTTGCCGATTCCTGCTGACGCTGAAACTTCCGGCCGCCGGCTCCGATCTACCTATCGTTGTCTCGCGGTGAAGTAGCATCGCCCGTGGCGGTTTTAGGCGGCAGGGAGGAGGGGTTGCATGAAGCATGCGGTCTTAGGCGCGGGAGCCATTGGTGGTCTCATGGCTACGGCCATGGGTGCAAGCGGCGAGGAGGTGTTGCTGATGGTTCGCGCGGAGAAGCTGGCCGGCTACCCAGGGCGGCTCACGCTCGAGCAGCCGACCGGCGCGATCACCGCCGCGTCGCATCCCATCGCAACATTAGCGGAGGCAGTCGACGTCCTATGGATAGCTACCAAGGCTTACCAGCTGCAGGCGGCTCTCGCTTCAGTGCGGGCGATGCCCGCGATGGTTGTTCCGTTGCTGAACGGGATCGACCACATCGCCGTGCTGCGTGCGCGATTTGGTGACGACCGCGTGATTGCCGCCACCATTGCCGTCGGCGCCGACCGTCCGGCAGAGGGCCGTTTTGTCCAGCACAATGAAGTCCGGCTGAACCTGATGGCGGCCGCCGAGCCCAGGCTGGGAGCGCTTGTCGCGCGCCTGCATCAGGAGCATGGATTTGGCGGACGGTACTTCGACAGCGAGCCGAAGCTGCTGTGGACCAAGTTGTGCTTCCTCGCGCCATTTGCGCTGGTGACGTCGGCCTCGGGCAAGAACAAGGGAGAGATTTTCGCCGATGCGAAATGGAAGGCAAAGCTCTATTCTGCGATCGATGAAGCGTGCGCGGTTGCGCGGTCGTGTGGGGCCGAAATTGACGCTTCGAAGGTAAAGGCCGGATTGGAGCCCTTGCCCGATGGCTTGCGCAGCTCGATGGCCAAGGACCTGCTTGCGGGAAGGGAGCTCGAGCTGGACGCGATCTCTGGGCCCATCCTGCGCGGCGAAGGTCACGACGTAGATGTCCCGGTCACTCGCGAGCTGGTCACGGCAATCCGCGCGAAGCGTTAACTGCAGTTGGATTTGCGGGCTGGCGTCTTCCGGCAGGACTCGTCGAGCAAAGGGAACGACCGTAGTGGTGCAGTTTGGAATTTGTAGCGGTGGAAGAGCCGTGGCTTCAGTCCAGCGAAACCACAGGCCGTTGACGGCAGCTTTTAATAGTTTGCTGACAAACTTCTGGCTCGACGTCCAGTCGCCGGCTGAAGCCGGCTCGGAGATCCAGAAGCAACAGCCTTAGATGCCTGGCCTGAAGGGTAGGCGTGAGAAGCCTGTCGTCCCTACGGGACTCGGGCGTTTATTCCGAGTCTACCCAGCGCTGAAAGCGCTGGGCTAACCTCTTCCGCGCCTACGGCGCTGCATTCTGGCCGTAAAGAGATTCGTTTGTTCCACCAACTGCTTGGAAATCGGGTTCTCACACACTCACTGAAGGCCAGCTCTGCCGAACGGCTCATCGCACCGCACTTTTCAGCAAACTGTTTAGCGGTGACAACCGGGGCTAAAGCCCTGCTCCATTCTCGTGCTTTCCGCACGGCTGAAGCCGTGCGCTTTCACCGCTTACGCGTGGCTGAAGCCGGTGCCCTTTCACCGCTTTCGCGTGGCTGAAGCCGTGCGCTTTCACCGCCCAGATTTCAAACTGATCCATCACGGGAGCGAGGGCACGGAGAGATTGAATAGAGGCGGCTTGGGTGTTTGCCGCCTCCGGAAAGGCAATGACGGCCGCGCTCGCCTAAACTGTCCTGCGGCCCGTTACCAGGTTGATGATCAGTACAATCACCGCGACGACCAGCAGCAGGTGAATCAGGCTTCCCGCAATGTGAAAGCCCCAGCCGAGAAGCCACAGAATCAGCAGAATGGCAAAAATTGTCCAAAGCATCGGAACCGTCACCTCCGGCCAGAGAACTGGCCCTCGCAGGTTAGGAGTCCGAAATCTACTCTGGAGTTGTACGCCGCCAGCTTTTCCGGCGACCCGCCGCCTCTAGCGAATCTCCAGCCGGGAGCGCATTTTCTCGGCAAGTTCCCGCACCGAACTGAGCTTGTCGGCGATTTCCGGCGCCAGGCCGCGCTGCTGTAATGCCAGCTCCGAGTTGAGCAGAATGCCGGTGATCTCGCTGCGCAATTCGTTACGCAGGATCCTTCCCGCCACGCGCTCGGCCAGCAGCTTCTCCTCCTGCGTGCGGCGCAGGGCAACCTGCAGTTCCCGCACGATCCTATCGCTGCTGTGCAGCGCCAGGTTCACGTAAACCGGCATGGCGGTGCCGCACCGGTTCAGCAGCGTGTCCAGGGCGCGAAAATCGGTGTCCAGCAACGACTGGTCGATGGCCAGCAGTTCGTAGTCGCCGGCCTGAAGTCCAGCGAGGGCCTGCGGCACAGAGCCCGCCAGGCGGGTGGTCTGGCCGGTTCCGCTTTCCACTGCAGCGGCGTAGTCCCGTCCTCTAGAAGAAGTGGTTACGAGCAGTATCATCACTATTCCTTTCTCGGCGCGCTTCGCAGGCGCACTTCCGCTGGGGCGCCCGAGCAGCGCCTTCTATGCAATCATCGGCACATCAGCCTGCAGCCTGCAGGCGAATTTCAGATGGCCGAACCGTACTCTTTCAGTTTGCGGTAAAGGGTGGTTTTGCCGATGCCCAGGCGGCGGGCCGCTTCCAGCTTGTCGCCGTTGAGCACCTCGATAGCATGCAGGATCGCCTGCTTCTCCAACTGCTCCAGCGGCGTAATCACCGTCGAGTCGCCCGTGGGCTCGGCCACTTCCGGCTGGACCACGCAGTTGCGGAGCTGGGTAGGCAGGTCGGGCACCTGAATGGTAGGCATCGAACAGGTGGTGCAGGCGCGCTCCACACAGTTTTCCAGCTCGCGCACGTTGCCCGGCCAGTCGTACTCCAGCATCAGGCGCAGCGCCTCGTCGGAGATTGTGTGCTTCTGTATTCCGCTTCCGTTATTGATGCGCTCCAGAAAGCTGCCGATCAGCAGGGGAATGTCCTGCTTGCGATCGCGCAGCGGCGGGATGCGCAGGGTGAGCACATTCAGCCGGAAGTAGAGATCGCGGCGAAAGGCGCCCTGGCTGACCGCGGTGTCCAGATCGCGATTGGTGGCGGCCAGAATGCGGACATTGATGGGAACCGCGCGTGTGCCCCCGACCGGCCGTATCTCCCGCTCCTGGATGGCGCGCAGCAGTTTGGCCTGCAGATCGATGGGCAGCTCGCCGACTTCGTCCAGAAACACCGTGCCGCCTTCGGCGGTGGCCAGCAGCCCTTCCTTGGAGCGCATCGCGCCGGTGAAGGCCCCGCGCACGTAACCGAACAGCTCGCTCTCGATCAACGTAGGTACCAGCGCGCCGCAGTCGACCGGGATGAACGGCTTATCCTTGTGCGGTCCGGCGAAGTGGATCGCGCGCGCCACCAGCTCCTTGCCGGTGCCGCTTTCGCCCAGGATCAACACCGGGTGGGTGCTCTGCGCAGCCTTGGCGATGATGCGATACAGCTTCTCCATCTCGGGCGAGTGACCTACCAGCTGCCCAAAGCCCTGCTTGGATTTAAGCTGTTCGCGCAGGGAACGGTTTTCGACGGTCAGCTTCAGGTGCGCGGTCACGCGCTCCAGCTCCAGCCGCAGTTCCTCGAAGTTGAAAGGCTTGGTGATGTAGTCGTAGGCGCCCAGCTTCATCGCCTGCACCGCCGATTGCACGGTGGCGAAGCCCGTCATCACAATCACCACCGCCTCCTGGCGGCGAGTCTTGATCTCACGCAACAGCTCCAGCCCGTTGCTGCCCTGCAGGCGCACATCGAGCAGCGCGACGTCGAAGGTGCCAGCCTGCAAAGCGCGCAAGGCCTCTTCGCGGCTTTCGGCGACCTGGGTAGTGAAGCCCAGCGCTCCAGCCACCTCGCGGCAGCACTCGCGCACCGCCCGCTCGTCTTCCACAATCAACAGGTTCAACAGATTGGCTTCGACCGCCTGCTCGTTTACGGGAACCGCCTCAGTAGCAATCACGTTGTCGCCCCTTCTTGGCAGCCATGCCCCAGCCGCATTGGCGGCTTTTATGGCGCCCTCTCTATCATCCCTTTTTGGGAAGACGCCGCTAGTACGGTTGTCACCTTCGGCTGTGACTTCAAAACTTCGACCGCCGGCTCGCGGTTGCGTGCGCTTTCATCCCTACCTCTTAACTCACCTGTTACTCACCGCAGCCTGGTTGCGTCCTGCCGCATCCCGCGGAGCAGCGCCGCATGAGTTGCTTCATCAGCTGGCCGCTGCGCTGGGCACTGCGCGACATCTCCCGCACCGGCCTTTTGAGATGGCTGTAAGGCGGCAGCTTGCATTCCATCGCTTGTGCGTTCAGCACAATGGCAGTCATCAAGTTGGAGAGCTCATGCAGCGCCTCCGTGCAGCCTCCGACACAAAGCGGCGAGGGAGGCGCCGTATCGCTGACACATCCCTCGCCGTCACCGCAGGAGGAGGAGGACAACACCATCGCTTCCGTCGCGCGCAAATCCAGATGGCACCTGCCGGGAACTGGAATATTCAATGCCGTGCCCGCATACGGCGCGGCAGCCGCCGATTCTGCAAGAGCAACCATCGCCGGGCCGCTGTACCGGAACTCTGCCAATGCCGTCACCTGTCGTCTTCCGTCACGTTCGATTCGGCTCATCATTTGTTCACCTGTTGTTCTCTAGACAAAACAGATAAAGCACGTAGGCCGCCATTCCTTGGATATCGCGAAGCGGCTGAATCCATGCACTCTTTCGGGGGTGTGGGCGCGCACGCTGGAGGTTGCTGAATCAGGAAAGGTCCGAAGTGGGACTATCGGGTAGCGCGGCAAGCGGATGTTGTTGTTGAAGTGGGATGTTCTGGTTTCCCACCTTGGGTCGATGATCAGTCCGCGTCGCAAAATGGAACACGACCCGGGCTCTGTCGAACGCGAGCGCCGCCTTTAAGGCAGATTGCCGAAGATCGACGTTAATTGAAAGTCACGCCCTTCGCCGCAGATACCAACCGGTAGCGCCTCAATTTGAATTTGATGGTTTACGCTGCCGGGTAGAGCACGCCTTTGAGGCATGTATGCTGCAGCCCCGAATGGGCACACGTTTTAGCGCGAGGCAAATCTCACCCTTACCGATCGGCTAAAGCCGGAGGCTTTAAGTTCAATGCACGCCTCGAGGCGTGCGCCATTCCAGATCCGTTGAACACGATTTCAAGCTGAGCCACCACCAGAAGCCCTAACCTGTTTACTCCCTCAAAGTGGTATCCCGTCCGGAGCAGAATTCGCCGTTCGCCTGGCCATTTGCGAGTAGAATGACACCCAGCACCGGATGGCGCCGTCGACCTCAGTTACAGGTAGTAGATCCTCATGCCATTGATTGGAAGTTTTGCGCTGCTGCTGGCGCTTGCGCTGGCAGCCTATTCATTTATTGCCGGGTCGCTAGGTCTCTGGCGCAAGGACGATCGCCTTACCGAGACCGCGCGCCGCGCCGGCATCGCCTCGTGGGCCGCCGTAACCATCGCGGGCATCGCGCTCGTCATGGCGGCGTTCGGCAATGACTTCTCGGTGGCGTACATCCTGCACCACTCCAATCGCGACCTGCCGCTGGCGTACAAGTTCGCGGCACTGTGGTCGGGCCAGGAGGGCTCGCTGCTGTTCTGGGCGTGGCTGCTGTCCACCTATGCCGTGGTGCTGCGGTTGCGCTACAAGGTCGATGCGCAGCTGTTCAATCACGCCTCGGTAATCATCGCAGCCGTGCAGGTGTTCTTCTTCCTGCTGGTGAACTTCGCCGCCAATCCCTTTGGGCTGGTCAGCGGCACCATTCCCGCCGACGGCAACGGCCTGAACCCGCTGCTGCAGTATCCCGAGATGGTGATTCACCCGCCGATGCTGTACCTGGGCTACGTGGGCGTGACCATCCCGTTCGCCTTCGCGCTGGGTGCGCTGATCATGAAGTATCCCGGCGAGAAGTGGATCCACATCACGCGCCGCTGGACGATGGTCGCCTGGCTCTTCCTCACCTGCGGCATCTTCCTGGGCTCGCATTGGGCCTACGAGGTGCTGGGCTGGGGCGGCTATTGGGCATGGGACCCGGTGGAGAATGCCTCGCTGCTACCCTGGCTGACCATGACCGCCTTCCTGCACTCGGTGATGATGCAGGAGAAGCGCGGCATGATGAAGATGTGGAACATGTGGCTGATCTTCACCACGTTCCTGCTGGCCATCTTCGGCACCTTCCTTACGCGCTCGGGCGTGGTGAGCTCGGTGCATGCCTTCGCGCAGTCGAGCATCGGAACCTGGTTCGTGTGGTTCCTGGCGATTGCGTTCGCCGCGTGCGTCTTCTTCTTCGTGCGCAACCGCGAGACGCTGAAGAGCGAGCATCGGCTGGAGTCGCTGGTTTCGCGCGAGTCCAGCTTCCTGTTCAACAACCTGGTGCTGCTGGTTTCATGTTTCGCCGTGCTGTGGGGAACGCTGTTTCCGGTACTGTCGGAATGGGTGCAGGGGCACAAAGTTACGGTCGGCCCGCCATTCTTCAATCGCGTGAACGTTCCCATCGGCATCTTCCTGGTGCTGCTGACCGGCGTGGGCCCGCTGCTGGCCTGGCGCAAGACCTCGCTGGACAGCCTGAAGCGCAACTTCCTGTGGCCGGTGGCGCTGACCGTGCTGACTGTGATCGCGCTGCTGGTTGGCGGCATCAAGCCCTGGGAAGATTCCGCGTACTTTTATTCGCTGATGGCGATTGCGCTGTCGGTGTTCGTGATGGCGACGGTGGGTGGCGAGTTCTGGCGCGGGGGACGCGTCATCGCCCGGCAGACGGGCGTGAACATCGCACAAGGCATGGTAGTCATCACGCGCCGCAACACCCGCCGCTACGGCGGATACCTGATTCACCTTGGCGTCGTGCTCATTATCATCGGCTTCGCCGGCCTGCCGTTCAACCAGGACAAAGAGCAGGAGATGGGTTTCGGCGACAAGATGCAGATCGGCCATTACACCCTGGTCTGCCGGTCGTATACCCAGGACGACAAGCCGAACTACGGCAGCGAGTGGGCGGTCATCGACGTCTACAAGAACGGGAAGATGATTGACACCATGTACCCGGAGCGGCGCTTCTACAAGGCCAGCGAACAGACGGCGACCATGGTGGCCAACCGCTCGCGCCCGAACGAAGACTTGTACCTGGTCTATACCGGACGCAACCAGGACACCGGCCGGCCGATCATCAAGGCGCACGTCAATCCGCTGGTGATGTGGATCTGGATCGGCGTGCTGGTCGTGATAGCCGGTACCATCATCGCGCTGATCCCGAACATGAAGCCACAGAAGGCCTCAGTGCGCGAGAAGGATCGCGCGGCCGAGGAGGCAGTGAGGAGGGGAGCTGTGGGAGTGGGCGGAGATTAATAGAGAGACTGGGTAGAGCGAGCCTTCAGGCTCGCGTCAAAGCCGTACTGTTAAGGACGATCCGATGAATAGACGGTTCGAAGAATGGCGGATCGTGGTGATTGGTTTCGCGTTTACGGTTGTGGCTGCATGGACGGGACGGTGGTTTCCTGGATGTCACACTATCTCGTTTCCTGGTGTGGCGATTGCGTTTTATTGGTTGCATATACATTTTTGGGAGCACATGGTGGCCTTCTCCTGTCTGGTCATCGCCTTGAACACATTCATCTATTCGGCGCTGTTTGCACTGTCGCTCAGTCTGTCGCGGTATGTCGGGGGCCGAGCCAAGCGGGCCTGGGGAAAATCCAGATGATTGAAAGGGTCATATACTTTGTCATCCCGAGCGGAGGTCGCCGCGGCGACAGGAGCCGAGGGATCTGCGTCCCGGACTTGGCTGATTGAGCCGAAGGAATCCAGTCCCGCGAAGCGGGACGGCATAACTTAGCCCAGCACGGAGCGAAGCGGAGTGCTGGGTAGGCGACGATTAAGAATCTGAGTCCCTTTAGGGATGGCACAAAACGCGTGGCGATTGATACGCCGCGAGCGAACAGCAGGTCCCGCGACTACGCGCCCGCCCGATCCCAAAAGACCCGGATCGGAAAAGCAAGGCGGGCGCTCCGCTCGGGATGACAATTTACTAAAGGTGCCGTTACGGCGCACCTGAAGGTGCGCCCCTTCACGATCGCGTTGGACAGTGGTGCCCATACTTTGAAACTTGAAGCTCGAAACTCGAAACTGTGTCGCTCGAAACTTCGCCTTGCGCAGCTCGCGCTCGTCGCACTGCTGGCGGTCGGCTCTATGGGGGCCGATTCCGACGCGCGCTTCAACAAGCTCGGCCATCAGCTGATGTGCATGTGCGGTTGCAACCAGATCCTGCTGGAATGCAATCACGTCGGCTGCACTTACTCGGACAGGATGCGCAATGAGTTGGCGGCGGGGATCGAGCGCGGCGACAGCGATTCGCTGGTGCTGCAAAGCTTCGTGCAGAAGTACGGCAGCATCTCGCTGGCCGCGCCCACTACGA
Organism: Terriglobales bacterium; assembly: GCA_035651035.1. GTDB lineage: Bacteria > Acidobacteriota > Terriglobia > Terriglobales > Acidobacteriaceae > Bog-257. The sequence continues at coordinate 12,883 of DASRGM010000240.1, forward strand.
CCGGCTTCAATGTCGTGGCCTGGGTCACGCCATTCGCCGTCTTCGTGGCGGCCATGATCGTAACCGTATGGCTGGTGCGGCTGTGGAAGTCGCGCGCCGTCGCCCACCCGGTGCCGCAACCCGCCCTGCAGGCGGAAGAGCTGGACGAGCTGCGGAAGCGGGCTCGCCAGGAGACGGAATTCTGATCGGCGCGCTTTCCCGGCGCACCTGGTTGGTTTCGCCCGCTGAAGGCGATTAAAAACAAGAGAGAGCGGGATGAGGCTGACCTGAAGGTCCGCTACCGTCGTGCTCAGGAGACTGAATTTTGATGTTGGCGTTTATGGTTGTCGGGGTCTTTGATCAGAGCAGCGTCTTCGCGTTGTTCGGCTGCATGCTGTTTGCGGCTGCACTGTTCGTTTACGTCTTCTATCAGCCGGGAGAAGTTGAGGCCGGCGAGGAGAAGACCCGCCAGATGTATCTGCTGGAGCGCAAAGAGGCGACCTACGAGAACCTGCGCGACCTCAGCTTCGAGTACAAGGCCGGCAAGCTGAGCGAGCAGGACTATGCGATCCAGCGCGCCGCGCTGGAGGACGAGGCGGCTGCGATTTTGGCCGAGCTGGAGCAGATCGAGAAGGCACGCGTGATCTTGCGTAAGGGAACACGGCCCGCCGGAATGCGGACCAATGGAGGCCGCGCGTGAAGTTCTCTCAGATGATCCTGATGTTGTGTCTGGCAGCTGGCGCCAGCGCCGCCAGCGCTCAGAACATTACCGGCACGGTCACTAATGGCACTACCGGCAAGCCGGCGGCGGGCGAAGAGGTCACGCTGCTCTCGCTTTCGCAGGGCATGCAGGAGATCGGCAATACCAAGACCGACGCGCGGGGGCACTTCTCGTTTCCCGCGCCCAAGGACCAGGCGCCGCACATGGTGCGCGTCACGCATGAAGGCGTCGGCTACTTCCCGCAAGGCGGCCCGCTGATGCCGGGAGTGACGACCGCCGAGCTGACCATCTATGACTCGGCCCCCAAGATCGATGCCCTGAGCCAGACGGTTGAGGTCGACCGGATACAGAGCGACGGCAAGCAGCTGCAGGGAGTGAATCTTTTCGCCATCAGCAACAAGTCGGAGCCGCCGCGCACGCTGGCAGACGACAAAGGCACCTTCGAGATCGTGCTGCCCGAGGCCGCCGAGATCGACAGCGCCGAAGCCAAGGGTCCCGGCGGGCAGCCGATCGCCACGAACGCTCAGCCCGGCTCGCAAAAGGGCCACTTCTTTTTGACCTACCCGTTGCGGCCCGGCGAGACCCAGTTCCAGGTCGCCTATCACATGCCGTACTCGGGCGAGGCCAGCATCACGCCGAAGGTTCAGCGCGATGTGCAGCACTTCGTCGTCATGGTGCCCAAAGGCATGAGCTTCAGCGCCAAGGATGCGCATGCCTTCCAGAGCATGACCGACCCGCAGATCGCCGATCCGCGAACCACGGTGATGGTCGCCACCAACGTAAAGCCCGGCGATGACCTCAGCTATCGTGTCTCGGGTGCGGCAGTGTTTCAGGCCGACAATCAGCAGGGCGGAGAAGCTTCCGGCGGCGGCATGGGCGGCGGCGCGCAAGCGGCGAACGACAACCGTCCCGGAGGCGGCTTGGGCGCGCCCATCGACGCGCCCGATCCGCTGCATGACTATCGCGTGTACTTTCTAGGCGGCTTCGCGCTGGTGCTGGTCATGGGCGGAGCGTATATCGTGACGCGCTCCAATCGATTTCATCCGGCCACAGTTGCCGCCGGTGAAGGAAGCAGCAAGGTAAGCGCACGTCGCGGTGAGCCTTCTGCCGCATTCGGCGAGTATCCCGAGCCGGCAGTGCCGCCAGCCAGTGCTTCGATGGCAGGCGCGATTGCGGCGCCCAGGAACGGGGAAGCCGCGGCGAGTCCAGTGGCTGCTTCGGGCGGAGGCGATCGCAACTCGCTGCTGCTGGAGGCGATGAAAGAGGAGCTGTTCCAACTGGAGATCGATCGCCAGCAAGGCAAAGTGACGCCTGAGGAATACGGCAGGGCCAAAGCCGCGCTGGACGAGACCATCAAACGCGCTCTGGCAAGAAGTCAGAATGTTTAGCGCGGCCGGGAATACCAGCCGCACGCGCTGCGACTCAGTAAAGTTGTGGATGAGCGTGGTTGCGGGCTATCCCACCGAAACTTTGCCCCGGGTCGAAACCGGCACCTGCTCGACAATTTCTATGTCGAAGCCTTCCAGGCCGGCGACTTTGCGCGGGTGGTTGGTCAGCAGGCGAATGCGCTTCAGGTTCAGGTCGGAGAGGATCTGCGCGCCGATGCCGATCTCGCGCTGCGTTTTGCGCTGGCTCTCGGGCAGGGTCGGCAGGCGCTGCTCGTGATGGAACTGGATGGTCATGCGCTCGCCCAGCCGCTCCACGGAATATCCCTTCGAAGTCGAATGCAGATAGATTAGCGCGCCGCGGCCTTCCTCGGCGATGCGCCGCATTGAGGCGTCGATCACGTTGCGGCAATCGCATCCGCTGGCGCCAAAGACATCGCCGACCAGGCAATGCGAATGCATGCGCACCAGAACCGGCCCCAGACTCGCGTCTTCCACGTCGCCCTTAACCATCGCGATGTGCGACTCGCCGGTAATCTCCGACTCGTAGGTAATCATGCGGAACTCGCCATAGGCGGTCGGCACCAGAGCTTCAGCCAGACGCCGCACGTAACGCTCATGCGCCATGCGATAGCGGATGACTTCGGCGACCGTCAACATCTTCAGGTCGTGCAGGCGGCAGAACTGTGTGAGTTCAGGCACGCGCGACATCGTGCCGTCATCGTTCATGATCTCGCAAATCACGCCCGCAGGGACCATTCCTGCCATGCGCGCCAGATCGACAGAGGCCTCGGTTTGTCCGGCGCGGACCAGCACGCCGCCTTTGCGGGCGCGCAGCGGAAAGACGTGTCCGGGACGCGCCAGATCGTTCGGCCGGGTTGCCGGATCGATGGCGACCTGAATGGTGCGTGCGCGATCGTAAGCGGAGATGCCCGTGCTCACTCCCTCCTTGGCATCGATCGATTCGGTGAATGCCGTGCCGAAGTTCGAGGTGTTCTCCGCCGACATCTGCCCCAGCCGCAGATATTCCAGACGCTCTTCGGTCATCGCGAGGCAGACCAGGCCACGACCATACTTGGCCATGAAGTTGATGGCTTCGGGGGTGATCTTCTCGGCGGCCATTGTGAGGTCGCCTTCGTTCTCGCGATCTTCGTCGTCAATGACCACGATCATGCGGCCGGCGCGGATTTCCTCCAGCGCAGTTTCAACATCGCAGAAAGGACTTTGCGGGGTCATGAGCTTAGCAAGATTTTAGCAGCGAGTTTGGCAATTGGCACTTGGCCTTACTGTAGCCTTTGGCTCCTGGTGCATAATGCTGCGTTTACGCAACCCTTCGCGTCGGCCTGGGTGTAAGATGGCCCCCGTTCTCTATTCGCTGCGCTCTAGTGTCCCGACAGAACTCATCTATTAACCGCAAGAAATGCCGCCAAGGGAGTAGGAAGCAATGAGAGTGAGATTTTCGCGCCCGGTCCCCGCAACACTTTTTTTCCTGGTATGCGCAACGCTGGCGAGCGCGCAGGCGCAACGCGGTTCTCAAGCTGCGGCGGTGAATCCGCTACCGCCCAGCCGCCAGGTCAATCACGTCTTTATCGTGATGGAGGAAAATCACGGCTACACCGACGTGATCGGCAATCCGCAGATGCCCTACCTGAATAGCCTGGCGCACGCTTATTCGCTCGCGGAGGCTTATTACGCGAACACGCATCCCTCGATCGGCAATTACTTCATGCTGACCACCGGCCAGATCATCACCAACGACGACGGCTACACGGGCACGGTAAGTGTCGACAACGTGGTGCGCGAGCTGGTGGCCGCGGGCAAGACATGGAAGGAGTACTCCGAATCGCTGCCGCACCAGGGCTACGATGGCGGCGACCAGGGAGAGTATTCCGAGCACCATAACCCGTGCTCCTATTTCTCCGACGTGCGTAACGATCCCAACCAGCAGCAGAACCTGGTGCCGTTCACCCAACTGGCCACCGACATCGCCAATCACACCCTGCCTAATTACGCGTTCATCGTGCCTAATCTGCTGGACGATGCGCATGACGGCACCCTGGCCATGGCGGATACCTGGTTGCAGAACAATATTGCGCCCCTGCTCGCCAGTCCCGACTTCAATACGCCCGGCGGAGGGTTGCTGATTATTACCTTTGACGAGTCCGAAGACAGCGACACGCAGTATGGCGGTGGACACGTCGTGTGGGTCGCCGTCGGACCGAACGCGAACCCGGGATATCCGCCTAGCGGCTCCGACATTCCGGTGACCTTGTATCAGCATCCCAGCACGTTGCGTTTCATGCTCCAGCTTGCGGGCGTAAGCGTTTTTCCCGGAGCTTCGGCCAGTGCGCCGGATATGTGGGAGTTCTTCACGGGAAATTAAAAAAGTAGAACGGCGCTTAGTCCCCGCGTTTGGAGCGCCCGGTTGTGTAAGGTGGCACGGTGTCGCCGGCTTCACCGTTTGCTGAAAACCCGACTAAGGCAGCTTCCCTCGCGAGCTAAAGCTCGCTCGGAAGCCCAAAATTAAACCGCTTGGACGCAGGCCTTGAAGGCCAGCTCTACCCGAAACGGCTCGTCGCGCCGAGGCCCGTAGGGGACGACAAATCCTCACGCTCTTCATTAAAAGGCCGGCTCTACCCGAATTGCTTTGCTTCCGAAAAGGTCTGCCCTGCCTTACTATCCCGCCCAGGCGGTGCGTGCGCGCAGGAAGAGGCTGCGCAAGGCGCGAATCACCCAGCGCATCAGCAGCACGACCGCCACCAGAAGCACCGCAACCATTCCCGCCGCCAGGTAGGGATGCTGCGTCGCGATCCACGTCAATCCGATCGCGCCGGCGTCCTCACCGAAGCTCAGCGCCATATTTGAGAACGGTTCCGGCGACGGAGTCACGGCGGCGCGCAAAGCTGTCTTGCCGCCGTGCGCGGCGAAGGCAATCAGTCCGCCGGCCGCGGCTGAGGCCAGTTGCAGTCCCGGTGAAAGATGCGAGCTGGCAACGTAGGCCAGCAGCGCTGCGATGGGAATGCGGATAAACGTGTGCAGAGCGTTCCATATGAGGTCGAAGGCGGGGATTTTGTCGGCGAAGAACTCCAGCCCGAACAGCGCCAGCGAAACGCCGATGATCCACCACGATTGCAAAACGTCCAGGCTGGAGGGCAGGGAAATGACTCCGAAGCGCCCCAGCAGCCCCAGCGTCGCCACCGTGGCGTATACGTTGAGCCCGGCGGCGAAGCTGGTGGCCGCAAGCATGGCGGCTGTCTGGTCGGAGTTGAAGGTCACAACACTGGGATGCGGCGACGTAGCGGGAGATTCAGTTGTCGAACAGCATCTCGGGAAGTAAAGGAACCGCTGGCGTGGGACACTCGCCCGCCGCGCACGGCCTACTCCATTCGCAGGGCCTGCATCGGCTCGACCCGCGCGGCGCGCCGCGCCGGCAGCAACGCTGCGAGCAGGGCGATGAACGTTATCAGCAGGACGCCGCAGACGAGGACCAGCGGATCGGCGGAGCTGACATTGTAGAGTTGGCTGCGAACGGCGCGCGACGCCAGCACCGCCACGGGCAAGGCAATGGCAATGCTGATGCCCGCCAGCCACGCCACATCGGCGAGCACCAGCCGCATTACAGTCTGCCGTTGCGCGCCCAAGGCGATGCGAATACCGATTTCACGGGTGCGCTGCGCCGTCGCGTAAGCCAGCACGCCGTAAAGGCCGATCGCCGCCATCAGCGCGGCGAGCGCGCCAAAGCTGATGGAGAGCACCGCGATCAGCCGCTCGTTCGACAAGCTGTCGTTCACCTGCGCTTCCATGGTCTGCATATTGTTGAGCGCCAGCTTCGAATCGAGCTGCTGCATGGCCTCGCGCAGAGTGGACTTCGCGGCTTCCGGAGGCTGCCAGGTCCTTACCACGTAGGTCACGAAATTCAGCTGCGGAGCTTGCAGAAGGCTGCGATACACGGTGCGCCGCACGGGATCGCGCAAGTTGGCATGCCTGGTATCACCCACCACACCCACGATCTCGGTGTCGAACTCCGCATCGCGTCCCGAGCCATTGAACCCAACCACGCGACCAATCGCTTTCTGCGGGCTGCCGAAATAATGAGTAGCAAAGCTGGCGTTGACGATCGCCACATTCGGCTTTCCCGGTAGATCCTGCCCGGTGAAGGCACGTCCTGCCAGCAGCGGTACGTGCATTGTCGAAAAGTAACCCGGAGTAATCCAGGGCTCTTCGATCTGCATGTCTTCACCGTCGGCTTGTTTGTAACCCGCAATCGCAACGTTCCCGGTCTCATCGTTGTTGGCCAAATCCGGATCGTCGGTAGCAGCCACGGACCGGACTCCGGGCAGCGCTGCCAGCGTATCGAGGATGCGCAGGTTGAGCGGCTGAAGTTGTTCGGGTTGATATCCGGCAAGGCGCGCATTCAACCGGAAACTGACCAGGTGATCGGTTGCAAAACCCACATCCACCGCGCGCAAATTTCGCAACGTGCGAACAAACAGACCCGCAGCTACCAGCAACAGCAGGCTGAGCCCGATCTGCGCGCCCACGGAAATTCTCCGGAAACGCAGTGGGCCGCCGGGTGCAGTTGCGGCCTGCTGCTTGAGCGAATTGACCAGGTCCGGCCGCAGCAATCTCAACGCAGGCGCCAGGCTGAACAGCATGCTGACCGCAAAGGCGACAGCAAAGTTGAACAGCAGGATGCGCGTGTCGGGCGCGGTGGAAAAGGGGAGCTGGCTGGCCGGATCGGTAAAGACCATCCGCACCAGCATGCCGGAGATCAGAGGCGCGATGAAAAGCCCCAGCGTGCCCCCGACGAGGCCCAGCAAGAGGCCTTCGAGCAGCAACTGGCGGAGGATCTGCCAGCGGCTGGCTCCGATCGCGTAGCGTACCGACATTTCGCGGGCACGCGCTGCGGCGCGCACCAGAAGCAGGCTGGAGACATTGATGCACGCCATCAGCACCAGCAGCCCTGCCATTCCCATCAGCACCAGCAGAGGCGTGCCGATATCGTCGCGCAGGGGAGAGAAGCCGCGAGCGCTGTCGAGAACCAGGATGTGCGATTCGTCGAGGAAAAGCCGCCGTGTGCGTTGCGAGTGATATCCAAATTGTTTTAGCTCTTCGGCGCGGATGGCACGCCACAGCGGGTCGAGCCCGGCTTGTGCCTGCTGCCGGCTCTCGCCGTCTTTGAGGCGGCCTACGAGCGTGAGCCAATGCGACTCGCGGTCCTCCAGATTCTGCCAGCGTGGAGTGATGATGTTCTTGGCCGACGCGGGGACGAACAAGCCCGGAGTTTCGCCGGCGGCAACGGAGTGGAACTGCGGCGGGGCGACACCGACGATCGTAAACGGATGCGCGTTCACCGAGAGACTTTGGCCGAGCACGCGCGGATCCGAGCCGAGTTTGTCCTTCCAGTAATTGAAGCTGAGGACGACTACAGGGCTGGCGTTAGGCTGGTCGTCGGAAGGAATGAGAAGCCGGCCCATCGCAGGCTGCAGTCCCAGCATTTGGAAGTAATTTCCGGAAACCATTTCGGCGCCGGCCAGTTCGGAGCGGTTGTTCCACTCGACGCCAACGGTTTGCTCGTCATTCGCGATCAGGCCGCTGAAGACAGCATTCTTGTCGCGCAGATCGCGGTACATCGGATAGGAGAAGAAGTCGTTGTCATCTCCGCCGTAATTATTAGTATGTCCGGGGCTCTCGCCGGTGTAGCGCAACCGCACCAGTTGTTCGGGATGGCTGACCGGCAGCGGGCGAATCAAGACCTGGTCGAGCAGAGTGAAGATTGCGCTATTGGCGCCAATACCCAGCGCCAGCGTGATGACTGCGACGGCGGTAAAGACCGGCGACTTGCGCAAGAGGCGGATTGCGTAGCGCAAATGGTTCATGGGGACAACATGCCGAGGCGTTCGCAGCCATGGTAGTGTGCAGCCGGACAACCTAGTCGTAGACCCATAATCTCATCAGTTTAGGTACTGGACCGACCGGCCGCCTGTCCGTGTGCAGAACAGCTACGTCCGAATCTGGTCACGCGTTCTCGTGATAAGGACGAGATAGCAGAGGCCGAATCGAGCGATCCGCTGAGAGCTCCGATGGAATTTGCCGCTGCGATCCCAACCACAAGTTGTTCTGCAGAATCCACTCAAGGTTTACAAAACTTTGACAACACCGTCGCTCATTGGGGAGAGCGTCTCTCATAGCATGGACAGCGCAGTCGCGTTTCCCGATGCGGCCGGCGAAGTCGAAATCCCTTTAGAAGCGCGGTTCGAAGGAGGCAGCAAAATGTCGAATGGTGGAAGTAGGTGGATGCTTTTGCCTGCGATCGGAGAGGGCTACCAGGAGCCTTCGTTTGCGTCGCACAACAAGGTTTGGCATTTGGTTAGCAGGCTCGGCCGCGTGGCTTTGTGCTTGACGCTCGCCGCCTTGGGCACGCTGGCGTTTGCGCAGACAGACGAGTTTCAGCCCAATCCCACAGCTGGCCCGGGCCAGACGCTGGTGCATAGCCAGTTTGGCGGGCAGATCTTCGGCTTCGATATCGACCAGAACGGCACGGAAGGACTGCTGAGCGAGGCGAAGACGCTGTCCAACGGGAACGTGCTGGCCGCGGTTGAAACGTTCGACCAGGCGAGCGGAAATATCCTTCACGTGGTGACGCTTACGCAGCCCACCCACGCGCAGGACGATTTTGTCACCCTGGGCATCGTGGGCAACAGCGTCGGGCTGATCGAGCACGAAAACGTCTCGCGCGGCTTCGTCACGAACCGTACGTTCAACGTCTTGAATCCCCTCAGCTCCAACCGCCTTACCGGCAACTGGACTCCGCCGATTGGAATGCAGCACATCATCATGCCGACGGGAGTTAGCCGCAGCCAGGGCGTCACCAATGTAGCTGTGTTTGCTTACGACAACAGCGACAACTTCATCCCCTACGTGTTCAGTTCCAATGTCGCCGCCAATACCTTCGGCCCGGTCGTCATGATTACCGACTCGCGAAACTTCGGCAGCGCGCCTCCTCCGATCGGCTACGACAGCGTAACCAATCAGGCGATCCTGGGAGGCGGGCCCGGTTGCTTTGACTGCCTGCCGGTGATTGGCGTGGTGGACCTCACGGCCGGGAGCTTCAGCGAGTTCACGGGCGTCGGCTTTGGCTCTATAAATGGGCTCGCCGTCGATTCCGCCGACGGAATCTTCTGCACCACCACAGAGGATGACGCCAACGTGGAGTTCTACAGCCTCAGCACGCGGAGCGGATTTCTGGTCCAGCTGCCGGGCTCCGGCGGGCAGCAGTTCTACAGCGGCGCCGATGTAGAGTTCGATCCCATACACAGGGTGTTTCTGATTGCCCAGCCTAACTCCAGCTCGGCGCCCAGCGGCAGCGCGATATACGTCTACGACACGAATGGAAACTTGCAGGAAACTATCAATGGATTCAGCTTCTCGAATACTTTCAATGTTGTCCCCGCCCATATTGCGCTGAATCCCAGCCGGCGGTCGGGATATGTGGACGGACCCGATACGGGCGTGACGGAGATTCAGTCGTTCACGTATTGAGAGCGGCTGCGAAGGCGCTTCGCAAGGGTTGGCACGTGGGCGGCAAGAGAAAAGGGCCGCCGGAGCGGCCCTGATTGGAGGGTCGGGGTCTTAGAGTGTGGACTCGATCTCGAAGCCCCAGGCTTCCAGCAGAGGCTCGGGGATGTACTTCGAGTTTTTGTTCTTGCGCGCCCATTCGCGCAGCCTGGTCGACCGGATGTATTGGTCCGGCTGGAGCTTGAATTCCTTTACCACCTGCTCGAATTCAGTAATGGTGGGGACGACCGGGCCGATCGGCTCAGGCTTTCCCCAATTAGGATTGCCGCGTCGCTTTGCCATATGTGTGCTTTTTCCTACCTCTTCAGGATGTATGTCGGATGACTGTGGTGTTGCTTCTGATGCCTTGGCCCTGGTGCTCTAACTGATTGGATTCACGAAACCTTAACAGCGATTCATGACGTGTTGCCGGGATTCCAGAACCACGCAACCGGGGAGGGATATTGCTTGGGCCAGAGAACGCCATACTATAGTTCGGATTGTGCCCGAGTTCAAGGCTAATTTGACCTTTTTCCGTTACCTTTACGTACTAAGTTGTACACCTCAACCATCATCCGTATGTCATTGTTGAATAGACGCATTAGCGGCGATCCCGTGAGCCGGCAAGAGCCCCAAGTTCGTAACCGGGCACTTTAAGGCCTGTTGAAAACCAACTGGTTACTAGTCACCGGAGAGTAACCTCGGCGCAAAGGAAAAGCCCCACCCGGCATTGCTGCCATGTGGGGCCTATCTCCCGTCACTCGGTAACCGGCTAGTTGATGCCGATCACATAGTTTTGCGAGGCAATGCCGTTAACCACTACCTGCAGGTTGGTGGCGCCGCTTTCCATGTTGCTTGGAATATCGACGTGGGTGAAGGTTGGACCGGTGAAGCCCACGGGCATGGCGCTGTGGTCATGGGTGCGGGCATAGAAGACGTGGCCGGTGTTGATGTTGGTGAAGCGGACGATGGGGTAGTTGGTGGCGTCCTGATAGTCGTCACCATACATGTTGTTCTGCGAGGCGCCGTTGAACTTGAAGCCGTTCAACTGGAAGGTGGTGCCGCGCGTGAAGACCGTATGGTTCAGCAGCACGGTCGGGTTCCAGCCGGTGTAGTTGCTGCCGGCCGGGGTGAAGATCTCGACGTCCTGCGTGTAGTCGGTGAACATGATCTGCCCGCTGGGCAGCATGAGGAAGTGTCCCTGGAAGGAGGAGTCGTTAACCTCGTTCGGAGGACCGGCGATTTCACTCAGGCTGCTGCCGTTCCACTCGAAAGTCTGCGCGCCGCCTTCGAAGACTCCGGGGCTGGAGAAGACGATTACGTTGCCGTTGGTCTCCAGCGCCGCTGGACCGTCGGCGACGTCAAACTGGTTCGGAAAATCCGGACCAGCCGTCCAGGTGCCGGAAGGAGAATCGTAGACCGCAGTGTGGCCCGGACCGCAGCCGCGTGCGCCGAAGTAGATCACTTTCTGGCTCGGCTGCAGGACGCCAGGTCCGATTTCGAATGAGCCGCCGCAGCCCGGGGGATCCCAAAGCTGGACCGGGGTGGTGCCGGCAACCGACCAGGTACCGCTGCTGGGATCGTACAGCTCGTAGTTCTTGCCGGTAGGATCGTTGCGATCGACGTATGCGTCGACCGTCAAGACCTTGCCTCCGGGCAGCAGGGTCCAGCCCTCTTCGTCGTTGCTGTCGAACTTGCCGGTGCCGGTAGCGGTCCAGGTCAGCGTCGAAGGATTCAGAAGAGCGGCCTGATGCGTGGTGGTGTTGGCCAACATCAGGGTGCCGTTGCTTAGAACGACCGTCGAGGCATCGCCGATGTTGTTCCATCCGGTGGGAGCGGTGACCGGTGTCCAGGAGTCGGTCACGGGATTATAGATGGCGCCCAGCTTGGTGAAACCTGCGCCGTACTGGTTGTATTCGCCGCCTTCCACAATAACTCGACCGTCAGGCAAAACCGCCGAGCCAAAGAACAGCGGTCCGTAACCGGTGGGCAGGTCCGCGATCTGGGTCCAGGTGCCATTTACGTAGCTGCCGTTAGCGTCCGGCGTGAGCTTATACCAGTGGAGACTCGCCACATCTCCGTTCTGATCGTCCTCCTGGTGCGCGATGACGGTTCCGTCCGTGAGCAGAACCATCGCGCCCACGTTCAAAGGAGGATTATTAGTTGTGCGTTGCCATGTTTGAGCAACTGCTCCTGAAACCGCAGCCACTACAAGCGAGGCAATTCCGAGCATTCGTAGAGCCTTCATGTCTCTCCTCAGGTCTTCAGTTTTTCGAACGGTGAATGTCGCAGACGGTCGGAATCCGGCAGGTAGGGGACCGCTGATGTACTCTGACCAACAACTCGCAACATTGAAGCCGAACTGTCCAGAGAAGTCAATCAGCAGCTCGCAAATACTATTGCACTCGTTGTAGCTGGAATCGGGTAGCCGGAATTCGATAGGTAAGCCCGCGCAGGCGTATCGGTTTTGCCGTCCGTTAGGACAGCGCCTGAACTACCCCGGAAAAGTGCAGACAGCCCGGCTGTGTCCACACCAACAAAAATAGTACCGTCATGGTACTATATGAATCTAAGCAGTCAGGACAGCAAAAACTAATGATCCGCTTTGCCAAGCTCACCGATTACGGGCTGGTGCTGATGACCATCATGGCGCGGGACGGTGTTTCGACCGTGCACACCGCGCGCGACTTGGCGCTGGTGTCGCATTTGCCGCTGCCGACCGTCAGCAAAGTGCTGAAGCAGCTTTTGCCGAGCGGCTTGCTGACCTCGCATCGCGGCCTGAAGGGCGGCTACGGTCTTGCCAAGGAGCCGGCTGACATCTCGGTAGCCGATATTGTCACCGCGATGGAAGGGCCGATCGCGCTCACCGAATGCAGCACCGACACGACGGGTATGTGCGACCTGGAGCGGTCCTGTCCTACCAAGGCCAACCAGCGGATCATCAGCCAGGTGATGCGCGGCGCATTGGCGAAGGTGACGCTTTCTGAGCTGGCGCGGCCGATGCAATTGGCTGCAATCCGCGACGCAAATGGCAAAGTTGTGCCGACACTTGTGCAATTATCCGGGAGAGTTCAATGAGTTCGACGAACACGATTCAGGACCTGGCGAACCGCGAGTATAAGTGGGGCTTCGTCACCGACATTGAAGAGGAGCGCGTCCCCAAGGGCCTGAATGAAGACACCGTCCGCCTGATCTCGGCTAAAAAGAATGAGCCGCAGTTCATGCTCGACTGGCGGCTGAAGGCGTACCGCTACTGGGCATCGCAAGAGGCCAAGCAGGCCGAGCCGAAGTGGGCGAACATTCACTATCCGCCGATCGACTATCAGGCGATCACGTATTACTCGGCGCCCAAGCAGAAGCCGCAGCTCGAGAGCCTGGACCAGCTCGACCCCGAAATTCTGCGCACCTACGAGAAGCTGGGCATTCCGATTACCGAGCAGAAGATGCTGGCCGGCGTGGCCGTCGACGCGGTGTTCGACAGCGTTTCGGTTGCCACGACTTTCAAGGCAAAGCTGGCGGAAGCGGGCGTGATCTTCTGCTCATTCTCCGAGGCGGTGCAGAAGCATCCCGCGCTGGTGCAGAAGTGGCTGGGCTCCGTCGTTCCCTACACCGACAACTTTTTTGCCGCGCTGAACGCGGCAGTGTTCAGCGATGGATCGTTCGTCTACGTTCCCAAGGGCGTGAAGTGTCCGATGGAGCTGTCGACGTACTTCCGCATCAACGCGGCGGAGACAGGCCAGTTCGAGCGGACGCTGATCGTCGCCGAAGACGGTGCTTCCGTCAGCTATCTCGAAGGCTGCACCGCGCCGATTCGCGACGAGAACCAGTTGCACGCGGCCGTGGTTGAACTGGTCGCGCTCGATAACGCGACCGTCAAGTACTCGACGGTGCAGAACTGGTATCCCGGCGACAAAGAAGGTAAGGGCGGGATCTACAACTTCGTCACCAAGCGCGGCAAGTGCCAGGGCGTGAACTCGAAGATTTCGTGGACGCAGGTGGAGACCGGCTCGGCCATCACCTGGAAGTATCCGGGCTGCATTTTGCAGGGCGACAACTCGGTGGGCGAGTTCTACTCGGTAGCGCTGACCAACAACTATCAGCAGGCCGATACCGGGACGAAGATGATCCACATCGGCAAGAACACCAGGAGCACGGTGGTGTCGAAGGGCATCTCAGCCGGTCACGGACAAAACACGTATCGCGGGCTGATCAAGATTCTGAAGGGCGCAACCGGCGCGCGCAATTACACACAGTGCGACTCGCTGCTGATCGGCGACAAGTGTGGCGCGCACACCTTCCCGTACATCGAGGTGCGCAACTCGACGGCGCAGATGGAGCACGAGGCGTCGACCTCGAAGATTGGCGAAGACCAGATGTTTTACCTGCGGCAGCGCGGGCTGAAGGCCGAGGATGCGGTCTCGATGATCGTGAACGGCTTCTGCAAGCGCGTTTTCCGCGAGCTGCCGATGGAGTTCGCCGTCGAGGCGCAGAAGTTGCTGAGCGTGAGCCTGGAAGGCAGCGTCGGGTAGAAGTGATTTGCTGTGCGTGTACGCCAATGCTGCACGCACTGTGACATTGTCATCATTAGCGCAGCGAGGGACCTGTTTTCCGCGCGAGTGACGGCAATGCCACTAGGGACGAAAACAGATCCCTCGCCTCCGGCTCGTGATGACAATTTCGTAGTGCGAACGGGCGTTTGGCTGCCCCGCACATTTATTAAAGGACAGATCGCGTATTAGAGGACTGATCGCAGACATTTTATGAGGACTAATCGAACGCATGAACTTACTGGAAATTAAAGATCTGCACGTCAACGTCGGCGGCAACGAGATCCTCAAGGGCATCAACCTTACGGTCAACGCCGGCGAGGTGCACTCCATCATGGGCCCGAACGGCTCGGGCAAGAGCACGCTGGCCCAGGTGCTGGCGCGCCGGGAGAGCTACAACGTCACCGCCGGCTCCGTCACCTACAACGGCCAAGACTTGCTGGAGATGAAGGCCGAGGACGCCGCCTGCGAAGGCGTCTTCCTGGCGTTTCAGTATCCGGTCGAGATTCCCGGTATCAGCAACGCGTACTTCCTACGCTCGGCGCTGAACGCGGTCCGCAAGTACCACGGCGAAGACGAAATGGACGCCATGGACTTCCTGCCTATGTTGCGCGAGAAGCTGAAGCTGCTGGAGATGGATGACCGCATGATGAACCGCTCGGTGAACGAGGGCTTCTCGGGCGGCGAAAAGAAGCGCAACGAGATTTTGCAGATGGCGGTGCTCCAGCCGAAGCTGGCCGTGCTGGATGAGACCGATTCCGGTCTCGATATCGACGCGTTGAAGATCGTGGCCAAAGGCGTGAACGCCATGCGCAGCCCGGAGCGTGGGTTCGTCGTGGTGACGCACTATCAGCGGCTGTTGAACTACATCGTGCCCGACTACGTGCACGTGCTGATGAATGGCCGCATCGTGCGCTCCGGCGGCAAGGAGCTGGCGCTGGAGCTGGAAGAGAGCGGCTACACCGACATGGAGCGGGAGACGACGACCGCGCGATAGAGGGGTGCGCGTCAAGGCCGGATGTTTACCGCAAGCTGCACGACAATCTTCTTATTCGAATATTGATCTTCGAGCATTGATGTACGAGGAACTACTGCAATCGTGATTACTGCGACGGAACAAATCGAAACTTATCTCGTGAGCTTCAGCGAATTTCAGCGAAAGGCCGGCGGTCCCGCCTGGCTGCGCAAACTTCGCGACGACGCTTTCGCGCGATTCTGCGAAACCGGCTTTCCGACGACCCACGATGAGGACTGGCGCTTCACCAACGTTTCGCCTATTGCGAAAACTTCGTGGCAGCTTCCGTCCGCGGCTGCCCACGTCAGTAGGGAAGCGATCGATGCCTGCAATCTTCTCGGCGCAGCCTGCCAGCTCGTCTTTGTCAACGGGCGCTTCGCGCGTGAGTTATCCACGATGGACGCTGCGAACGGCGTTCGCGTCAACGGCCTGGCGGACGAGATCAACACCAATCCCGCAGGACTCGAACCTCATCTAGGCCGCTACCTGAATACCCAGCGCGATGCTTTCGCCGCGCTCAACACTGCATTCCTGAGCGACGGCGCCTACATCCACATAGCCAAGGGCAAGGTGCTGGAACAGCCGATTCATTTGCTCTTCGTTTCCACCGAAGCCAGCGTGCCGCTGATGACCCATCCCCGCAACCTGATCGTCGCCGAAGACCAGAGCCAGATCGCCATGGTCGAAGACTACATTTCGCTTGGCGGCGGCACGGCGTTCTGCAACACCGCAACCGAGCTTGTCGCCGGCGAGAGCGCGGTCGTGTCGCACTACATGCTGGAGCGTGAGCACACTGAGACTTATAACGTGTCGACCCTGCGCATCCAGCAGGCGCGCAGCGCCAACGTCGCGACTCACTCGATCCTGCTTGGCGGCGGACTGGTCCGCAACAACGTGCATCCCGTGTTGAACGGCGAAGGCGGCGAGTGCCTCATCAACGGCCTGTTCATCGGCACCGGCAAGCAGCACCTCGACAACTACATGCTGGTCGAGCATGCGCAGCCGCATTGCGGCAGCCGGCAGTTCTATAACGGCATCCTTGACGGCCAGGCGCACGGCGTCTTTCATGGCCGCATCATCGTCCACAAGGACGCGCAGAAGACCGACGCCAAGCAGACGAACCGCAACCTGCTGCTCTCCGACGACGCGCAGATCGACACCAAGCCGCAACTGGAAATCTACGCCGACGACGTGAGGTGCACGCACGGCGCGACCATCGGGCAGATCGAGGAGAACGCGCTCTTCTACCTGCGCTCGCGCGGCATCGACGAGCGCTCGGCCCGCAAACTGCTGTTGCTGGCCTTCGCCAGCGAGTGCCTGGACCGCATGAAAGAAGAGTCCGTGCGGGGCTATTTGGAGGAATTGATCAACCGCCATCTGTTCGGGATGGCGCGCACCACGCCCGCCTCGCCGCGCGGTGAAGACAAGGGCCGAAACTGGGAGGAGGTTGGATGAATCCGGCAGCAAACACTGTGACCAGCGATCTGCAGTCGCCGATTACGGCAGGTATCGCCGCATACGACGTGGAGAAGGTGCGCCGCGACTTTCCCATCCTCCATCAGAAGGTGCACGGGCATCCGCTGGTGTACTTCGACAACGCTGCCACCTCGCAGAAGCCGCGTTCCGTCATCGATGCCATCTCCCGCTACTACGAGCGGGGCAACGCCAACATTCATCGCGGCGTGCACTACCTTTCGGAGCACGCGACCAGCGAGCACGAAGCGGCACGGCGCACGGTGCAAGCCTTTGTAAATGCTGCCGACAAGCGCCAGATCATTTTCGTGCGCAGCGCCACCGAAGGCATCAACCTGGTGGCGCAGACCTACGGGCGCGCGCATATCGGCGCCGGCGATGAAGTGCTGATCACCGCCATGGAGCACCACTCCAACATCGTGCCCTGGCAGATACTGTGCGACGAGAAGCGCGCCACTCTGCGTGTGCTGCCTGTCAACGAACGCGGCGAGCTGCGCCTGGAAGAACTGCCCAGGCTGCTGAGCGACAGGACGAAGATTGTCGCGGTGACCCATGTTTCTAATGCGCTGGGAACGGTCAATCCGGTGCGGCAAATCGTCGAGATGGCACACGCTCACGGCGTACCTGTGATCGTCGACGGGGCGCAGGCGGCGCCGCACGTGAAGATCGATGTGCAGGAGCTGGATGTCGATTTCTATGTCTTCTCCGGGCACAAGATGTATGGGCCGACCGGCATCGGCGTGCTGTATGGCAAGCAGGCGCTGCTGGAGGCGATGCCTCCTTACCAGGGCGGCGGCGACATGATCCGCTCGGTCACCTTCGAGAAGACGCTGTACAACGATCTGCCGTACAAGTTCGAGGCGGGCACGCCGGACATCGCCGGCGCCATCGGGCTGGGCGCAGCCGTCCACTACATCGAGCACCTCGGAATCGACAATATCGCCGCGCACGAGCACGATCTATTGCTGTATGGCACCGAGGCCCTGACTTCCATTCCCGGCGTGCGCATCATTGGCACCGCAGGGCAGAAGGCTGCGGTCATCTCGTTTACCGTCGAAGGCATTCACCCGCACGATATCGGCACCATTCTCGATCGAGAAGGCATTGCGGTGCGTACCGGGCATCACTGCGCGCAGCCGGTGATGCAGTTTTTCCATGTGCCGGCGACGGCGCGCGCATCGCTGGGCCTGTATAACACGCGGCAAGAGATCGATCGGCTAGTCGAAGGCATCGAAAAGGTGAAGGAGGTGTTCGCCTGATGTCCGACCTGCGCGAGCTTTATCAGGACGTGATCCTGGAGCATAGCAAGGCGCCGCGTAACTATCGCGAGCTGCAGAAAGCCAATCACAAGGCCGAGGGCTACAACCCCCTTTGCGGCGATCACTTCACCATTTATCTCGACCTGGAAGGCGACAAGATCCAGGATGTGACTTTCCAGGGCTCGGGCTGCGCCATCTCGAAAGCCTCGGCCTCGATGATGACGCAGAGCGTGAAAGGCAAGAGCAAAGAAGAAGCGGAGAAGATGTTTGCGCGCTTCCACGAGCTGGTGACCGGCCATGAAAGCGGCGATCGCGAAGCGCTGGGCAAGCTGGCGGTGTTTGCCGGCGTCTCGGAATTTCCCGTACGGGTAAAGTGCGCGACGCTGGCGTGGCACACGCTGCAGGCGGCGCTGGAAGGCAAGCAGGACAAGATCACGACGGAGTAGGGGCGGAAGGGCGTGGCTGCAGCCGCGCCGTGAGACGGAAGCTCGTGCATTGGGCTTGAGCCCGGACCGCGGCTAAAGCCGGTTCATCAGGATCACGTTTTTCGCCGGGCTGAAGCCTGGCGCTTCCACCGACAACCGATAACGGATTTTTATGCACATGGGCGTAGCCATCAAGTTGAATCGCGCGTGCGATGTCATCGAGATTCCGAGCGGGCTTAAGGGCTCGTTGCCGGAAGGCACCGTCGTACGCATTATGCAATCGTTAGGCTCGAGCTACACGGTCACCGGCGGCCAGTACGGCGCTATGTACCGCATCGATGCGCGCGATGCCGACGCGCTCGGCCTGCCTGTTTCCGAAGCCACCCCCGAATCCGAGCAGCGGCCCTTCAGCGAGCAGCTTGTGTGGGACGAGCTCAAGACCGTCTTCGATCCCGAGATTCCCGTCAACGTTGTCGACCTTGGTCTGATTTACGAATGCAAAATCAGCGATGCCGAGGGTGGCGGGCACAAACTCGATGTGAAGATGTCGATGACGGCGCCGGGCTGCGGCATGGGCAACGTGCTGAAGGCCGATGTGGAGAGCAAGCTACAGCGCCTGCCCGATGTGAAGCAGGTCGACGTCGAGATTGTCTTCGAGCCGCCATGGAGCCCGGCGCTGATGTCGGAGGCCGCGAAGTTGCAGCTTGGCTTCGACCTGGACTACGGCGCTCCGTCCTCCGGTTTTCCCGTGATGCGCTGACTGGCGAAACCGGCACAGCCTGGCCGTCGTACTAAGCGAATACCTGCATAAAAAAATGGGGCACAGCGGTTAGGTCCGCCGTGCCCCAATTTGTTGCGCAGGATACCGGCTTCTCAGCCGACCGAAACGGTCTGCAGCACCTGCTCGCGGATTTCAGCGTCCTGCTTGACCTCGTCGCGCGAGCCGGGGAGGGCGATGCTCAGCAGCTCCTCGATGGCCTTCACATAATGCATCGTGAGCCCCTGGAGCTGCTCTGCCGTCAGGTCTTCTTCGACGTTCTGTTTGTTCTCGGCCGGCAGAATGATGTCCGTGACTCCGGCGCGTTTGGCAGCCAACGCCTTCTCCTTTATGCCCCCGATCGGCAGCACGTTGCCGCTCAGCGTGATCTCACCGGTCATTGCCGTTAGCGGCCGCACCGGGCGGTTGGTCAGCAGCGATACGAGCGCGGTCACCATGGTCACGCCCGCCGAAGGCCCATCCTTCGGGATGGCGCCCGCCGGCACGTGAATGTGGATGTCGTGATTGGCGAAGAAATCCTCGTCGATGCCGAGCTCTTTCGCATGCGATCTTACCCAGCTGTAAGCTGCCTGCACGGATTCCTGCATCACCTGCTGGAGCAGGCCGGTGATGGTAGGGGGACCACCTTTCCCCTTCATTTTAGTGGCCTCGACGAAGAGTACATCGCCGCCGGTGGGCGTCCACGCCAAGCCTACCGCTACGCCCGCGCGCTTGGTGCGCTCGGCGATCTCGCCTTCGGTGCGGATTTTGATGCCGCCCAGCATGTCGTGCGTCTGCACCAGCTCAGGCGTCACCTTCAACTTGTCGGTCTTGCCCTCGGCGATGCGCCGCGCCTGCTTGCGGCAAATGGTGCCGATGGTCCGCTCCAGATTACGCACGCCGGCCTCGCGCGTGTAGTGGCGGATGATGAAGCGAATGGTCTCCTCCGGAAATTCGATCTGATCGCCGTTGATCCCGTTCTCTTCGATTTGCCGGGGAACCAGGTACTGGAAGGCGATGTGGACCTTCTCTTCTTCCGTGTAGCCTTGCAGCTCGATGATCTCCATGCGGTCGCGCAGCGGCTCGGCAATGGGATCGAGCATGTTGGCCGTGGTGATGAACAGCACCTTCGACAGATCGAAGGGCACGTCGAGATAGTTGTCGCGGAAGCTGAAGTTCTGCTCGGGATCGAGCGCCTCCAGCAGCGCCGAGCCGGGATCGCCGCGGAAGTCGCGCCCGACTTTGTCGATCTCGTCCAGCATGAAGACCGGATCGTTGGTCTCGGCGCGGCGAATGCCCTGGATGATCTGCCCGGGCAGTGCGCCGATGTAGGTACGGCGATGTCCGCGGACTTCGGCTTCGTCATGCACGCCGCCCAGCGACAGCCGCACGAACTTGCGGCCCAGGGCGCGGGCGATGGACTTGCCCAGCGACGTCTTGCCAACGCCAGGAGGTCCGACGAAGCACAGGATTGGCCCCTTCATTGAGGGCTTCAACCGCCGCACTGAGAGATAGTCCAGGATGCGGTTCTTCACCTTTTCCAGATCGTAGTGATCGGAGTCGAGAATCTCCTTCGCCTTGGGAATATCGACCTCGACGCCGCTCGATTTATTCCACGGCAGCACCGCCAGCCACTCGATGTAGTTGCGTGTGAGGCCGTAATCGGCTGCCATGGGCGACATGCGTGCCAGCCGTCCCAACTCCTTCAACGCTTCCTTCTTCACGTCGTCGGGCATGCCCGCCGACTCGATCTTCTGCCGCAGGTCCTCGGTGTCGCGCGTGGTCTCGTCCTGCTCGCCCAACTCCTTCTGGATGGCCTTCATCTGCTCGCGCAGGTAGTACTCGCGTTGCGTCTGCTGCACGCGGTCCTGCACTTCGCTTTGGATCTTGTTGCGCAGCTGCTGCACTTCCAGCTCTTTGGCCAGGTGCTGGTTAATCTTCTCCAGCCGCACCTGCACGTCGGAGGTTTCCAGCACGTCCTGCTTGTCGCGCGTGTTGAGCGAAGGCAGCGACGAGGCGATGAAGTCGACCATGCGGCCGGCGTCTTCAATGTTGCCCGCCACCGTCGAAAGCTCATCCGACAACGTAGGCGAGCCGGCGACGATCTGCTGGAACAGTGTCAGCACATTGCGCTGCAACGCCTCGATCTCGGCGTTCTTGGGCGCAGCCACCTCGGGAATGGATTCGAAGGTGGCGCACATGAACGGCGTCAGCTGCGTATATTCGGTGACCTTCACCCGCTCCAGGCCTTCGGCAAAGACAAAAAGGCTCTGATTGGGCATGCGCACAACTTTGTGGACGATGGCCAGGGTGCCTACGCTGAACAGGTCGGTCGGCTGCGGATTGTCGACGCGCGCCTCGCGCTGCGCCACCACGACGATGGTCTTGTCCTCGCCCAGCGAATTGATCAGCTGGACGGAACTTTCACGCCCGACTGTGAGCGGCAAGACGGCGTGGGGGAACAGCACCGTGTCGCGTACCGGAAGCACCGGCAGCGTCCGGGCCGCAGTCGCATCGTCTCGCAACTCCGGCTCCTTGCTCCCTAAATCTTTATTATCGTTTGACATATGACTCCTTGAGTCGCTTACACTCAACTTATAGATGCTGCCCTGTGCCAAAGGATGCAATGCCGAAAGGCGAGCCGGCCGGCATGGGTGGGCAGTCGCCGTCCCGTCCTGCCGTCCTGAATCTCCATCGGCGCAACGCGCCTTCGCGCTTAGCTGCCGACGGTGGCACTTCACGCGCAGAGGATTCTACGCAAGGGACTGCCGCTCGACAACCGGAATCGGCCTTGTTGGTGGTGCGCTTTCAACCCCGGTGCCGAAATAGTATTCTGCCAACAGCTCCCAATGAGGTGGACTGATGGAGGTGCGCTTTTGAGCCGAGTGCTCACAGGGCCTATTTGCTCCGGCTTGTTGACAATCATTCTGATCGCCGGCTTCGCCGCGCCGGTCTGGGCGCACGCTGTGCTGGTGGACTCCAAGCCAAAGGCAAACTCGGTGGTTGCGGGGCAGCAGTTACCTCTCTGGCTGCGCTTCAATGTTCGGGTGGATGGGAATCGCTCAAAGCTACGCCTGATCGGCCCTGACGGTTCCTCCGTCACACTCGATCCCACCCGGCAGACAAGCCCCGACACCCTCGAAAGCCATGCCGCCGGGCTGAAGCCGGGCGCCTACAAATTGCAATGGCAGGTGCTGGCTTCCGATGGCCACATCAGCCGCGGCGAAGTGGACTTCACGATGAAGTAGCCGCCCTGCATGTCCCAGCTAGTCGACATCTTTGGATATCTGACGGTCCTGCTGAGTGCAGGCACGCTGATCGGGCAGTCGCTTCTGCTGGGCGGCGTCGTGTTCCTATATTGGATCGCACGGCCCGCACCGGGCGTGCCTGCGCTGGCGCTGGAGCCGGTGCGCGAAAGCTCGCTGCGCTGCCTCAGGATTGCTGCCATTGCGCTCGTGGCGGTCGAGCTCTGCTATCTCTACATCAACTCGGCCGTGGTGATGAGCTCGGCCGAGATCTCCTTCCGCGAAGTTACCGGCGCGAATTTCTTCGTCGCCGGGAGCATCATCCTGATCGCTGCCGTGAATGCGGCGATCGTGGCCGGGATTCGCTCCAGGTACGCGGGCTGGTATCTCGCACTCCTGGTGGCAGTCATCTTTGGCGCCTCGGTGATGACCGACCATGCGGCCTCGCGCATTGATGGCCGGGTCCCGCTGATCATCCTCACCGCGCTGCACGAGATCTCGACCGGCGTGTGGATCGGAGGGTTGCCCTTTCTGCTGCTCGGCCTGCACATCAACCGGGAGCGCGCCACGCAGTGGTACCTGACGCGACGCTTTTCGCAGCTGGCGTTGATCAGCGCCCTGGCGCTGGTCTTCAGCGGCGTGTGCATGAGCCTGAAATATGTCGGCTCATGGGGCGCGCTCGTCGGCACCTCCTATGGCTTGATGCTGCTGGCCAAGGTTGCCATGTTGCTTGCCCTGCTGGCGATGGGGGGAATCAATTTCCTGATGCTGCGCCGCTTCGGCCCGGATGAGGTCATCCCGCGCCTGCGGCGCCTGGTGGAAGCAGAGGTAGGCATCGGTATCACCATCTTGCTGACCGCGGCATCGATGACCTCGGCGCCGCCTGCCGTCGACCTCGCCAATGACACTGTGTCACCATCGCATATCTGGGCGCGCTATCGGCCGACGTGGCCGCGTCTGCGGAGCCCGGCGGCCACCGACCTGTCGACCCGCCACCCCGGGCAGGCAATCC
>DASRGM010000241.1:0-43732 GCA_035651035.1 Terriglobales bacterium
AAGGCCTCGCGCAAATAGGCGTACTGGCCGCCGACTGCGGGCCGGCGCGCTGCCAGCTCGGCGTAAATGAAGGCCCCGAGCATGGCAACCACGCCACCGGCAATCCACACACCCAGAATCAGCCACGGCGTGTGCACCTGCTGCGCGACGACGTACGGGTTGATGAAGATGCCCGAGCCGACGATGCCGCCCATCACCAGCATGGTGGCGTCGAAGAGGCCGATCTGGCGCAGCAGGTGCGGCGATTGCGGCTGCGCGTGCGAGTTGGAGGGAGAGGCGGTCAATGCGGGCGGCTCGATCCGGTTAGGGTTGTTTCGTCTCCGCAGAACAGACGGTTGTAATCCAAATGCCGCTGTCGGCGGAAGATTGTTATCGCGAGCGAAGCGGAGGATCTGGTTTTTGTGACTCGGAGGGACAGCAGATCCCTCGCTTCACTCGTGATGACAATCTTCCTATCCGGGCATTGTCGACTACCTACACGGCCCTTCGCCCAGCGGCATTCACTCGGCTGCTCAACTGCGTTCACTCAGTTGCAGCGGCATTCACTCGGCTGCCCAGCTGCGTTCACTCGGCTGTAACGGCGTTCACTCACCTGCCCAGCTCACTCGGCTGTCCAACCGCATTCACTCAGCCTTGAGCCACCCGGTTAATCAACTGGCGGCGCGCCTCAGCCGATCGCGTACCGCCTCCCACTCGGGTGTATCGGGCGGTGTGTCCACGGCGATCCAGTCATACCCAAGCGCGTCGAGACGATGCAGCGTACTGTAGAGTCGCTCGGCGTACGCCGCTGCGTCGGCGGCCATTTGCACCAGCTCGCGTACGGCGCCTATCGGCGGATGCTTCAGTTCAAGATAGGCCCCGGTGCCGGTGCGCGGAAGCTCGCCATTGCGCACCAGCAGCAGCCGGGTTCGCGGGCTGTAATGTCGCGGATGCAACCCGGGCGCAGGATGGGCTGCCGCAGGGGCCTCGTTGAGCTGAGCGACCGGACCAATCACCGCTTCGATCTGCTGGCGCGAGATGCCTCCCGGTCGCAGCAGCATCGGTACACGCCCAGCCACCGACAAGACCGTCGACTCGATCCCCACGCTGCAAGGACCGCCGTCGAGGATGTAATCCACGCGATCGCCGAGGGCCTCGCGAACGTGCTGCGCGGTTGTGGGCGAGAGTTGCGTGAAGCGGTTCGCGCTGGGCGCGGCAATGGGAAGCTGCGCCGCCTCGAGCAATGCCTGTGCGACTGGATGCGCGGGCATGCGAACGCCGACCGTCTCCAGTCCGGCAGTGACCAGCGAAGGTATCGCCGGCTGCTTCTTCAGCACCAGCGTCAGCGGGCCGGGCCAGAAGCGACGCGCCAGCAGTTCAGCCGTGTGCGGCCATTCGATGACAAGGGCGCGCGCCATCGCCACGCCATTCACATGCACGATGATGGGGCTGGTCGTCGGACGTCCCTTCGCTTCAAAGATGCGTGCGACGGCCGCTTCGTCCAGCGCATTCGCGCCCAGGCCGTAGACGGTCTCGGTGGGAAACGCGACCAGCTTTCCCGCGCGGAGCAAGGCCGCTGCACGCTGGATCTCCTGTGGCGAAGGATGGGGTGCGCCGTTCATGGTAGCTAACGCGTTCGTCCGCGCGACGGGTCGGGAGAATCGGCGGAGTCGAGGTCGAGATGCACGCCGGAGCCCGGCGCATAGCCTGGCGCATAACAGCTGTCGTCGGCCGCGTAGGTTTCGCGGCAGGCCGATGTCATCGCCGGACGGCGCGGCGACTGGGCATACTGCCAGACGCTTGCAAAGCTCACACCGCTCTCCTCGGGGCGCGGCGGCGGCTGGCGGAAGACGCATCCCGGCGACGGAGGACACTTGTCATTGCTGACGAAGAAATGCAGCTCGCGACGGCCGGCATTATCGCGAATGTCGTTGGCGGTCACAATCGTCACCTTGCCCGACTCACGAAAGGGAATGCCGGAGCAGTACACGCCGGCGCGATATCCGCCGCGCACCACGCCGTCCGCCCAGGCGTGAATGTAGGCGCGCTGCTCGGGCAGCATGCGGCCGCCCTGCTCCTGGTCGAGAAAGAGAATCGCGCCGCGGGGGAAGCCTTCGCTCCTGGCAGACTTAACCGCCGCCGCCGCGTCGCTTGCGCCCAGCCGGGCAGCATCTCCGGCTGCCTTGATCTGCGCGTATTCGCGCCCGTTGAAGAGCAGCAGAAATCCGTAGCCCATGGCGTCCAGCGCGGCGCGATGTCCCTGCCAGCCGTTCTGGTTTGTCCCGGCCGGATTGTTGAGCCAATATCCCGTGAAGGCGAAGGTCTGCCGCAAGGATTTCATGGCCGCGTCGCCCGGATAGTCGTTGCGGTCCATCCCGAGGTATACCCGCTGCGATTGCGCCGACGCAATCGTGCTGGACACCATAAGAAAGGCGCAGGCCACAAAGCGATGGAGTGTGAACATCACCGCTTCCATGATCGCATGTTGAGGTGCGCCCATGCTTGTAGGTTTGTGTTGCGGCCGGGTTATTCGCCGAGTGCTAATCTACAGTCATACTCGCATCACAGCCATGATCCTCGACGCGCTTCAAAAAATTGCCAACCATTGCTCCTCGCTGACGCGCGAAGAGGCGCGCACGGTAATGGCTGAAATTCTGCGCGGCGAGGCGACTGACGCGCAGATCGGAGCGCTGCTGGTTGCGCTGCACATGAAGGGCGAGACGGTCGAGGAGATTGTCGGCTTTGCGCAGGCGATTCGCGCCGAAGCCGCGCCGCTGACCGGCGCCGACGGCGAGGCGCTCGACTTGAGCGGCACCGAGCGCGACGCCCTGGTCGACACCTGTGGCACCGGCGGCGATACCAGCGGCACCTTCAACATCTCGACTGCCACCGCCCTGACCATTGCCGGCGCCGGTGTGCGCGTCGCTAAGCATGGCAATCGCAGCATCAGCTCGAAGTGCGGTTCAGCCGATGTGATGGAAGCGTTGGGGGTGCGCATCGACCTCCCGGCGGACCGCATTGCTCGTTGCCTGGAAGAGACCGGCATCGCGTTCCTCTACGCGCCTACCATGCATGCCGCGATGAAGTACGTGCAGCCGGCGCGGCGTCAGTTGCGGCTGCGCACGGTCTTCAACTTGCTAGGTCCACTCACCAATCCGGCGCGCGCCTCGGCGCAGGTGGTGGGCGTCTACTCCATCGAATTGGTGGAGAAGCTGGCGGAGGCGCTAAGCGAGCTGGGACTGCGCCGCGCACTTGTGGTACATGGGCGCGACGGCCTCGACGAGATCACGATCTCCGGACCCACTAAAATCGCCGAGGTGCGCAACGGCCAGGTGCATGTGTACGAGGTTGCGCCGGAGAATTTCGGTTTTCGGCGAGCCTCGCTGCAGGAGATTGCCGGCGGCGATGCCCAGGAAAACGCGGTCATCATTCGCGCTGTCCTGGATGGCGAGCGCTCCTGCCGTCGCGACGTTGTGCTGCTGAACGCGGCTGCCGCCCTGGTCGCCGCCGGACACGCCGATCGCATTGCCGACGCGGTCCCGCTTGCGGCCTATGCCATCGACAGCAAACATGCGCGCGAGCGACTGCAGCTGCTGGTGGAGTTTACGAACCGGGCGTGACGCCGTGGTTGGTCGCTTGATTGGCCTCATGTAAACTCAAAGAACCGCATCGCGCCCGCCTCCCGGCACAAGCGCAGGAATGGGCGGTTAGCTCAGCTGGTTAGAGCGCCTGCCTTACAAGCAGGAGGTCGCAGGTTCGAGCCCTGCACTGCCCACCACAACTCGCCACCAACCCCCGCAAGCATGAAACAGAGGCCGTGGCAGTGAGTCCGGGGTGATGATTCGAGGATTCAGGATTTATGACAGACTGGTTTGCGCGCGCTGTTTTGCACGTGAAGGACGTTGAAGCTTCGCTTGGCTTTTACGTTGACCGGCTCGGCTTCACCAGCCCGTGGCGCTATGCCGAAGACGGCAAAGCGCATATTGCACAAGTCGATCGGCAAGGCTGCTCGCTCATCCTGGCCGACACGTGGGCGGAGAAGATTGGCAAGGGAGTGATTTTCATTTCCCTGAACGTCGAGCCGCAGACGAACGAAGCCGCTGTCGCCGCGTTGGATGCGCTGCGCGCGGAATTCGAGGCTAAGCAAGTTCCGGTCAAGGATGGGTCGTGGGGCTACCGTCTTCTCACAGTCGACGATCCCGACGGCAATCAGCTCTTCTTCAACTATCCGAACGAGACGTCATCCGGTGAGACTGCCGGAGATGAAGGGTAATCGTCCAAGTAGAGCTAAATTGCTCATCTCAGTAACAGGAAATTAACAAATCCTGGAATCCCGTGGCCGGCATTGCCGCTCCAGCTGGATGTTGTCTCTTAATCCTTGCGTTCCATGCCGGAATGTCCCACAATGTACCAGCTCTGGCCTGAAGCAAGCTCAAGCCGCAAGACAATTGGCTCCCGCCGCGGGTAACTTGCTTACGCCACCCCTTCCATCAATCAGCCGGAACGATCATTCGCCACAAGAAGGAGAAGCGCCGTGAAGCCTTCACAAAATTTCAAGGCTGCCGTTCGGTGTGCAGCGCTGGTTGCTATTTTCATGGTCTCCGGAGTAGCGGCAAGCTGGGCGGATGCTCCAATACTTTGCCCCGCTAACGGCAGCTCCACTCTGAAGCCCTATGGCGACCCCGTCAACAATTTCAAGATGGACCTGAGGGTGGTGGGGGTTTGCGACGTCACGACGGATCCCGGGCAGATGGGGCCGCTGAAGTATTACTTCCATAACGTCAATATCGTGAATGGCGGCGTGCTGAAGTTTCACGACGACTATGACATCGATTTCTTTGCCGAGTCCATCGTGGTGGAGAACGGCGGGACGCTGACGGCCACTTCGACGCAGATGGGTCTTCTGCCGCGAACCAGCAGGCTGGCTGACGCTCTGCCTTATCAGAAGAGGCTCACCATCCATCTTTGGGGCGCGCCGAACGATGCCGGTGTTGAGTGCGCCAGCGGCCTTGGGCCTAACGGAGCGCCTTGCGGTATTCCCAACACCATCCCCCAGGGCGGGACCAAAGGACTATGGGATTCGAACCCGATCATGGCGATGGATCTCATGATGAATCCGCCACCGCCGCCGCCCCGGCCGAAGAACGCTCCGTGCCTGGCGCTGCCCGGATATCTGCCGATGAACGACTGCTTCTATCAGTACGAAGTGCAGGATGCAACCGACAGGTCAGCAGGACGCAAAGCTTACTTCGGCCACAAGGTTCTGGCCGTCTCTTACGGAGGTACGCTGCAACTGTTCGGCAACAAGGGCGTCAGCTACCTGATGCAGGGCCAGATGTGCATGCCGCAGGTGCCGGGCAACGAGTGCAATCCCGCATTCACCGGGAAGAGTTGGGTGCGGCTCACGGCGATGACGGACGCAACCCATATCAAAGTGAGCAGCCCCATTGACTGGCAGAACGGCGACACCATTGTCCTGACGCCGACCGACTACCTGCCGTCCCACACGGAAGAAGTGCAGGTTGAATCGGTTGCTGCTGACCAGATGAGCATCACCTTGCAGGGGCCCGGCCTGAAGTGGAACCACAACGCCAACACGTTTTCGTTCGCACAAATGCCTGCGAACATCGGGCCGCAGGACGATCCCAACACTCCCGGCATCCACCGTGCTGTCGACACGCGGGCTGCCGTCGCGCTGTTAACTCGCAACATCCAGGTCGTCTCCGAAGGAGATGTTCCCTCGCTGCCATTTACGGAAGAGCCCGGCAATTACTATGGCGGCCACATGATTGTGCGCCAAGGCGTCGCCAGCTTCCAGGTGCAGGGGGTGGAGTTCTATGAACTGGGCCAAGGCGGGGCGAAGGGTCGATACCCGGTGCACTTCCACATGCTGCGCAAAGTAGCGCAGCCGGCGCCGACGCAAAACGATCCCACTCCCGAACCGCTGAACTACCTGAAAGATTGCTCGATTCACGACTCCATGACCCGCTGGGTGACGGTGCATGCCACCGAGGGCATGTACATCGCGCGCAACGTGGGAGAGAAGTCGATCGGCCACGGCTATTACCTGGAAGACGCGACCGAGATCAACAATAAGTTTTACAGCAACATCGGCATTCTGGCCCGCGCCGCGATTAACGACACAGTGCACAATCCGCGGCAGGTTCCGGGCATCCTGGCGGACAACTCGGCCAACAACCCGCCCATTTCCAATCTCGACTACATGCCGTATCGCTCGGACTACAACCATCCGACCATCTTCTGGATTACCAACGGGTGGAACGATTTCGAATACAACTTCGCGGCGGGGGCGGCCACCTGCGGCGCGTGCTACTGGTGGCTGGCTACCGCCAACAGCGGCCCTTCGCAATATCAGACTTTCGACAGCTACGCCTCGCAGCAGGTGGTCACAGACCTTGATACCAACTATGCTCGCGCGGGGCTGACCCCGATGAAGAAGTTCGTGGGCAACTCTTGCGTGGCCGCAATGTCATCGTTCCAGATGAATGGACAGACCGCCGACTGCCTGGGCGTTCTTCCGCCGGGCAACGGCACCAAACTTTCCGCCGTGAAGTCGTTTGCGCCCCCCGGGGCCGATGGCCGATTCCTGCCGGAGCAGCCGTTCCAGGTGTACTACCCGGTGATTGCCGAGGTGCATAATCCTTCGTTCTGCTCGAACCAGGATTGCTCCGCCAACCGCTCCAACCAGACGAACTCGCCCTGCAGCAGCAGCGACTCCTTCGGCAACTGCGCGGTCACTCATCTGGACCACTACACCTCGTCGTTCAGCTTCGCGCAGACCAACTTCGCGGCGGTGTGGCTGCGCAAGGGCTGGGACCTGGTGACCAACAGCGCCGTCACCGACGTCCAGACCGGCGGCCTCAACTTCATCACCGGCGGCGGTTACACGCGCTCCGATGTCAGCCTGGGCGAGTGGCTGCTGGCGCGCAACACCGTGCTCATCGGCCACACTCAGCCGGCGGCGCAAAATGCCTATGCTTTGGATGTGGGTCCCTTTAATTCGCAGAGCCAGCTGGCATGCGACAACCCGACCGGCGCCGATCACTGCGAATACGCCGATGGCGGCATGAGTTTCAATCTGCCTGCGTATCCCGGGCAGAAGCTGGTCAACATCTACGATGGCCCTTCGCACCAGGAGAAGAACGGCTTCTTCAACATCAGTGCCGAGGTCATCAGCGATTGCATATACGGCGCGAGCGGAAATTGCGATAGCAGTGCGGTGCCGCTGGCCAGGAACCTCGGCGTTCTGCACAATCAGGCGAAAGGGATGGACACCGAGTGTTACCTGCCCAATGCGGCGATTGCCTGGAAGCAGCCTAACGGCTTCTACTATCCGCCGGCGTTCCACTCCAATAACCTGTATTTCAGCAACGTCGATATTCGACACTTCGTGATTGAGCCGCTCTTCGAGCCGATCACGTTCAGCGACTACGACCCGTTCAAGCAGAACCAGACCCTGGTGACAGATCGCTATTGCACACGGGCCAACAACATGTTCAGCCAGTTCAACCACATTGACCGGCAGACGGTGCTGAACGACGACGACGGCACGCTGACCGGGCTGCTGGGGAAATTCGGCGGTACGGACCGGCCGGCGATCTCGATCAACGAAGACCCGTTCTTCAATGCTCCGCTCACCACGCCCGAATGTCTGTCGGACACCAACGTGACGCCCCCGCCTCTGCCCCAGGGAGCGGTGCCGACCGCGACCACCAGCCCCTACGAGTGGCTCTCCACCGCCATCTATCCGGATTGCGCCGGCACGATGTGCTTCGATACGCGCGACAACCTGGGCCACTGGGCCGCGGACTGCACCACCCAGTCGTGCCGTGGCGTGCCGCTGTACCGCGAGTATTTGACCGACACGGAGTTCAGCAATAACACGCGTCCGCAGATTCGCATGATGGGACAGTCCATCTTCCAGCGCAGCACGCTCTCGCTCAACCGGGCGCACTATTTTGTGGACACGACGCAAACCTGCACCTCGCAGGGCGGCTGTCCCAAGTGCACCGAGGTGGAGAATGGAATGTGCAAAGAATTCGCAGGCAGCCCCTTTAATCCCACCGTCTTCGTGGGAGGGCACACCTACTACATGTATGTGCTGTACGCTACCCCCACCACGAAACAGACGTACGACATCTATGTCGGTCCCGGCGCCACTCAAAGCGGCCTGAATGTCAGCGCGGTTTACGTCAATCCCAACGGCTACCAGTTCACCAATCCCACTGACAGCAGCTACGTGCAGCCCGACTACACCAAACTCGGCGACGGCATACTCAGCGTCACCATGGATCTCACCGGGCAGGGTACGCTGTTCAGCAACGCCAAACAGTTCTTCTGCCGCCCGAAGAGCTATTGCTCGGTGAACAACGGCGTATGCGGCTGCAATCCGGCAAACAAGGATTGTGACCCCAGTGCCAACGACTGCTCCTGGGGACCGAACGACATCGATTGTCCGGTCGATCCCAACAACCCCGACCTGGTGCATTGCTTCGGGTTCAAGTTCACCTTACCCGCGGCGTTCCTGTCGACGAGTCCGCTCAAGCCGCCGGACAGCCTGTTTTCGCACTTCACCGATGACGGCTACTTCAAGGCGGGAATTGTGACCTTCGATAATGGCAAAAGCGTCAGCCCGAACGATGCCTGCGTGTACAACCCTGTGCCCACGCAGTAACGCTCGCAGCTTTCCGGGGACGGCGGATCAACGTTCTGGCGTTGGGGGAATTCGCAACGGAAGAGCCGTCGCAGCAAAAGGCGAGGCGGTAGAGTATCGTGACCGCCTCGGTGTTCCTGGCGCTCGTCTTATTGCTTTTGGCGGTTCTTGAGTTTCTCAAGCACAGTCTTCAAGTGCTCCAGCTTCTGCCCGGCCTCGCCAAGTTTTCCTTCGGCCGTCAGGCGCTGGTAATCCGACAGATCCTGTGCAGCTTCGGCAGCCAGCGCGTCAAAACCGGGGGCCTGAGTTGCAGTGCCTGCCGGGGCGGCCGTCGCTGGCGCCGCCGCCGCGTTCGCCGGCGTCGCTTCCAGCGTGGAAGGCTTATTGCCAAACAGCGCCGCCAAAGCCGACTCGAAGGTTGGACCATACGCCAGGCGATCTTGAAGCGCGAGCACGACCAGACGCAGCTCCGGCATTGGGCTGCGCTCAGCCTGCAGGTAAACCGGCTCGGCGTATAGCAGAGTGCGCCCAATCGGGATCACCAGCAGGCTGCCGCGGCGCACGTGCGAGCCTTGCTGATTCCACAGCGTAAGCTGACCGGACAGCTGCGCGTTTTGATCGATGCGCGCTTCGATCTGTAGCGGCCCGTCCACCAGCCGGGTCTTGGGAAAATCGTAGACCACCGCGGTGCCGTAATGTGCACCATCGCTGCGAGCCGCAATCCAGCCGATCAGGTTGTTGCGATTGGCCGGAGTGAAGGGCAGGATCTCCGCAAATTCCACTTCGCTTTCACCCGGCAGCTTCATAAGAACGAATTGCGGCTGCATGGTCAGTGTGCCCTGCTCGCCGCTTTCATTCATGGCTACTTCGGTTGCCACATTCCACAGGTCTTCCCGGTTATAGAAAACCTCGGGGTCGGTCATGTGATACAGGCAGTAAACTTCTGCCTGCATGTCGAGCAGCATTTGAGGGTAGCGCACATGCTTGTGCAAGCCCGCCGGCATGTCTGTCCCCGGCCTGAACAAGGTGGGGAAGATGCGCCGGTAAGCCTCAAGGACCGGGTCCTTGCTATCGAAGACGTAGAAGGTTGCGGTGCCTTGGTAGGCATCGATGACCACCTTCACGCTGTTCCGCATGTAGTCGATGGAATTGTCGCCGAAGCGGTAGTGAGTGGAGTAGGGATACCGGTCGGAGGTGGTGAAGGCGTCCACGATCCAGAAGAGCCGGCCGTTTTCGCCGATCACCACATAGGGATCGGGATCGAAGGTCAGAAATGGCGCCAGGGCCGATACGCGCTGGAGAATATTGCGCCGCATCAACAACTGGCTTTGGGAGCCTACATCGTCGCTGAACGGCAGCTTGCCGATATCGCCGCGGTCGAGGGCGATGAGTGCACGGCGAAACCAGCCGCCCAGCACGATGCCATCGCTGCCCTGGTATTCAGTGAAGTTGTTGGCCTGACCCTGCGGATAGTTGAACTCTTTCTGCCGGGTCTTAACGTAAACGTCGGCATTCGTCAGCTCGCCAAAATAGATTTCCGGACGAGTTACATTCAGATTGGGCACCGTGCTCTGCACCGGCATATTGCTGAGCAGCAGCGTCGGCAGCCCTTCGGGGGTGAATCCGTTCACCGGGTTCATGGTGATGCCGTAGCCGTGGGTATAGATCAGTTTGTCGTTGATCCAGTTGCGGCTGCTCTCCGGCAACTTGTCGACGTTCAACTCACGCGCGGCGAGCATCACCTCGCGAAGCTGGCCATCGATCACATAGCGGTCGATGTCGATGTCCGGAAAGTCGTAATAGGTGCGGATCTCCTGAATCTGCCGCAGCGTTGCCTGCAGCGCGCGCCAGTCCCACAGGCGAATGTTCTGCAGCGTCGCCTGGTTATTCGCGGCGTCGGCTGCCTGAGGGTTGATGTCGGCGGGGAATTCTTGTTGCGATATATCGTCCAGGCCATACGCTTGCCGGGTCAGTGCTATGTTGTGAGCGATGTACGGTTTTTCGCGCACCAGCTGGTTGGGCCCGACGATGAAGGTCCCCACGTACCATCCGCATACCTGGAGAATGACGTAGCAGAGGGCAGCCGGCAGAATGGCCAGGATCAGACGCCGGCCGCGGTTCCACCAAATGGCGTTCGCTCCCGCGATGCCGGCGCCAATCACCAGAGCTATACAAATCACGAACAGGCCGGGGAGAAAGATGTGCGCGTCGGTGTAAGTTACGCCGCTGAAAATCGTGTGGTCTTCGGCCAAGCGGTCGAAGCGGCTGAGATACACGCACCAGGCGATCACCAGAAGAAGGAATGCCAGACTCAGAGACAAGCCGCGCCAGGACACCAAAGCATAACGGTTCCGGTACCCCTCAAGCGCTCGAGTTCCGGCGTTGACCAGCAGAAAGAAGCCGGCGATGGCGCAGCTCAGCACCGCCAGCATCAGAAGCCAGTCTGAAAACAACTGCCAGGCGGGCAGGGTGAACAGATAAAAATTGAGAGGCCGGCCGAAGATCGGGTCTGCGAATCCGATGGTGCGCGGCGCGTACCAGTAGAGCGCAATGATCTGCCAGTCGCCGATCATCACGCCGGCGGTGATTGTGGCTATGAAGAGCGAGCCTACACCTGCAATCAAGTGGAGGATGGATTCCACCGGCAGCTTTATCGCTCGCCCACCCACAAGAATGGTCTGCCCTTGCGGGTCGGCGGTGAAGTCCGTGCGCTTCAGAATCAGAAATGTTGCGTAGAGGACGAGAAAGGTCGCAGCGGCGGATATGGCGAAGATTCCCCATTGCAGCGCCAGCATCTTCCAAAAGACGGTGGCGTAGCCCAGCGATCCGAACCAGAGCGCGTCGACGTAGTAGGATACCCAGCCGCGGCCGGTGAAGAGAACAACCGCAACGAGCAACAGCACCACCCATGGCCAGCGGCGGCGTGAAGCCGATACCTGCTGATGCTTGGCGTGCGGGGGTCGCCGGAGTGGCGGCCAGTCCTTCGGCTGCATATTTCCTCGTACACAAGAATACGCGCTCCGGAATCGATGCGAGGGCGCACCGGTGACCGCTGTCCTTCAAACCAGGCAATCGCCGGCCGCATTGGCTGTTCGACGAGCTACGGCTTCTTGCTCATGACCCTCTCGCTTAAGCCACAAGGCCAGCCGTCGCCTTCAGTACCGGTACTTTGGGCGCGAGGTTCTTGCGCTTTTGCTTGCCTCTTCCGGCTTGCGATTCAAAGTACTCGGTTCGGAGCTGCTGCGCAGCGCGCAGGGCTGCCTGGAACTTCTGCTTCGTCGTGTGCTCGATGCGCGCGACTACCTGACAGTTCCGGCAATCCGACAAAACCTCTTTGGCAATCGCTTCGAGTTCGGTCCAGTCGTGCCACTCTCCGATTTGGTCCTTCACCTTGCCCAGCCCGTCCGTCACCTCGCCGTCTTGTCCGGAGAGTTGCAGCACATACCGCATCTCCTTCACCTTGAGGCGAAACGGATGAAGATTTCGCGCGGAGAGCTTCGGCCATGTCGACAGTTCCCTTGAAATACGCATTGCCGTTGCCGCCGCATCGACAGGCCACTCTTTTTGCCGCGCTGCACCGGGGTTGTCAAAGGTCTTTTCGATCAGCGAGGAGCATACCTTCAGACGCTTACGCGCAATTTTGCGGCGCTCTGCGACCGTCTTCCGCAATCGGCCCGCGCCACGGGCCCGCTTTTCGCCCAGATGTTCGAGCAACTTCACAAGGCATTGCCGTTCCTCACCGGCCATGGAGAGACCGGCTGCGAATCCGGTCAGCACGTCCATGTCACGCACATCGCCGGCCTTCTTGCGCATCGGCGTGACCGCCCGCAGGACGCGGCGGCCCTTGCGCTTGCGATCGAGTTGCAGCGCCTCCAGCGTCGCCTCGATTCGTCGCGTGTTTGTGCGGATGTCGTGTACATCGTCGGCGGTCGCTACCTTCGGCATCTTCCGCACGAGCTTACGCAATTTGCGGAGCGGTTTGTCCAACTTCTCAGGATCAAGCGCCATGTTTATTCTGATGAGATGCCGCGACAAGCCGTTTGCAGAAATATCCTTGAAGCCATCTGTTCCATGCGCCATGTGGGAAGGAATGGCGCACGATACAAGCAAAAAGCCCGCCCCTTTCGAGGCGGGCTGGTCCAGTCAGCACTCCGGTCTAGGCGCCGTTTTGGCAAATTTGTGTAATCCCTGTGAAGCCCTGGAATGTCCAGAACATGTTGACGGGTAAGTTCGGGTCGCCGCCGAAATATCGCAGCGTGACCAGGTCTTGCAAATGATAAGTGAAGTTGTGCAGCTGGTAGGTATAGGTGCCGAACGGATGGCCGGGCTGACCGTTCTCCAGCGGATCGCCAACTTCCAGGATGCCGCAGGGCGTGTTGTTCTGCCGCGGAGTTAGCGGATCGTCAGCCCACTCGCCTACTTCATGCGACAGCGCCGAAACATCCTGCGAAAAGACGCCGGGCGTGGTGATGTAGGTGAAATGCGCGTACGTCTGCGCACCAGTTGCGCTATGGTAGCCGCCGATGCAGCAGCCACCCTCGGTCAGGTATGTGTTGGCCGTCTCGAAGATGGGAAACCCGGTCGGGTTGATGATGTTGTTCTGCGCAATGTAATTGTTGATCTGCACGTCGAAGTAGTTGATATCGACGCATGCCACCGTTATGCCAAACTCGCTGCACTGGTGGCCGGAACCGGAGGGGACGTTCAGCACCAGTTCAGGCAACACCGTGATGTGTGACGTGGGGCCGCCCAGCAGCAGGTGCGAGTTCGGGTTGTTCTGCACGATGCTCCAGAAGTTGGCGCGCTGGAAGGCATCGATGTACTGGGTAGTGCCCACATTTACGCCGCCCTGGGTATAGGTCGTGGTGCTATCGAAGATTGGCGACAGGATCGTTCTACCCAGAGGACTGAACGCACCACCGGCTAGAGGATCCCATACCGAGCCGTCCGACAGGATCAGCTTTACAGGGATGATCCAGGTCGTGATCAGGGCGCCCTGATTGGTCGAAGGGTCCGCGCCTACCATCACGAACGGGAAGTTAGTACCATTGTGCGTAAAGGATCCGTTCCACTCCTGCAGTGTGCCGGAAGGGTTCTCGTGCCCCGGAAGCGGCGGCTTCGGCGGAAGGACGACAAAGCGTGGGTGAGCTGGCATTGTGTCTTCCGCCACAACAAACGTGGACAGACCGAAAGCAGCTAGAAGCGTCAGCGCCAAAATCTGGCACAAGACTGCACAATATGTCTTCATTCGCTTGATTCTCCTCAATTGTGTTGATCTATGTCGTTGGCCTGGGTCAATCTGCGCGGGAAGCGCTCACTTTGCTGATTGTGCGTGACTTCCGTCTTGCGGTCGAGCTCGTCCGCATAGCCGTGCGGTAGCCTTCCATCCAGCCTTCCCACCATGCAGTTGATTTCCGGTTTGGACGGTTTGTCTCCGCCTTGTTTAAAGACAATGTGCTGTGGCGGCGAAGATGGTTGGTCAATCCACACTTTGAATATGACTTCCCGCAGATGGGGCAAGCTACATCCGTAAGACTTCGCCACAAGTAGAGATTGCCACGCATACTATCCGGCAGGTATGACGTCGCTGATTGGGCGACAGTGCCGGGATGTTACAACGGCCTTTCTGCTACTACCAATAGGTAGTAGGTAGATATTTTGTAAACTTTCTTCGCATTTGCGCGCGATCAAAGACCACAACGGCTGCAGAAACAATGCTGGTTGGTTGTTCTTTGTGGCAGAAAATGCGTGGGATTCGCTTTCCGTACTACTCGTTATTGCTGAGCATACTAAGTAACGGCATTCATTTTCCGACATTTCGTCACATTCGTAACACTTCTGTGACATCGCCGATAACCTGCGGAATACATTACCGGCGTGACAAGAGCAACAACATTCCCTGAGAAAAGCACGAGAAGCTGGCTGCGAGCGGTGCTCAAGGAATGTCAATTTCGATTCCGGGTCGGGCGCTCTGCCGGCTGCTTATTGCCTCGTGGGAGCAGCCCGCGCGCTTCGGCGCCCCGCCTTGTTCACCGATGCGCTGCGAGCTTTCAAGTGGCATTCGAGAATTGAGATGGATGTTTTGCAAAAAGCGAACCGCGGTAGGCCGAGTCGACGCTCGAACACAGGCCCTCGTCGCATGTGTATCGGCCCACTAGAGGCCGAAGCCATGGAGATCCTATGGGACTTGGGCGAGGGCAGCGTGCAGGACGTGCTGGCTCGGCTGTCGCAAAGGGGAATCGCTTACACGACGGTGATGACTACCTTGGCGCGCCTATTCATGAAAGGTGTATTAACACGGCGCAAGCTTGATCGTAAGTTTCTTTACCGGCCTCGTTTCACTGCCGAGGAGTGGCATAAACAGGTAGCAATGGAAGCGGCGGTTTGCTTTCTAAGCACGCCCGACACTTCGCACGAGTTGCTGATGTCCTGCCTGAAAAAAGCGATTGCACTCCAAAGCGTTGCAGGGTTGCCCGCTGCCGATTCAGAGAATCGAGATGAAGCGTTAAGAGAAGTATCAGATTTGGGCGTGAAGCGCGGCCCTCAAAGCCACGCTTACCTGTCGCATCACGTTCACTCTTGGAGCGGGCCGAAACCGGAGTTCAACGCAATTTCGGCTCGGTTGAACGCAGCCACCGGAAAGAGCCGCGGTGGAATAGGCCGCAAGTCAGGACAAGGGCCGGTGTCGAAGCGCCGCTCGTCCGCGAATTAGCGGCCCTGCAGGGAATTACAACAAGTTCGTGACGGACAAAAATGCGCAAGGAAGAGAATTTGTGCGGTGGGTACAAAATTGGCCATAGCTGAGAAAGCGCTGAATCCTGTACCGCTGCAATTTATTGGTGCGAAAGGGGGGACTCGAACCCCCACGGTTTTACCCGCCAGATCCTAAGTCTGGTGCGTCTGCCAATTCCGCCACTTTCGCACATCCCACGCAAATGCGAGATTAAACTGGCATTTAATCCGCATCCTCTCGTCCGGCAGCGAACGCTCGCAATTTTTTGTTTGCTCTTGGTGGCACTATAGCTTTTTGCGGCTAGGCTTCTTCGCCTTAACCAAGCGATCGACCACACCCTGCTGGTGCGCCGGCACGAAATGCGAGTAGCGCCACGCCATCCTCGGCGTCCGAAGGCCGAGAAGCTCGCCAACCGTCCGCAGAGCCACACCGGACATCACGAGTCTAGATGCAAATGTGTGACGGTTGCAATGCCACGAGTAGTCGGAGAGGCCGGATTCCTGCAGTGCGGGCTCGAACCAATCGCGATGCCGCGCAACTTGTCATTGTCACTATTGAGTGCACGCAGGGCACCTCCGGCGCAATCGCCGTAACGTTCCGCCTCGCAAAGGGATTCTGCTGATGCAGAAAGGCGTACCCGTCATAGCGATGCTCGTTATGGAACGCAGCCATAAATGTGCCGAATCCAGCATTTGGCGCAAACAGCTGTGGAGCAATCCCGACATACGCACCAACACCCGGGGAACCGAATTCCAGGGAATTGGGGTGGCAGATCCCTCTGCTAAGGACGCGCCATATTATGCCAAACGGCGCAGGAAATGCGCGCGAGATGGACGAGTCATTCGATTCGGCCTCCGCGTCTTCCGCTGAGTTCGTCTGACATTGGGGTATTGAGACGCAGATTGCGACTTTGGAACGCCACTTTTGAGCCGTTGACTCGATGCTAATGGAAGGTTGTAATGCCGGTATATCTTCTAAGTGCGCCAATGCCCTATAGAAGCTTCCCTTGGCTGACCGTTTTGTATGCGTCGTTCGTGGTCATCCTTGTTGTCTGCTATCTGCTCATCACTAAGTAATTCAGTGTGGATGGCCCCGCCGGGCGCGACAATCTCGTCCTGGTAAGGCAGTTGTTCTCAACAAAAAAGGGCCCCCGCTGGGGGAGCCCCGATTGACGCTTCGCTCGGCATAGCCCTGGCGGTTACCAGATGGTGAGCGTCGCGCTGTCTATCCACTCGTGATAGCCACCGCCGCGTGCGTTATCGTCGAGCTGCCACTGCACGCCCAGGTTGTCACCCCACCGCAGATCTCTCGCGGTGCCGGTGTAATTCACAGGGTGGCTGTTTCCGTCCACAACCAGCGTGTGATAGGTGTACTGATGCGCGCCAGGATTGGTCGTCATGTACCACTGGATGTGGTGCCAGGTGTTGGCAGTGAAATGCGGGCAGGCGATAGAGGTCTGGATCCAGTGGCCCGCGGATTCGTTCCAGGTGTCCCAATAACCACGGCCGTAATCGCACTGGCTGCCGATCATATAGTTGTAGCCGCCGATGAATTGGAAGGCATCAAACTCCAGCGCCTGCCCATCGCTCAGCGAATTGTTGTCGACGTAGAACCAGAAATCCCAAAGGAAATTGCGGACGTTGTTGTGGGCGCCGAGCTTCTGTATCCACAACGTATTTCCCCACACGCCATCGTTGTAGAACTCGGTGGCCGAGCCGTCGCGCGAGGGCGTTCGCTGGTATTGCGCCATCCAGTCGGTGCCCTGTCCGCTGCCGCCGGAACATCCTGAATTGTGGCACGAGCTCCAGTTGCCGCGGTCCTCGATGTGGTTGAAGACGATCGCCCCAGGCGGCGGGGTGGGGAGTCCGTTGCCGCCTCCACCACCACCGCCGCCGTCCGTGGTCACGGTGATCTGTTCGTAGACATCGCCATACGCGCCGGTGCTGTCCCAGGCGCGGGTGACCAGCTGGTGTGTGCCCGGGGAGGCGCTGATGCTCGGGTCGATGGAATTCGTTCGTCCGCCGGTGTATACGTTCTGGCTGTCGAGATAAATGTGCCACGCGACGATGGGATAAGAACTGGTGGCGTTCGCCGCCACCGCAATAGGAGCGCCAACTTGAGAATTATTCGTGGGTTGGGTGACGGTAACATGTACAGCTGCCGAGGCGGCCATTGACGTGCCCAGCAGAGCGGCTGTCAACAGGAGTGCGTTCTTCATCAGGACATTTCCTCCGTTGAATTTGGCCAAACCCAAACGATGTAGCGCATGGCCGCACGCGCGATCAGCAGCCGATGAGCGAGTATCACGTCGCCAACGCCGAACGCGAATCGGGCATTCGTCCTAGAAGAGTTGCTTACTTTGACTGCGGCATTCAGAGTTGAACTAAGTGGGCGAGGGCCCGCGGCGTTTTCGACTGCGCCTCGCCGCGCGTGAAGTGAAGCTCGGGCATTGCGCGATGGGCTGAAAAGGGCAGCCGACAGGATCTGTCGCCGGGGCGGCGCTTGCAACTTGCCGCCCCAATCGCGAAACTGTCTTTGTACTGCTGGTAAGATTTTTGCGATGGTTACTTTCGTTGTGCTGCGAATCGTAGCGGTGGTTCTGCTGGTCGCGGCAAACGCGTTTTTCGTGGCCGCCGAGTTCGCGCTGGTCAGCGTGCGCGAGACTCGCCTGCAGCAGATGATCGCGGCGCATCGCATTGGCGCGCGCACCGTGCAGAAGCTGCACCAGCACCTCGACCACGTGCTCAATGCGGTGCAATTTGGCGTGACCGTCTCCAGCCTGGCCTTGGGCTGGATCGGCGAAGCTTCTATCGCGCACATGCTGGAGCCGCTCTTCCGGCCGCTGCCGCACTCGCAGTTCTACGCCCACGCCATTGCTGTGGTGCTGGCGTTCATGTTGATGACCTACCTGGTCGTGATCCTGGGCGAGGTAGTGCCGAAATCCATCGCCTTACAACGCACCGAGCGTGTGGCGCTGGCTGTCGCCGGCCCCATGGATTTCTTCATGACCGTGGCCGCGCCGTTTCTGGCGTTCATGACCGCCTCCACACACGTCGTGCTGAAGGCTTTCGGAATGCGGCCGGTGCGCGAGGCGGGCGTCCATTCGCCCGAAGAGTTGAAGCTGATCGTCTCCGCCAATCGCCGCCTGGGTGTGCTGGCCCCGACGCAGGAGGAGATGATCCATCGCGCCCTCGACCTGGAAAACATTCTGGTGCGCGAGATCATGGTGCCGCGCCCCGACATCTTCTCTTTGCCGGCGAACCTCTCGCTGGAAGAAGCATTGCAGAAGGTGGTCGACGAGCAACATTCGCGCATTCCTATTTACGATCCGCTGCGCGGCCCGGAACACATCATCGGGGTGCTGTACGCCAAGGACCTCATGCGATGGCTGCGCTATCGCGTCAACCGCACCGCATCGGCACGCTCCATGAACCGCCCCAGCGGACTCGAGGTGCGGCATATCATGCGCGAGATTCTGGTAGTGCCGGAGACTAAGCCGCTTCCTGACCTGCTCACCGACTTCAAGGCGCGCAAGCGGCACTTGGCCGTGGTGGTGGACGAGTTCGGCTCGACCGCCGGACTGGTGACGGTGGAAGACGTGCTGGAGCAGTTGGTGGGTGAGATTGAAGATGAATTCGATATTGCCGAACCGTCGTTCGCGCCCGACGCGGCCTCGATGGTCCTGGATGGCTCGGTGAACATACGCGACCTCGAATCGCAATACCACATTGCGTTACCGCGCGACGACGGCTTTGAGACGCTGGCCGGCTTCGTCCTGGCGCAGCTGCAAAGAATTCCTGCCATCGGCGACAGCTTCGCCTACGAGGGCCGCCGCTTCACCGTGGCGGCCATGGATGGGCTGCGCGTGGAGAGCGTAAGAATCGAAAACGCGCCGCAACCGCAAACCGAATCCAGCCCGGCAACCCCCATCGCGAGCTAAAGACAGTTTCGAGTTTCAAGTTTCGAGTTTCCAGTGGAAGCGGCGGCCAGCACCTAGCACTTAACATTTAGCCAAGGCGCTTGCGAAGCGGAAGATTGTCATCACGACGGCCATGGAATCGGCAGAAGGCATCTGGAGCACATGGTAGATAATGAACGCGTGGTCCCGCAAAAGCACCGGATCGCTGATTACCTGCGGCCCAAAACGCTTGCGATGTTGTTGCTCGGGTTCTCCTCGGGCCTTCCTTTTCTCCTAGTCGGCAATACGTTCGGATACTGGCTGCGCGATGAACACACCTCTCTAACCTCGATCGGGTTTCTTTCCTGGGTGGGAATTGCCTATTCGCTGAAGTTTTTGTGGGCCCCCGTGATGGACCGCGTCGATTTGCCATTGTTCAAGCGGCTTGGACATCGGCGCGGATGGATGATGTTCTCGCAAATGTTGGTCGGACTGGCGCTGTGTGCGATGGGCGGAGCTGGCACGAATGCCGGGCTCGGCCGGCTCGGCGCCCTTGCCCTCGTCGTCGCATTTGCCTCATCGACACAGGACATTGTGGTCGATGCCTGGCGAATTGAATCGGCAGACGACGGAGAAGAACAAGGACTCCTCGCCTCTGCCTATCAGTTCAGCTACCGTATTGCGCTGCTAGCTACGGATTCCCTGATCCTGATCGTGGCAGCGCTTGTAGGCTGGCGCATGTCGTACGCGATTTACGGCGCGTGTATGGCCGTTGGAATACTCGCGACCTGGTTTGCAAAGGAACCGGAGCGCGTGGATGCGGTGGCGGACGAAAAACAGCGCGAAGCGCCGCTGTGGACGGGTCGTGGTTTCTTTGACGCGGTTGTGGGACCGTTCCTCGCGTTCTTCCGCGCCCATGGTTGGCTCGCGCTCGTGATGTTGGCGGCCATCAGCCTCTACCGGTTGCCGGACTTCGTCATGGGTCCAATGGCAAATCCCTACTACCACGACATCGGCCTTACCAAGCAGACCGTCGGAGCGGTGCGCGGCTCCATCGGACTCATCGCTACGTTTGCCGGCATCGCAGCCGGAGGTTTCTGCTCGCTGAAGCTTGGCTACATGCGCGCGCTCATCATCGGGGGCATTCTGCAGGCTGGTGCGATTGCCGCGTATGCGACCCTCGCGTTCGCGGGGACGAGCATTCGTCTCTTCGCCCTGGTTATGGCAGGTGATAACTTCGGCATCAGCTTTGCAGGCGTTGCGCTTGTGGCGTACATGTCGAGTCTCACCAACATTGGATACACCGCCACGCAGTATGCGCTTTTGAGTTCAACCTATGCCTGGCTGGGAAAGATCTTGAAGGGATTTTCGGGCGCCGAGGTCGAGAGTCTGAGCGCCACGCACGGCCTCATACATGCCTACGGAATTTTCTTTATCGCTTGCGGACTGACCGGCGTGCCTGCCGTCCTTCTTTTTGCGGCATTGGGTTACTGGCACAGGCGGAGGCAAGCGGTCGCAACCGCTGCCTCGCAAAGTCTTCACCTGTAATCCAACCAATGCGAGACGGATCTTCT
The DNA here is from genome assembly GCA_035651035.1 of Terriglobales bacterium. GTDB lineage: Bacteria > Acidobacteriota > Terriglobia > Terriglobales > Acidobacteriaceae > Bog-257. Next base: position 20,859 of record DASRGM010000241.1, read on the forward strand.
CGTGGCCGGGCGTGGGCCGCCTGACCATCAGCGCCATCTCCAATCGCGATTACTACCTGGTGCAAGGGTGCATCCTGGCAATCGGTCTTACGTATGTGTTGGTGAACTTCCTGACCGACCTGCTGTATTCGGCTTTCAATCCTAGGATCCGGCAGTAGGTCAGTTTCCCGCAGCGCACTATGGGGGATCGAGCAAAAAAAGCGGGGCGCCTGGTCGGGTGCCCCGAAGGTCAACTTCGCTTGTGCTGCTGAACTAGCCGTCTCTTGCTATGTCAGCTAGGGGACTAACGCTGGACTGGCGTGGTACGTCCCTTGCCCCTGCTGTTATTTCCTGTGGGCATACCCATGTGATAGGTGCCAGTGCAGGAGTAGTCCACTCCGCCGTCTTTGTTTCCCGTGAGCTTGCAGCCGCCGGTTCCGTTGATGCCCTGCATCTTTCCCGTGCCGCCTATGATCTCCCACTTGTTCGTGGCGGTCTGCATGGCGCCGTCCTTCATGGTTCCGGAGCCCTGATACTTGAAGTACGCCTTATCGCCGCTATCGAACGTTACCGTGTAGATGCCGCGGTTGTTCATGTTGGTCGAAGTACCTTCAAGCTCCTCCGAGAAGTTGCCCTGTTTGGCGACTGCGCCGTTCAGACTGGCAGTGATCGTGCACTGTCCTTGCGCCACCATGAAGACATGGCCTTGCTGGTCACCGGCTGGAACGCTTTGCCGGACGTCGGGTTTGTTGCACTTACCGGTCATCGTTGTCTTGGTTTGCGCCGATCCCATGGCTACCGCCAGAGCCACCACTGCACATATACAACCAGTCCTGCAGGTCATCTCAAGCCTCCAGTTTTATATTGAATGCGCAATTGTACACCGCAACCAAAATTCACCAGCAAACCCAGGTGCTCTACTTACCGCCGGGGTTGACTCGATATCAGTTGGCAAACAAGGCAGAGCAGAGCGACTGATGCAGTCCTACTGGTTTTGTATAGGTTGGCCGGTATCTACGATGTGGGCTTTGCGCACCTGGCCCCTGCTGTTGCGGATAAACATGTAGCCCTTATCTACACGACAATGTATCCGCTCGCCGGAATTCATCTCTACCTCAGGTCCGGGCCGCGCAATTTGATAGTTCACTCTTCCCACTCGAACGAAGTACAAAATGGTGTTGGTCGTTGCGGGCGAACTCTGTGAGTAGCTCTCGTTAGACCACATCGTCACGTCGCAGGTTTTGTAGGACTGGCCAAAGCATGACGCAGCGGTGAACAATACAAACCAGAGGCAGCAGCGTTTCGTAACCATAAGCTCTCCGCTAGTAGAACCTTCACAACGGCCTGTGTTTGTCGCCTTGTGCGGACAATCTTAGCGACGCAGGTCAGCTTTCTCGCTGCAAAATCGTTCGGCAGATGCCGAAGAGTTACCGCCGCTTTCTTCCAAAGCAGTCAAGACTTCAGTGGGAATGATTGTAGGCCTATTGGTGTAGTTCCGTGGATTCTTTGAAAGACGACGGTCGGCGGTGCGGGACTTGAGTTATCTCAATTCTTGTAACCAGGCGATATCATAACTTCAACTATGCCATCCAGGAAAAGCTCATCCAACTCGAAAGGGCGTCCCGCAATGCCACGCGTGCCGCGAAAGAAGGTCGCGAAGCCGAAGATGCCGACAGGTTCGAAAGGAGCTTCGCCGACGCTGCTGAAAGGCTGGAAGCATATCGCCGAATTTCTAGGACAGCCGGTCAATGTGGCCCAGCGATGGAGCCGGTCGGGCATGCCGGTCAGGCGGGAAGGCCGGTTCACCGTCGCGACAACCGACGAGCTCAGCCGCTGGCTGGGAGGCGAGTCCGGCGTGGCGCAGCCGGTTCATATTGCCGCGGGAACCGACACTGATCTTGCCGCCGAGCTGCGCAAGAGCTTGTCGGTGGCGAAGCAAGGGCGTGTGGCGAAGCGGAAGTGAACCGAATCAGTGGATCGTGGTTAGCGGATAGTGGATAGAAACGACGGAGCCATCCACGGCTCTTCCGCTGCGGGTGCTGCTCGACGTGATCGGGACCGTCTGCGAGGGAACCTTACGGCTGGGCGCAGGGACTATCCGGCGGAGCATTTCCCGGTGCCGTGACAGGCGCGCGAGCGCGAGGCGCAGTTGCCGGGTTCGGCCACTTCGCCGTCAGGGCCGATGCAGGTTTGGGTGTGCATGCACCAGAAGACGCCGTCGTTGGTGGGCGGCACAGTGGGATCGGGTTCGGCCTCGATGAACTGGCCCTTCCAGCGCAGGGCCGAACAGAGGCCGTAGCGATTGGTATCGAAGCGTTCGGAATCCAGGTTTAACATCGGGCGGCTCCGGGCTGTCGGTAGTCAGTTGTCAGTAATCAGTAATCAGGTGTCAGTTGTCAGTTGTCAGTTGTCAGTTGTCAGTTGTCAGTAATCAGTAATCAGTAATCAGTAATCAGTAATCAGTTGTCAGTTGTCAGTCGTCAGTTGCCAGTCGTCTGTCGTCACTTGCCCGTCGTCAATAGTCAGTTGTCAGTCAGTCGTCGGCAATCAGTTGTCGATAATCAGTTGTGGATAATCAGTGCTTTGTAACAGAGCACGACTTTCCTCGTGCCCTGTTACGAGTCGGCACGATCCGCCCGGCTGCGTCACCGGAGCGCCGGCACCATCCATTCGCCTCTGCCACCAGAACTAGCCGGCCGCCATCATTGCGCGCCGCACCGCCACCTTCGCCAGCGCGATCTTGTACTTGTTCTGGCTTAGCGGCTTAGCGGATGCGAGCGAGGCATTCGCCGCGGCCGTCGCGGTTTCCGGCGTGATGCTCTTGCCCGCCAGCGCCTGCGCGGCCTCCGGCGAGAGCCACGGAACCGGCGCAACCTGTCCCAGCACCACGCGCGCGGCGCTCACCCGGTCGCCATCCATTTCGAGCGCAACGGTGGCGGTAGCCAGCGGCCAATCGAATGCGGCCTTTTGCCGCACCTCATAGCTGGCCACCTTGAGGTTTTTTGCACGCGGCGGCACTGCGATCTCCATCACCATCTCGCCGGGCTTCAAGTCGTGCTCCAGCTCGTTCTCGGTGCGTGGGATGACGAAGAACTTCTCCAGCGGCAGCTCGCGCACGCCGCCGCCGGAATTGCTTGCCGAGTAGAGGCGGATCTTCGCGCCGTAGGCGATCAGCACCGGCGCCAGCGTCGACGGGCTGACGAAATACGCCGGGCCATTGTTGCCCAGGATCGCCGCATAGCGATTGTCGCCCTCGACGACCATGGATTTGCCGCTGGGCGCCTTCGGCATCAGGCCCATGCCATTGCGGAAGTACCAGCATCGCGGGCGCTGGCACATGTTGCCGCCAACGGTGGCGAGATTGCGAATCTGCGGGCTGGCGGCTTCATTGGCGGCCTCAAGCAGCGCAGGGTAATCGCTCAACTCGTTCTTCGCGTCCGCGAGTTCCGCGATGGTGGTGAGCGCGCCGATGCGCAGCCCGCCGCCCGCCGGATTGCTGATGCCGCGGAGCTGTTCGATCTGCTTGATGTTGACCAGGCGTCGCGGAGTGACGACGTAATCCTTCATCAGCGCCAGCAGATCGGTGCCGCCGGCGAGGATGGAGCCGTTTTCGCCCAGCAATGTCGAGACCTGCTCTTTGCTGGTTGCGCTGACGTAATCGAAGGCTTGCACGGATGCTCCGGTGGGGTCGGGCGACAACTTCAGGGTCGCGTTAAAACCGTCCTCTCAGAATCGGCCTGTGGTGGTCATTGTAAAACACCCGCAGCCCTAGAAACTGAATAAGTGTTCATGCACGCAACCCTGAAGGCCCTGGCTGTTTTCCGATGGCGTTCTATCTTGGACGCCGTCGAATGACAGCCCCGAGGGCCAGCACGCCCGACGCGAGCATGAGCAGGCTCGACGGCTCGGGCGAAGTATTCAGGCCGTCCTGGTCGGTGCCTGTCCGAAAACCGCGAATGTCAAACGTCTCCGACGGGATGGTGCCGAACTGGCTCTCCTCAGCCTGCGACGGGCAGCCCTGCGAATGGCAGCCGACGCCGCTGTTTTCATCCCAATAGACCGGATTGTGGTCGGCAGTCACAGCATTGTCCAGCGTGAGCCACGACGTGCCCGCCGGGATGTTAACGCTGAGGCCGGTGAGGGTCACCTTGTCGATGTCGAAGCCGTACTCGTTCACCGCGATGAAGCTGTCCTGCACGAGCGTCGTGCCCTGCCCGTAGAGGGTGCCGCCGCCGAATTCGCCGGAGCTGATCTGCCAGTTCAACCGGAGCATCCGGTCGCCGGGATCTTCCCAGACCCAGATGTCAAAGCCGGTAACGCGCGAATTCGCCGTCGCGAAAAACGAATCGCTGACCGCGAAACCCATGTTCAGCTCCCATGCATCCATGCAGCCGCCCGGGCAGACGACGCCGTTGTCATACAGAATGCCGGCGGAATTGCCGGCTGAGGCGGAGATGGTGGCCAGTCCGACAAAGAGCAGAGCGAGCCAAAGAAGCCGGAGTCGCATGAGACGCATTCTCCTACTGTGGGAGTTGAGCGGCCGGCATCGATCCTACAGCACGCGGCGCCGGATCATTACCCCAAGTCCAAGCAGCCCAGACGTTACCACAAACACTGTCCCTGGTTTGGGCGCCTTGCTTTGCTGGTCATCTTCATGTTGATAAAGGCCGCGAACATCGAACGTCTCGGACGGGATGGTGCCTACACCAGTAAAAGAAGCTTGCGATGGGCAGCCGGGCGAGTGACAGGCATAGCCGCTGTTTTCATCCCAATAGACCGGATCGTGCAGGGCAGTGACTGCGTTCGTCAGATTGAGCCAATAAGTTCCTGCGGGAAGGTTGACGTTGAGGCCGGTGAGCGTCACCTGGTCTACATCGAATCCGTACTCGTTCAAGTAGCCGCCGTGGTCGTTCACTAGGGTATTGCCGCTGGCGTAAACGGTCCCACCATTTTCGTTGGCGGTAATCGACCACTGGATCCGTAGAACGCGATCCATGGGAAACTCCCAGGTCCAGATATCGAAGCCGGTGACCCGGGCATTGGCGGTGAGGTTTATGGTGTCGCTCGTTACATAGCCACCGCTGATGGGCCAGGCATCGATGCATCCGCCTTGGGCGCACGGCAATACTCCGTTGCTGTAAACGATGTCGCCATTTTGCGCGAAGCTCGGCATGGCCACGATAGCTGGAGAAAGCAACACAAGCAGAGTGAGTAACCCGCGCATGGATCACCTCTCAAAGGAGTCGTTGGCCAAGGAAATTCGTTCCAGGCACTCCGAATACCGGAACATTCTGCTGCCGAAAAGAGACTTCGTCAAGCGGCGCGCATTCGTCAAGCGGCACGCAAATGAAAAGGGCCGCGCATGGCAGCCCTGCAGTCTCTGCTTGTGAACGCCGTATTACGCCCCGCGTCCCCCGGCAAGCTGTGCGAAGGTGGTGCGCAGGAACTTGTGAGGGTTCACCGGCGTGTCGTGAATGCGCACTTCGTAATGCAGGTGCGGCCCGGTGCTGCGGCCGGAGAGTCCCACGTAGCCGATGACCTGGCCCTTATGCACCGACTCTCCGTCGGTGACGGCAAAGCCGGAGAGATGTCCGTAGCGGGTCGAAAGCCCGCCGCCGTGCTCGATCTGAATCATGCGGCCGTAGCCGTTGTAGAAGTCAGCATAGCTGACGGTGCCGTCGGCAGGCGCCAGCACCGGCTCGCCGAAGCGGGAGGAGATGTCGACGCCGGAGTGGAAGGCGCCCTCACCATTAAAGGGATCGATGCGTTCGCCGAAAGAACCAGTGATAGGCCCAATGACCGGCCACATCGCCGGGACCGAGCTGGCGTTCGTCCAGTCGGACAGCGTGGCGTTGTGGGTGAGGCCCATGCTCAGGCCGGCTGTGGCCGCGCCGGTCAGGGCGGAGCTGCGCAGCGCGTACAGTTCGTCGAGCGAGTACTTCACTTCGTCGGGCTGCACCGCACCCTCGGTCGCCTTCATCAGCTTGGCGTTGGGCTTCAGCCCGTAGATCATGGAGACTTCATTGGCCAGCGAGCCGAGCGAGGCGACCTGGATGTCTTTCTCGTGTGTCGCCTTCTCCAGTTGCAGGTAGCGGCTCTGGAGGGCAGTCTTCTCCGAACGCAGCTGATTGAAGCTGGCCACCTTCCACAGCATGCGGGCGTACGAACCCGCCATGCCGGTGATGGTGAACATACCGATCAGCGCGCCGGCCAGGAAGACGTACAGGTAATGGATGGGTATCGGTATCTTCCGTAGCTGGCCTTCCGCATCGCGGGCTACGAAAAGAATATAAAAACGTTTTCGCAAAACAATTACCCTCGGCAAGTAATCTGGTTCCGGAGAATGACGCGAACCGGTTATGAAAATCCGGAACCGTTGGGCCTCGTTAACCGACTGCTAAGCTCGGTCACTGGGAGCCGCGGGCTGACGGCATCCCCCCGCCGGCAAATGCCGGACGGCAGGCTGGAATTCTGGAGCGACATCAAACCGTAACAGACGCCGGAAAGTGGTGTCAACCAATCTGAGATGCAGTAATACAACTAAGGTGTTGCTGAACAGCAGTTTAGAGTTTCAAGTTTCGAGTCTCAAGCCCGTAAGACTCTGCTGTGCAGCAACTTACAAGTGTCCGGCTGTTACTCGTGATGTAGGCCAAAACAGGCTTCGGGCCTTAATCCTATGCTCGAAACTTGAAACTTGAAACTCGAACCTCGAACCTCGAAACTGTCCTGACATGCCGCTGAAGGAACAACAACTGATCGCGCAAATTCGGAGGCAGGCTCCGCGGCTGCGGGGCGGTTTGGGCATTGGCGACGATTGCGCGGTGCTGCGGCTTCCGCCCGGCGAGGAGGCGCTGCTGACCACCGACTTCACGCTGGAGGACCGGCACTTCCGGCGTGACTGGCATCCTCCCGACGCCGTCGGGCACCGCTGCCTGGCGCGCGGCCTGAGCGATATCGCTGCCATGGGTGGAACGCCTCGCGCGGTGTTCTTGTCAATGGCGGTGCCGGCAGAGCTGCCGCAGGCCTGGGTGGACCGCTTTGTGGCGGGATTGCTAAAGCTGGCGCGCAGATATTCCGTTCCGCTGGCTGGAGGAGACACGGCGGAATCGCCAGCCGGGATCCTCGCCGACATCGTCGTGCTGGGCTCGGTGCCGAAGGGGAAGGCCATCCTGCGCTCGGGCGCCAGGCCCGGCGACCTGATTTATGTCACCGGAAATCTGGGAGCGGCGACGGCCGACCTGGAGCGCCTGCGCCTGGGAGAGACGCTGCACGCGCGCTCCGATCGCAAACACTTCTATCCCGAGCCACGCGTGGCCATCGGCCAATTCCTGCGCGAGCGCCGGCTGGCGTCGGCGATGATCGACATCAGCGACGGGCTCTCCACCGATCTCAGCCACCTGTGCGAAGAGAGTCGGGTGGGCGCCGCAATCCAAGCCGACGCCATCCCCGCGGCGCTCCCCGGTGAAGATGGCCTGCAGCTCGCGCTGCATGGCGGCGATGAATACGAGTTGCTGTTCACGGCGCCGGCGGACCGCCCCATCCCCAAGCAGGTGGCGAAGGTCGCGATTACGCGTATCGGCGAGATCACTCGCGGCAGGAAGATGAAGCTGACCCTCTCCGATGGCAAGACCGAGCCGCTCGCCGCGCGCGGCTGGGAACATTTCAGCCAATGAACTTCTCTCTATAAGCTGCCGCATTCGGGTGTAGAGTAGGAGCGATCACAAATTGGCAAGCTCGCCAGCCACCAGGAGGAGATATGCTGAAGCTTTTCGCACCAGGTCGTGCATGGGTCGCCTGCTCGCGTCCGATTCTGGCACTGGCGTTGATTTGCCCGCTACTTCTGATAGGCACGCAGGCGGCGCAAAGTCAGACCTTGACCGTGCTTCACAACTTCACCGGCGGTGCAGACGGCAACGATCCCGACACCCTCACGCGGGACTCCGCCGGCAACCTGTATGGTACGGCAAGTCTCGGTGGCAGCGGCAACCTGGGTACAGCCTTCAAGTTGACTCATCGGAATCAAGGCTGGCTCCTCAACGTCCTCTATAGCTTTCAGAGCGAGGGCGGGGGGCCTTCTTCTTCGCTCATTGTAGGTCCCGATGGCTCCCTGTACGGCACTACTGCAGGTGGCGGCTGTTGTGATAGGTCGCCAGGCACTGTTTACAATCTGCGACCGCCGGCGACATTCTGTTCGACAGTTTTGTGCCCGTGGACGGAAACCGTCCTGTACCATTTCACGGGTGGTGCCGATTCACGCAATCCCGCCGGCCATCTTACCTTCGATCAAGCGGGCAACATCTACGGTACGAGCTTCGGATTCTTCTTCGCCGATGGAAGCGGTAATGGGTCTTCCAACTTGGGTGGTGCCGCCTGGGAGTTGGTTCACTCCGGCGGATCGTGGACCATCAACGTGCTTTACGATTTTTCCAGTCTCGACGGAGGTTCCAATCCAGACGGTGGCGTGACTTTCGACCGCACAGGTAATCTGTACGGGACAACAATAAACGGAGGAATCCTGGGAAATGGGGTCATATTCCAGTTGGCCCCATCCGCGGGAGGCTGGTCGGAACAAGTGCTCTATAACTTTCCCGACAATGGCCAGGGTGCACTCCCGGGTGCCGGACTGGTGGCGGATGAGGCAGGAAACTTTTATGGCGATGTTGCCGATGGCGGCTGGGTCTATGAATTGACGCCCTCAGGTGGGGGCTGGAGCTACAGCAATCTGTACCAAATAAACACCTCACTGCATTCCGATCTCACTGTCGATGCGCAAGGCAACCTGTACGGTACCTCGTACGAGGGCGGTCAGGGATACGGCTTCGTATTCAAGCTAAGCCAGGTGGGTGGCGTCTGGACGTTCACCGATCTGCATGACTTCACTGGCGGAAGCGATGGGGCGTACCCGGACAGCAGCGTGGTCGTAGACGCGAATGGCGTGATCTACGGCACCGCACCAGGAGGTGGAGCGTTTGGGGGTGGCACCGTCTGGATGCTCACGCAGTAAAGCAGTGACCACTGACCCCGAGCCCCTGACCACTAGCCACTGTCTTTAAACAGGTCTGCCCACGACGCATCCAGGTTGTCCCAGCGGGCGCGTTCCAGCCAGTTGGCCTGCGAGTCCGGCAGGTACAACACGCCGTGGCCTTCCGAGCACACCAGTTCGGTTCCTGACCAATCCAACAAAACGTGACCGGGTGCGCCGATTGCGATGGGAGTACCCAGCCGCCGCAGGCAGACGCGGCAGCGGCGCTGCTGGTCGCGTATCCCCCACGAGAGCGGCGCCAGCGCAAGCACCAGAAACAACCACAGGCCAACGGCATTGGTCATCGGGTGAATGGAGCCGTAGATGGACACCGAGAGATACTGGACGAAGCTCCACGCCAGCAGTCCGGTCGTGACCAAGAGCAGTACCGTCTTGGCGACCAAGAACGTCCACCAGCGCAGGCGATGGCGAAGGGCGATGGGAGCGCGTGCGACGCCGCCGCCAGAGCGCGCGTACACGATGAGCACGGCGGATGCTACCGACAGCAATAAGAGCAGAAGATACGAGGAAATGTAATAACGCAACTCGGCGGGCCCCGAGGTCACGCGCACCAGCGACGCCGGGAAAACGTAGCCGGCGTTCTCGCTGCGGTCAGCGAGTTCGGCTTCCACCCTGCGGGTGGTCGCGCCCGGCGTGGTGCGCGCTACCGCACCGATGCGCTCCACGAAGTTCGAATACGGCGGCTGCGCCCAATCGAGCAGCATCCACGCCGAGATATTGGCCGGCAACAGATGGAAGTTGCGGGGCAGAACTCCGATGATCGTTCGCGGATACCCGTCAAGCACGACCTTATGGCCCACGATCGAGGGATCGGCATGGAACTGGTATTTCCAGATTTCATCGCTGAGCACGGCGCAGTCGACGCAGCCGTTCTCGTCCCCTGAGCGGAACGTACGGCCGATGGCTGCATTCAGTTGGAGCACCTGGAAGAACTCGGGTCCCACCCGCGCCGTCAGCACTGGAACGGTGCGCTGTTGCGTCTGCAGCTTGCCCGCAGCCCACGAATAAGGTGCGACGGCAGTCAGCAGCTTGCTGCCCTTCCACGCCGCCGCCAGGCCGAGAAGCGTCTCCGTGCGCACCCGCCGAAACTTGCCGTCGATGCTGATAATCTGCACCCGCTGGGGATCGGGAATGGGTGACGAGAGCCACGAATGCAGCGCGGGCACAATGCCGCTGGTCGCCAGCAAAAGCAATGCGGCGCACCCAATCGTGCCCAGCGCAAAGGAGGGCAGGCGGCGCACCCGCTCCCAGCGGGCGAAGAATTGCTCGCGATCGTAGCGCAGCCAGAATGCCGCCGGAAACGCACTCCAGCAGAACTTCGCCAGCTCCAGCTTGTTGTTGCGGTTAAGCGAGCCGCTTTCCGCCAGGAACATGCACCAGTGCCAGGCTCTCCTGGTCCAGCTCTCGCGCCAGAGCTGTCGTTCGCGCGCCGGCGCAAGCCAGCTTGCCAGCCACAGGATCGACCGGCAGATGGCAAAGACGCGCTGCGCTGGAGCGGGAAACTGCATGGCTTATTCAAGTAAGATGAGCAAAATGGCTGCCGGGCTCTCTAAACTTGCGGGCCCGAGCCGGCCGGATCAGGTTTCGACGCCGTCGTCCTCCCACTCATAGCCGCAATCGTCGCAACTCCACTTGAACTTCGATCCCGGAGCTGGCGGGTCGATCTCTTTGATCGGCCCTGTCTCCTCATTGTCTTCATCCCCGTCCCCTTCGAACGATGGCGCTTCGGAGTCGAAGCCCTGCAACACAACTTCGGTCGAGCGGCACTTGGGACAGTGGACGACGGCTTGGGGAAGCTCCTCGTCTGGTTTGTCTTTGCCGAAATATATGTTGTAGTTCCGGAGCGCATGACGCGCGCGTTCAACGTCCACGTCGAGCACCATCACGTTAAAGTCGGGGAGGTGTGAAGATTCGCTGTCGGCAGAGGACGAGAATTGCAGCTGCTCCGGCTCCTCCACATAGCCTGGATAAAACACACAAATGATTCCCGCGTCATTGAGAGTGGCTTTCACCCATTGGGCTTCATCCCTGTTCTCGACCAACGCGACAGTCCGCAAGGGCAGCTCGGCAGGATTGAACTGATAAGTTCCCTTGGGCTGCGGCTCCCGTTCTTCTTTTCGCGGCGGCGCCAGGCGCACAACCACCTTCAGATTTCGTCGCGCGATTTCCGCATGCAGAGCCTGCCTTGCGATATCGGTGAGCTGATACCCTTCGCCGGCCGCGATCTCCAGTTCGTCTTCGCTCATGCCGGCGTAGATCTGCTGCAGCCGCCGCCACTCTTGCGCGGTGTCGATTTCGCCCATGGGCCCGAGATGATATGCGAGTCCGGCAGCGTAGCCAAGTGCTAACTTCGGCCGCCTTTATCGCCCTTGCAAAACGATAGCTTTCACGATATAAAGCCATGCATTCTCTTAAGCTGCATTCAGGCTGTGGTTGTCGCAGGCCGCATAGCAAGGCCGATGTGAGGGAGATTCCGCAGCCCGAACTGCGAGCCGAGGACTCTTCCGACTGGCGTCGCCGGTAGGTTGCGCTTTCACCCAAAGACTACGGCTGGCACCAGCCGTTCCGGGTTCCATGCACTCGCCTGTCGCTAGTTCAATCCGAGCAACACCGAACGGCTTGCAGCGTTGCGCGCAGGCTTCGCTTCGCTGCGTCGCTCTCGCCGCATCCACTCTGTTCGGGCTGCCGCTGCGGGCGCTATCGCTGGACCCGGCGCCGGCCACGCTGTTCAACCCCGTCTCAACCCCGGCGCATGAGATCTATCATCTGTCGCTCTTCGTGATCTCGGTTTGCGCGGCGATCTTCCTGGTCGTCTTCGGGCTGATCGCCTACGCCGCGGTGAAGTACCGTCGGCGGCCGACGGATGACGATTGCGAGCCTCCCCAGATTTACGGCAGCAATCAGGTGGAGCTGGCGTGGACGATCATTCCCATCCTGATTGTCGTGGTGTTATTCCTGGCCTCGGCGCGCGTGATTCATGCTGTGGAAGATGCCGAGCTTCCCTCTGACGCTCTCCAGGTCACCGCGGTCGGACACCAGTTCTGGTGGGAGTTTCGCTATCCCGGCTACGGCTTCGTTACCGCAAACGAGCTGCACGTTCCGGTGAGCGTCGAAGGCCACGCACGCCCGACGCACATTGTGCTGCTGTCGGCCGATACCGACCATAGCTTCTGGGTGCCCAGGCTCGCCGGTAAGACCGACCTGATTCCCAACCGGCGGAACGAGACCTGGATCGACCCCCACGAAGTAGGACATTACGTGGGACAGTGCGCGCAGTACTGCGGCGTGCAGCACGCCAAGATGCTGCTCAATGTGTTTGTGGACACCCCGGACGACTTCCAGAAGTGGGTGGCGCAGCAGAAGGCGCCGGCGGTGGCGTCGGAGCAGGCGGCAACCGGGCGGCGCGTCTTCGAGAACAACGCCTGCATGAACTGCCACACTATCGCGGGCACCGACGCGAAGGGGACCTTCGGGCCCGACCTCACGCACCTGATGAGCCGCAGCACGATCGCCTCCGGCGCCGCTCCCAACGATGAGAAGAACCTGCGGCTGTGGGTGGAGGAGCCGGACGCGATCAAGCCCGGCTGCCTGATGCCCGCCATGCAGCTGAACGAGCAGGACGTGAGCGCGCTGGTGGCGTATCTGATGACCTTACGGTAGAGCAGGCCTGAAGGGCTTTTCTACCAGGAGAATCATGGCCGAAGCCCAACCGATCATTCGTCCCATGCCGCCCATCGCGGTTGCGCCGGAGCGCGAAGGCACGCGCCCGTTCGTGCAGACCCTGCACGACTGGATCGTCACCGTCGATCACAAGCGGCTAGGGTTGATGTATTTCAGCTACGGCATCCTCTTCCTGGTAGTCGGCGGGATCGAAGCCATGGTCATGCGGGCGCAACTGGCGGTGGCCAACAACCACCTGGTCTCGCCCGAGACGTTTAACCGCATGTTCACCATGCATGGCACGACGATGATCTTCTTCGCCGCCATGCCCATCGTCTTCGGCTTCATGAATTACTGCGTGCCGCTCATGATCGGCGCGCGCGACATGGCCTTCCCGCGGCTGAACGCCTTCGGCTTCTGGATGAGCGCGCTGGGCGGCATCATCCTGTACTTCAGCTGGGTGGGCGGCTTCGGGCTGTATGGCGCCGGCAGCGCGCCCGACGTGGGCTGGTTCGCATACGCCCCGCTCACCTCGCGGGCGTTCTCCGTCGGGCACAGCACCGATTACTGGATTATCGGCCTGCTGGTAAGCGGCGTCGGAAGCATCGCCACGGCGCTGAACATTATGACCACCACCATATGCATGCGCTGCCCCGGCATGAAGCTGAGCCGTCTGCCGCTCATGGTGTGGATGAACGTGGTCGCCGCTTTCCTGGTGCTGGGGGCCATCGGGCCGCTCACGGCCGCGCAGATCATGCTGCTTGTCGACCGCTACCTTGGCGGCCATTTCTTCGATACCCAGGCCGGCGGTTCGGCGGTCATCTGGATCCATTTCTTCTGGGTCTTCGGTCATCCCGAGGTCTACATCCTCGTACTGCCCGCCTTCGCCATCGTCTCCGAGGTCATTCCGGTCTTCTCGCGCAAGCCGATCTTCGGCTACAACATCATGGTCGCGGCGACGCTGGCCATCGGCTTTATCAGCCTGAGCGTGTGGGCGCACCACATGTTTACCGTCGGCATGACGTCGTACGCCAACGCCTTCTTTGTGGCCTCGACGGCGGCCATCGCAGTGCCCACCGGGATCAAGATCTTCAACTGGCTGGGGACGATGTGGGGCGGCAAGATCCGCTACTCGGTGGCGATGATGTTCTGCGTGGGATTTCTCATCCAGTTCCTCATTGCCGGCCTCACCGGCATCATGCTCTCGGCCGCGCCCTTCGACTGGCAGCTGGGCAACTCCTACTTTGTGGTAGCTCACTTTCATTACGTCATCCTGGGCGGCATCGTGATGGCGGTCTTTGCCGGCGTCTACTACTGGTTCCCCAAGGTCACCGGCAAGATGCTCAGCGAGAGCCTGGGCAAATGGCATTTCTGGCTCTTCGTCATCGGATTCCATCTGACCTTCGACTTCATGCACATTCCCGGACTGCTGGGCATGCCCCGCCGCATTTACACCTACGAAGCGGGCCGCGGTTGGGAAGGCTGGAACATGATCGTCTCGGTGGGCGTGATCTTCCAGGCCCTCGGCATCCTGGTGTGGGTCGTCGACGTGATCTGGTCGATGTATAAGGGGCGGCCGGCGGGCAACGATCCCTGGGACGCCTGGACGCTGGAGTGGTCTACAACCTCGCCGCCGGCGGCTTATAACTTCGCCGAGATCCCGGTGGTGCGCAGCCGCCGTCCCTTGTGGGACCTGAAACATCCGGAAGATCCGGACTGGAAATATGAATAGGTGGAGCAGGGTGGAGCACTGCTTCAGCGGTGCAGTTATGAATCGAGAAGACCCAGTTTTAGCCACTGAGATACACCAAACGGTTTACCTCAGGCGCTGAAGCGCAGCATTCAAATCTGTTGCGCCATGCACGCCTGAAGGCGTGCTCCACCCGAGTAAGAAGGAGAGGTTTTGGCCACCGCATCCATCGCCGTACCGCAGCACCAGTCGCCGCCTTACGCGCACTATCGCGGCAAGGTGGGCATGTGGTGCCTGATCATCGCCGAGTCGGCAATCTTCAGCATCTTCGTTGTGGCCTATCTCTACTATGCGGGCAAAAGCCTAGGCGGGCCGACGCCGGCGCAGGTGTTGGACGTCCCCATCCTCGGCTCCATCTGCCTCTTCTCCAGCAGCATCACCATCGTACTGGCGGAGAAGGCGCTGCACGCCGGCAACATCAAGCGCTTCGGACTGTGCTGGTTTTTGACCATCGCGCTGGGCATCATCTTTCTGGTGGGGACGGGACGCGAGTGGTATCGCCTCATCTATCACGACGGCCTGACCATCAGCACGAACCTGTTCGGCACGACCTTTTATTCGCTGGTCGGATTACACGCCTCGCACGTGATTATCGGCGAGACCGGCCTGACGCTCATCATGCTGCTCACCTTGCTGGGCGCGGTGAAGCAGGAGCACTCGGCGCGCGTCAGTGTCTTCGCCATGTACTGGCATTTTGTGGATGCGGTGTGGGTGGTGGTGCTCTCGGTGGTGTACTTCATCGCGCGGTAGATTGCGTGCGATAGGGTAGTGCGGCGCTTCAGCGCAGGAAAAATTAAGTTTCATCGAGCTATGAGCCAAGAACCACAAGCGGACCGCCTGAAAGGCGTCCTGGTGCCGGCGCCGACCGCCTGGCCTTTCACCCTGGCCGTGGGCAGCGCCCTGATTTTCGCCGGGCTGCTCACCAGCGCCACGGTCAGCGTGCTGGGCGCCATACTTGCCCTGTTCGGCGCGGTGGGCTGGTTCTACGAGGTGCTTCCCCACGAGCGCGAGGAGTTCGTGCCGCTGCGCGCTGATGAGCCGCCGCAGGTGCTGCCGCCGCGCATGGTGGAGCGGCTGGAGCTGGCGCCCGAAGTCTCGCGCGCCTATCTGCCTCTGAAGACTTATCCGGTGTCAGCGGGTCTGAAGGGCGGCCTCGCCGGCGGCGTGGTCATGGCCTTGCTGGCGGTGCTCTATGGCGTCGTCGCCTACCACAGTGTGTGGTATCCCATTAACCTTCTGGCGGGAATTCTCTACGCCCCTAATGCCATGCCATCCGGCGACGCGCTCTTGCATTTCAACATGGGATGGTTTCTCTTCGCCTTGGGCATGCACGTCACCATGTGCGTGCTGGTGGGAGTTCTCTACGGCGCCATGTTGACGATGCTGCCTCGCGCCCCTATTCTGCTGGGCGGAATCATCGGCCCCATGCTGTGGACCGGCCTCCTCTACGAGATCATCGGCTATGTCAATCCGCTGCTCGACCAGCGCATCAACTGGCTGTGGTTCGCCGTCTCCCAAGTGGGATTCGGAGTCGTTGCCGGCCTGGTGGTGACGCGGCAGAACAAAGTTTGGACGACGGAAAACATTCCTCTGGCGATGCGCGCGGGCATCGAGGCGCCGGGCATGATGGAAGAGCGGGGCGCCGGACACGATGGCAAACCCGAGGACAATCAGCGATGAGCCTGCCTCGCAACTTCGCATTCGCCATTGCCGCGGGCTTGCTTTTGCTGGCGGGCTGCAATCTTCCCGGCAAGCCGACCGAGGGTGACATCGTGCGTCGCCCCAGCGACAACCTCGATGCGGTGGCGCTGTACAACCAGAACTGCGCCGGCTGCCATGGCAGGGATGGCAAGCTCGGTCCGGCGCCCCCCATCGGCGATCCGGTTTACCTCGCCGTCGTCGATGACGACACGATGCGCCAGGTGATCTCCAAGGGCAGGCCGGGCACCCCAATGGCGGCATTCGTTCAGAGCGAGGGCGGCATGCTGACCACCAAGCAGGTGGATGCCATTGTGCAGGGCATCCGTCAGCGCTGGGCGAAGCCCGATGTCCTACAAGGTGTCACATTGCCTTCGTACGCCGCGAAAGCGGCAGGCAATGCGCCCCACGGCGCGGCGGTATTTGCCACCTATTGCGCCGGCTGTCATGGCAGCAACGGCACCGGGTCCGACAAAGTGGGATCAATCGTTAACCCGCAGTATCTGTCGCTGATCACCGACCAGGGGTTGCGCACCATCACCATCATCGGCCGGCCCGACTTCGACGCTCCCGACTGGCGCAACAACCTTCCCGGCCACCCCATGAGCGATCAGGAGATCACCGACGTTGTGGCATGGCTGGCGTCGCAGCGGCCTGCGGGCGTGACGACCGCTTCTGCGCACGTCGAACTCCCGCAGGGGCTGAAGTCCAATCTGAGCACGACTCCTTCCGGCACGGCTGAAAGCCGTGCCCTTTCAAAGCCGGATTCGGGCACAGTCAAGAACCGTACCCATTCCAAGCCAGACATCTCCGGAGGGCAGCAGTGAGCGAGCAGGGCACATCCGGGCAGGCAGTAGCGCGCGCGCAGGACACCTCGCGGCGAGATTTCTTCTTCAAGGTCGGCATTCTACTCAACGGCGCGGCGGTGGCCGTGCTCGCTACGCCCGTCATCGGATACCTGCTGGGGCCCATCCTGCGCAGCGCTGACGGCCGCTATCGCCAGTGGATCGATCTCGGCCAACTCGACGAATTCCCCGAAGGCCAGACGCGCCTGGCCACGTACACGAACCCCATTCGCAATGCCTGGGATGGCGAAACCGATAAGATTCCATGCTGGGTGCGGCGCATGCAGGGCGAGAGCTTTCAGGTCTTCGCCATCAATTGCGCTCATTTGGGATGCCCGGTGCGCTGGTTCCCGCAGTCGGGGCTGTTCATGTGCCCCTGCCACGGCGGCGTCTACTACCAGGACGGCTCGCGCGCCTCAGGTCCGCCGGAGCGCGGCCTCTTCGAATATCCCTATCGAGTCCAGAACGGACACCTGATGATTGAGGCCGGTCAACTGCCGACGCTCTCGACCCAGGCCAGCCTGAAAAAGCGGAGCGATGGATGCCAAGGCTAAGCACAAGGCTGAGGAAGATCGGCGACTGGTTCGAGCAGCGGCTGAAGGTCGAGCCGGTGCTCAAGCAGACGATGGAGCATCCCGTCCCGCGCCAGTCCGCCAGCTGGTTTTACGTCTTCGGCAGTGCCGCTCTCACGGTTTTCATCCTGCAAGTGTTTACCGGCATCATGCTGGCGCTGATCTATGTGCCTTCGGCCGGGCAGGCCTGGGACAGCCTGCAATATCTCAATCACGTGGTCACGCTGGGCTGGTTCTTGCGCGCCGTGCACGGTTGGGGATCGAACTTCATGATCGCCATCGTGCTCATCCACATGGTGCAGGTGGCGTTGTTCGGCGCATATAAATTTCCCCGCGAGCTGACCTGGATTGTCGGCGTCTTTCTGTTGCTGATGACGCTTGGTATGGCCTTCACCGGCCAGGTCATGCGCTTCGACCAGGATGCCTACTGGGGGCTGGGCATCGGCGCGTCGATCTGCGGGCGCGTTCCGTTTATCGGCAAATGGGTTGTGCACATGTTGCTGGGCGGCCCCATCATCGCCGGCGACACGCTGTCGCGCTTCTTCGCCTTCCACGTCTTCGTCATTCCCGGCCTGCTGATCGCTTTCGTCTCCGTGCATCTGCTGATGGTGCTGAAGCTCGGCATCAACGAGTGGCCGATGCCCGGACGGCTGGTGCGACGCTCCACCTACGTTCAGGAATACGAGGACATGACGCACAAGGATGGGATGGCGTTCGTGCCCGGCGCCATCTGGAAGGACATGTTCTTCGCCGCACTCATCATCGTCAGCGTCATGGCGTGCGCGGCGTACTTTGGACCTTTCGGCCCCAGCGGGCAGCCCGATCCCACCATCGTCCAGACCGTTCCCAAGCCCGACTACTTCTTCCAGTGGCTGTACGCGCTGCTCGCCTTGCTGCCGCCCGCGATGGAAACCCCGGCGCTGCTCATCGGCCCGGTCATCATTCTCGGCTTCCTCATCCTGCTTCCGTTTTTTGCCGGCGAAGGCGAGAAGAGCTGGAAGCGCCGCCCGATCGCGGTATTCACCATCCTGGTGTTGGCGGTTGCGCTGGGGACGCTGACGCACCTGGCGCAATACACGCCGTGGAGCCCGATCATGGATGCCTGGAGCGGCGATCCCGTCCCGCCGCAATATCTCAAGGGACGCTCGCCGCTGGAGCGTGTGGGAGCGGCCGTATTTCAGGAGAAGCAGTGCCGCAACTGCCATTCCATCGGCGGCTCAGGCGGACAGCGCGGCCCGGCGCTCGACAGCGTGGCGGTCAACATGACCCACCCGCAACTGGTTCGTCAGGTCCTGCAGGGCGGCGGCAATATGCCCGCTTACGGCAAGCAGCTCAATCCGGCGGAGGTGGCTGCGCTGGTGGCCTTCCTCGATACTTTGCATCCTCCCAACCAGCAGCCCGCGCGCGACGCCGCGCGGCAAAGGGCCGAGTCGGAGAAGCCGAAACCGGCAGCCGCTAATCCGGTCCAGGCGCGGAAATAAGCAGAGCTGGCCTTCAGGCCGGCCCACACGCCCGACGGCAGCAGTCTAGTTCCACACAAGCTCACGAACAGGGTCTCGGCAATTGCAAGGCGTCGTCGCGGGGACCATCTGTACGCGGGTTGAAGTACAAGCACAGAGTGGGAATTCGGCAGGGCAGAATTCAGGCTGCAGGTCCGAGCCGCGAAGCGGCGGCTGCGCTTTTAGCCCGGGGCGCAAGCCCCGGGGCACGCATAATCAAAATGGCTTAGGCCGCGGAGCGGCGGCTTTGCTTTGGGGCCCAGAGCAGAGATCACGCCTCACCCCTTCTTCCTCGCCACCGTATCGTAATACTCCCTGCTGATGGAGACGTAGCCGTTCTCGAAGTGCAGCTTCTTCCGCGTCCCATCGCGTGAGAACGAGCGCAGTATGTCTCCCCGCGGGTCCTCGTTTCCCAAGCACACCCCATGCGCCAGCATCAAGTCGATTAGGTCGCCTTCCAGCATCGGCTCATTGTCATTCTCCATCAACAGCACAGTCGCCGCTTGGAGCGGTTTTAGAAATACTAAGCGCGTAAGCGTCTGGTGGAAGTTTAGATCGTAGATCGCTAACTGGGCCTCTGTCTGTGCAAGCAACTTCCGGTCTCTCTGCACCTGCGGCGCTCGTCTCTTCTCTTCTTCCAGCCTGCCGAGAACCTCCGCGCGAGTTTCGTGGAGTTTCTGCACCAAGGTTTCGTAGGCTGCGCTAATCGGTTTAGGATTCGGCATTAGCTCGGTAACCCCAGCCACTCCTCGTAGAACTCAGTCAGGTGCGGAAACACGAGAGCAACGAACTCCCGTCCCGCCTGCACAACTTCCAGGTATTGCCGCCAGAGCCGTTTAAGATCGCACAAGACCTGGGTCGATGTTCATCAAAGGGCAAGCAGCCGCGGCGGAGCGGCGATACTCCACCGTCGGCATTGTTAGCCCCATGTGCGGTGCGCACATACCAAGATGAGAGGGCTTCAGCCCCTGCATACAGCCGGCAGGGGCTGAAGCCCTCAATCTGGAAACGCCTCTTCGGCACGACTGGAAGTCGTGCCCTGATACGAATCTCCTACCGCGTGGCCGCCGCTTCCTGCACCCCGTAGTAGCCGTACCAGGACGTCGCCGCCGCGTTCAGCGCCTTGTTCACGTTCTCGATGTTCTTCACGCCCTCATCCTGCAGCCAGGCCTCGAAGGCCTTGGCGCCCTTCTCCGCGTAGACCTTCACGCCATCGGCCCAGGTGGCGCGTCCGCAGAGTACGCCGCTGAACTTCACGCCCGCTTCGGCAGCAAACTCCAGGTCTTCGATGAACTCGGGATTGCTCACACCCGCCGACAAATAGATGAACGGCTTGTCGGTCGCAGTCGCGGTCGCGCGGTAGTGGTCCAGCGCCTCCTTCTTGCTGTAGGCCTTGGTCCCCTTGAACGAGCGCGCGCCTTCGACGTACTGCATGTTGATGGGAATCTCCAGCTTCAGCACGTCGACGCCATACTGGTCTTTGGCGAACTCCTTCATGTAGCGGGTCACGATGCTCGGCTTCAGCTTGGCGTACTCGGGGCCCTTCTCGTCCATGCCTTCTTTGTAGCCGACGATCTCGAGGAAGAAAGGGATATCGTTGGCGCGGCACTCGTCGCCAATACGCTCCACCCAGGCATGCTTCAGGTCGTTGATCTGCTGGTTGTCGTCGGGCGCGTAGTAGAGCAGGATCTTGATGCAGTCGGCGCCGGCTTCCTTCAGGCGCTTCACCGACCAGTGATCGAGCAGATCAGGCAGCCGGCCCGGGGTTTGCTTGTCATAACCGGTCTTCTCGTAGGCCAGCAGCAGGCCGGAGCCCTTGGCGCGATGGTGCGCGGCATTCAAGCCCCACTCGGGGTCGAGCAGAATGGCGCTGGCGTGCTGCGTGAGCACCTGCGCAACCAGGGTCTTGAACTCGTCCAGTTCGTGGTCGCCGGCGTTCGGCCCGATGGCTTTTTTCAGGGAGCCGCGCTGGTCCATGGCGGCGGCAGCAATCACGCCACGCTGGTTGGAAACAGCTTTCATGCCCGCAAGTTTTCCGGGAGTCAGCTTCTGCATGATGAAACCTCCACGGGCGCGTTAGCCCGCTGCGAATCGAGGGATGGAGAACGTAGTCCGGCAGGATACGACAGCTAACCCGGAACCACAAGCCAAAAGATTCTAACCCAAGGGCGACGGCTCTGCGAGTCTCCGTCTCATCCAGCCGACCTTATATACTGCGGGCTGTTTCCGGCAATCGGCGAATTTTAACGAAGCAGGAGCGTGATGCTGCGCGTGGGACTTACCGGCGGGATCGCCTGCGGCAAGTCGGCGGTTGCCGAGATGCTGGTGCAGCGTGGCGCGCATTTGCTCTCCGCAGACACGCTCGCGCACCAGCTCTACGCGCCCGGCTCTGCGGTATACGACGAGCTCGTTCGCCGCTTTGGCCCTGCTATCGTCGGCGGCGATGGGCGCATTCTTCGCAAGCAATTGGCCAACGCCGCATTCCCCGATCGCGTGCGTGAGCTGAACGCGGTCGTCCATCCCGCCGTAATTGCAGCGCAGAACCGCTGGATGCAGGAGGTCGGGCGCGCGGACCCGCGTGGCGTCGCGGTAGTCGAAGCCGCGCTGATCTTCGAAGCCGGCGCCGACACCGACTTCGACAAGTTGGTAGTCGTGACCTGCGCGGCAGAGCAGAAGGCGGAGCGCTTTGCCCATCGCACCGGGTTGCCGCCGGAGGAGGCACGCGCCGAGGTCGATCGTCGCAGCGCCGTTCAGCTCAGCGATCACGAGAAGGCGCGCCGCGCCGATTTCGTCATCGATAATTCCGGCTCGTTGGAAGACCTGCAGCGGCAGGTCGAGATCGTATGGGAGCAGTTGCAGGCGCTCGCCGCCCCGCCTAAAAGCTGAGCGTCATCTGCGCCTTGTTGTCCGGGATCTTGAGCTGGACCCCGCGCTGGCGATTGGCCGCAACCGTGGCATTCACGTTCAGCGTGCTCATGGGAATCGTACGTTCGGTCCCATTCTGCACCACGCGCAAGGTGTCTTTGGTCATGACGTAGTCGGCCGACTCCAGGCGCTCGCCGCTCGAAAGGATGAACACGGCGGGCGGCGCCGGCGGCGCTGGATTCTGGTCCTTCACGCGCGCATTCTTTTCCTGCCACATCGGGCCCTTGGTGGTGCCGTAAGGATCGGCCACCTTTTTTCCATGAATGACCGGCAGGGGCGCGGCCAGCGGCTTCGCGGCATGCACCGCCAGGTTCGAGTACTCCACCATAGACTGCGAATACGCAGCCGGAACAAGGCCGAGTGCGATTGTCAGGAGCGCGAGCAGCGTTGCTTTCACCGGTCTACCTCTGGAAGCGCCTGCAATTCGATCGTCACGCACGCAGCCGCCTTCCCCGTTGCTATGTTACCGGTCGGCGGGAAATTTGCCAGCGTTTTCCGGGACGGTTGGTTACGTTAGTACTCAGCGCCGGCTGCGGATGCAGGAACAATGAGAAACCCGCGGTTGTGAGATGGGCAGGATGAGAAGCGACGGGGTAGAGATGGCCTTCGGGCCAGCGTTTATGCCGTTCTTATAAATTTCCGAGCCGGCTCAGCCGGCGAGAGCTGGTGCAGAAGCTTCAGCGGCTAAGATTCGGCAAGGAACTCCATCGCACGCCCGAAACAGTTTGCAGAAAAAACTTCTTGCGCGACATCTGTCGCCGGCTGAAGCCGGCTCGGAGTCCAGAGACAAAGGCCTTAACCGCTGGCCTGAAAGGCCAGCACTACCCATGCCAGGGTCTTGCAACAAGTTTCTCAGCAGCCTGTAGAGGACGCGCTCCACCCGAAGCCCATCAGCGTCTGCCG
>DASRGM010000242.1:0-30684 GCA_035651035.1 Terriglobales bacterium
TTACTCCACGGCCGGATTGCTTCTGCGCTGGTATTTTACGAAGATTTGTATCAGGGCACGAGTTTACTCGTGCCAGAAATGCATATAAAACCGGGCTTCAGCGCTTGCACACCCTTGACCCTCACGGCCATGTAGCCACGAATATCGAGTTCTCACCACTTGCTTTTTCAGCCCTGGTGGAACACAGCATCCGTGGTTGGAGCGATTTAGTAAAATGAGCTTATGAAATTCGGCGTGATCATCTTTCCCGGTTCCAACTGCGATCACGATGCGTACTGGGTGATCTCCCAGGTGGCACATCAGCCGGTCACCTTCCTGTGGCACGATTCGCCTGACCTGCAGGGCTGCGACGCGATCATCGTTCCCGGCGGTTTCGCCTACGGCGACTACCTGCGCACGGGCGCGATCGCGAAATTCTCGCCGGTGATGGAATCGGTGCGGAAGTTTGCTGCCGGTGGCGGGCTGGTGCTGGGCATTTGCAACGGTTTCCAGATCCTGTGCGAGGCCGGGCTGCTGCCCGGCGCGCTGATGCGCAACGCCGGCCTGAAGTATGTCTGCAAGCCGGTCAACGTGCGCGTCGAAAGCACGAACACGCCGTTCACCCAGGAGCTTGCAAGGGGCGAGGTGCTGGAGATTCCTATCGGCCACATGGAAGGCAATTATTTCTGCGACGAGCGCACGCTGTCCGAACTGAAGGACGAGGAGCGCATCGTCTTCCGCTACTCGACGGCGGCCGGCGAAATCACGCGCGAAGCCAATCCTAATGGCTCGATCGAGAACATTGCCGGCATCTGCAATGCCGGACGCAATGTGCTGGGTATGATGCCCCATCCCGAGCGCGCCAGCGAGCCGGAGCTTGGTATGACGGATGGGGCGAAAGTGTTTCGGTCGCTGGTCTCCTCGATGGCCACCAAATAATGAGTTGCGGGGTAGAGCTGGCCTTCAGGCCAGCGTTCGGCAGCCCCTTTCTGATTAGAGTCGGCTTTAGCCGACGGCACAAGAGCCGGGCTGAAGCCCGACTCCTCATTTGTTGCGCAGCCGACGCGGCGCTGGCACTACTCTACTGGCCGCACGCCGGAATGGCCGGCGCCAGCGTCACCGCGTCTATCGGCTCGAGTTTCTGCTGTCCGAGCTGCGTGTTTACTCCGGGCAGATCGTTCTTCATCAGCTCCGACCACTGTTGTGCCAGCTTCGTCAGGTCCTGGCAGTAATCGTGATACGCAGTGTGCATCGCCACCGTGGGCGCGGCGTCGGCCTGGTTCACGCTCTCCGACAATGACGAGAACTCGGTATTCATCAGCGTGAACGTGGGCTTGGGTTTACCGAAGCCCCCGAAGCCGCGCTGGACTTGCCCTTGCAGCTTGCGCGCTTTGCCATCGAAATCGCTCACGGCCTTCAAGGCCTCGGCAGCCTGCGCATTCTTCTGAAGCTCCGATTTGCGCTCCGCAACTTCATCGAGAAACTTCGCCGCCTGCTCGTGATAAGCGTAGCTCACGGAGATCAGGCCGGCGACCTGCTGATCGAAAGCGAGTTGCTGGTCGAGCGCGGCGGTCGTTACCTTGACGCGCGGGTCCATCGTCACCGTCAGGGGCTGCTTGTAGGTTTGGCCGGCGACGGTCAGACGAACTTCATACTGTCCGGGGACAACGAAGGGCCCCTGCGGCTCAGCGTGCGTGCGCTCGTAGAGCGCCGAGATGGGATAGGTGTGCTGGATCGCATCGGGCGCGGCGTAGCGCAAGTCCCACACATAGCGGTTCAGGCCGGCGTTCGTGGGCAGCGGTGTCGAATGATAGAGCCAATAGCTCGGCACCGGCGGCGGCTCCTCCGAGCGCACCGGCTGCGGCTTGCTCGACAGCTCGCGTACGAGGCGACCCTTTGCGTCGTAGATAGCGATGCTGATGTCGCCGCTCGGCACAGTTTTCAGGTTGTAGTCGATAACCGCGCCGGTAGGCGGATTGTCGCCCGCGGGCATCTCCGGCGGCAGCGGCGTGTCCTGGTTCATGTCGTTGCGCACGCGGACGGCGGTGGCAGGCTTAAAAAGGTGGACGTTTGCAGCGGCGATTTGTGGGTTAAGTTGCCGCAGCGGGCTGAGATCGTCGAGGATCCAGAACGCGCGTCCGTAAGTTGCGGCGATCAGATCATTGTCATGCACCACCATGTCGCGTACGGAAACTGTCGGCAGGTTCTGCTGCAAGCTCGACCAATGGTCACCATTATCGAAGGAGATGAACGGGCCGGTTTCGGTGCCCGCGTAGAGCAGGCCCCGGCGCTTAGGATCTTCGCGCACAACTTTTGCGAAGCTGAAATCGGGTATGCCGGCGACGACCTCCTGCCAGCTCTTGCCGGAATCCGTGGTGCGGAAGATATGCGGCTTGAAGTCGTTGTCTTGATGATTGTCGACGGAGACATAGGCCGTCGCCGGATCGAAGCGCGAGGCTTCGACCATGGTGATCTCGGCGAACTTCTGCAGGCCCGGAGGCGAGACGTTCTGCCAGTTCGCGCCACCGTCGGTCGTCAACTGCACCACGCCGTTGTTGGTGCCGATCCAGATCACCCCCGCCTTCAGCGGCGAAGGCGAGATGGTCGTGAGGGCGCGGCGATCGGGCGGACGCAGTGTCTGCTCTTCCTCCTGCGCCTTCGGCTTTTTCTCTTCCGCTTCCTTAGTCTTCTGTTCTTCGCTCTTGCTCGCCTCGGGCTTCGCCTCCTGCTGTTCGGGCGAAGCAGGCGCGGGCTCGCCGGGGCGTACGGTCAGGTCCGGGCTGATCGTCTTCCATGTCACGCCGTCGTCGCGGGTCTCAAGCAGAAACTGCGTGCCCTCGTAGAGCACGTGCGAGTCCTGCGGAGAGAAGGCGAGCGGGACGTTGGTGGCGACACGATAATCGCCGTCGCGGCTGACGTTAGGCGAGACTACCTGCACCTGCCGATTGCCGCGGTCGATGCGCCACAGCCCGCGCGCCTCGCCGCCGCAGTAGACGATGTTGGGATCGAGCGGGCTGGGTACGATGTAGCCGAACTCGTAACCGCCAATGGGGTCCCAGTCGAGCATGGTGATGGCGCCGTAATCGCCGCGGCTGAGCGTGGCCACCGCGCCGCTGTCCTGCTGCGTCGCGTAGATCCAGTAAGGCCAGCGATTGTCGACGGAGAGGTGATAGAACTGGCCGGTCGGCTGGTTGTACCACGAACTCCAGCTCTTGCCGCCATCCATGCTGACGGTCGCGCCCTGGTCGCTACCCATGATCATGTAGTCGGAGTTGGTGGGATCGATCCACAGTGCGTGGTTGTCGTCGCCGCCGGGCGCGCCTTTGTAGGACTCGAAGGTGACGCCGCCGTCGGTCGAGCGATACAGCGAAGTCTGCGCGACATAGACGATGTCGGAGTTGTGGGGATCGAGGAACACGCGTCCGAAGTAGCCGTTACCGTTCACTCGGGGGTCTTCGGTGATTTTCTGCCAGTTCGCGCCGCCGTCGTCGGAGCGATAGAGCCCGCCTTCCTTCCTCTCGGAGACGATGAGGAAAACGCGGCGCCCGCCGGGGGCGACGGCCACGCCAGTGCGACCCAGATGCGCTTTGGCCAGCTGCGGGATGTCGACCGCTGTCCAGTTCTCGCCGCCATCGGTCGTTCTGTAGATGGCGGCTCCGCCGGTGCCGAGCAGGCCGGCTAAGGGATTGTCGGGTGTCACATAGTGGTACCACAGTGTGGCATAGCCGATCTGGGGATTGTCGGGGGCAAAGGCCACGTCGATCGCGCCCGTCTTGTCATCCTTATAGAGCACCTTGCGCCAGGTCTTGCCGCCGTCGGTGGTCTTGAAGACTCCGCGCTCTTCGTTGGGAGCGTAGGTGTGACCCAGCGCAGCGGCAAAGACGATGTCGGGGTTCTTCGGATCGACCCACAGGGCGGCGATGTGGCGCGAATCGTCGAGCCCGATGTGCTGCCAGGTGGCGCCGGCGTCAGTAGACTTCCACATGCCGTCGCCCTGGTTGACCGCGCCGCCGACGTTACTGACGTCGCCTGTGCCGATGTAGACGATGTCGGGATTGGACGGGGCGACGGCGATGGCGCCTATGGAGGCGACGCGCTGCTTATCAAAAATCGGCTTCCACACCATGCCGCCGTCAGTGGTCTTCCAGGCGCCGCCGCCGGCGGTGCCCATGTAGTAGATCGCGGGCTGGCCGGGAACTCCAGTCACGTCGGTCACGCGTCCCGCGCGAAAAGGTCCGACCTGGCGCCATTGCATTCCGGCGTAGAGCGAAGGATCGTACTGCTGGGCGGGAAGCGAAGTTGCGAAAGCGAGGAGAGCGATGATGATGAAGAAGAGATGAGACGCGATGGATTCAGGCAGCGCGCGGCCGCCCCGGGCAAGCTTCATTCCGATACCCCCAAATGGAAGAGCTTACACCAGAGACGGTGCAGCTGCCCCGGGGGTGAGCCGACCAATGACGCGTTTCAGACAAAGGTGTGATGCTAAGCGCAGCGTCCGGAAAAACAAGTCGAGCCCTCCGTTCAGGACGACACTTACCAGCGCACGCGGCAGCTATTTCGTTGGCGCTGCTGCCGGCGTCGTGGCCTTTACGCTCTCCTGGCATTCGCGGGCGGCGGTGAGCAGCTTATCGATATCGGGGTCGGCGCGCAGCTTGGCCAACAGCGGGTCGGTGAGCAGGTTGGAGTAGGCACAGTAGTTGTTCTCGATAGCGCTATTCAGCAAATGCAGCGCGGCGGCCTTCTTGCCGCAATAGGCGAACAGCGCCCCTTCGTTGTACCAGAGCTCGGGATCGGGCTCGGAAGGAAAGCTGGTCTCGACATCTTGGGCCAGCCGATCCAGGTCCGATGCCGGGCGCAGGTTCAGGCAGGACTCGAAGACGTCGCGATGGTAGCGCGCGGCGGTCGGCATCTGCTTCACCGCCTCGCGTGCCTCGACGACCTTGCCGGCGCGCAGCAGCAGGTAGGGCGTGACGTAGGAGGCATACTGCGAGCCAGCGTCGAGGCGCACGAAGTCGGCGGCGCGGTCGGTCTGTCCCAGGTCCATGAAGACCCAGGCGCAGGAGCGAAAGATGTAGTTGCCGGGATCGAGCGCGATCGCCGTGTTGCACTCGCCCGTGGCCTCCTGCAGCATGCCGGCATAGCGGTAGACGTAGCTCATGACGAAATGCGCCTGCGCGCTTTCGGGATGGCGCTTCACCAGGTCTTGCGCCGCCTGATAGGCCTTGCCCAGCTCGCCGCGCTCCACCCGGTTGGTGATCAGCTGGCCGGCGGCCAGGATGAGATTGGGATCGAGCTGCAGCGCCTTCTCGCAAGCGCTGTTGGAGAGCTGGAACATGGTCTCGCCGCCATCGGAGTAGGTGGAATCATAGTAGGCGCGCAAGCCCAGCTGCTCCCAGGCAGGAGCGTAGTCGGGATCCATCTGCACCACATTCTGCAACACCGCAACCGCATCCTTGTTGGGACCGGGGTCGTGCGGCAGAGCCAGCGCGTGCAGATACAGATCGTAGGCCTCAGCGTTCTTCGGATGGCTGCCGGTGGCGACATTGGCGCCGGTCACGCCCAGGGTGGGCAGCAGTCCCTGGCGCAATTGCGCCGCCATGTCGGACTGCAGGGCGATCAAGTCGCCGGCCGGCGCGGTGAAGGTGGTTTGCCACAGCAGGCGGTTCTGGCGAGCATCGATGGCTTCCAGCGTGACCGTGAGCTTGTCGCTTCCTTCGGGCTTGTCGAAGTGTCCGGTCAGGACGGTGGCAACGTGCAGCTCGCGGCCCACCTTCTGCGGGTCGATGTCGCCGGTGACATACTTGCGCGTCAACGAGGGCGGCCGCACATCGAGCGCGCGGCTGTAGGTAAGCACATTGGCGATTTCATCCGCCAGAGCGTAGCGGAGGAAGTCGACGCTGACGTCTTTGTTGTCGTTCAGCAGTGGAAGGACCGCAATTGTATTCTTCGCGCCCAGCGCGCCTCCGGCACGGTGCTTATACCACCACAGTCCCGCCAGCGTCAGCACCATAATGAGCACGGCGCTGACGGCCAGCAGCAGGTAGGTCTGCCATCGGCTGGTGGTCTGGAAGGTGCTGGTCGAAATACGATAGGGAAAGGGCGAGCGGATGCGGCCGCCGACCGTCAGCTGTGGGTCGGTGTCGCGCTTCAACGCCTGCAGATCGGCCTTCAGCGCCAGCGCGGAAGGATAGCGATTGCCGCGGTTCTTCTCCATGGCGCGGCCGATGATTCCTTGCAGGTCCGGCGGCAGCTTGGGATTCAGCTTCAGCGGTGGAATAGGTTTCTTATTCAGCACCGCTTCCAGCGTGGTGACGGTGTTGTTGCCGGCGAAGGCTTTCTTGCCGGTGGCCATCTGATACAGCACGCTGCCCATGGAGAAGATGTCGGTGCGCGCATCCAAATCTTCGCCGCGTGCCTGCTCGGGCGACATGTAGACGGCGGTGCCGAAGATGTCCCCGGCGATGGATAGAGGATCTTCGGCGGTGCCGTACTCATCCGTGGCGTAGGCGCGCGAGAGCTTCGCCAGGCCGAAGTCGAGGATCTTGACCTGGCCGCTTTTGGTGATGAAGATGTTGGCCGGCTTGATGTCGCGGTGGATGATGCCCTTCTCGTGACAGGCGGCGAGCGCGTCGGCGACCTGAATGCCGATGTCGAGGATCTCGTCGGTATCAAGCGGCGCGCCGCCTGCGAGGCGCTCCTTCAGGCTCAAGCCCTCCAGTTTCTCCATGACGATGAAGGGCTGGCCGTTGGCGTCGTCTTCGATGTCATAGATCGTGCAGATGCCGGGGTGGTTGAGCTGCGAGGCGGCGCGCGCCTCGCGTACGAAGCGCTCCAGCGCCTTGGGATCGCTAGCGGTCTCGGCGGGAATGAACTTCAGCGCGACATGACGGCCCAGACGCACGTCTTCGGCGTCATAGACCAGTCCCATGCCACCACCACCGAGTTTTCCCACGATGTGATAGTGGGATACGGTCTCGCCGACGACCATCCGCCAAACCTCGTGCCGCTGGCCGTAATGTTAGGACGCGTGGGAGATGGGGTCAACCTGAAGAAAATAGCGGCCAGTAATCAGGGTCGTGGTCGCGGCCAGTGAGCATGGTCAGCGGTCAGAGGTCACGTCAGCGCTCCGGGGCACTGTGTGTTGCCCGCAACCGAAATCGGCAACTGAGCAGTGCCCCCGGACCCCGGCCACTGTTGTCTCAGTTCTGCACGATCACCTGCGAGTAACTGGTCATGTTCCAGGCGGGGATCACGCGCAAAAAGGGCGTGATGAAGTTAAAGGTGTAAGTGACGTTAACCCTCACCCATCCCCCCGCGGCGCAAGGCGGCGGCTGCCGGGCTCCGGCCGGAGCAAAGCAACTGGCGGTCGTGGTGATCTTGTTGGTGTCGATCCCGGTGGTGTCCAGTCCATTGCCGCCTGTGTTTTTGATGTAGTCGTCCAGGTTCTGCGCGGTGGCAGGACAGCCGCCGGTCAGGGGCATGGGGTCCTGCACGCAGAACTCTCCGCGTACGATCATGAAGCGGGTGCCTTTGCGCGCTGCGTTGGAGGTCCAGTTGTAGGCGTAGAGCGCGCGGCCGGCATCGATGATTCCGAACAGCACGGCGAGCACCACCGCCGAGGTGATGGCAAATTCAACGATGGCGCTCCCGTGGTCTTGCTGACGAAGTAGACGCATAAGCTTTTCTTGGAGCACCGGCAGGATCTTCGCACTGCCGGGCCGACTCAGAAGCGATTCGTTGCTACCTTCGCACCCGCATCACCGCCTTGCCACTGGTCTGGTAGGTGGCCGGTAATCCGGGAAAATGAAACAGTGGCGTGATGGTCGCCTGGGTATTTACTTGCACACATTCCACGATCTGCTCGCCCGCAGGGCAGGAGAACTCGGCGGTGCAGGATCCCTGACCGACGACCGGATAGGTGCAACTGGTCCCATTGCCCGGATCGCAAGTGCAACCGTTTACAGCGGTAGCCGTCATGCCGGGAACCCCGGCGTCGTCGGTGGCGGAAGTCTGCATGAGCGCGATATTTTTTGCGGTCAGCGCATCCTGCGCGCCGTATTGGACACCGGCGGTAGCGCCATTCGTGACCTCGACGCTGTAGTAGATCACTCGTCCGATTTCCACCACGCCGGTCAGTAGCAGCAGCAGGAAGGGCGCCATCAGCGCGAATTCCAGCAGGCTCTGCCCGCGGTCCCACTTCCTATGCTTCGCGGCCATCGATCGTCTCACTCCACCAGGGTAGCGCCCGGAATCGGCGACTGATTGTTGGGCAGCGCGGCATTTTTCATCGTGGCGTTGCCCTTGAATTCGATTTCGTAGCCGATGATCGGCGCGTACGAGCCGGTTCCCGGAGTTCCTTTGAACTGCACCGTCGTCGTGGGGAAGTAGAGTGCGCCGGTAAAGGTCGCGCCGTTGGATCCGTCGAAGGAACTCGGACTGGTGTTGATCGGCACTGAACGATCCTGGAAGAACAGGATTCCCTTCCAGGCGCCGCTGGTGGGCGCGGAGATGTTCGTCACGGTCGTGCCGCCAAGATTCACGCCATTGTAAGCATGAGTGGCATCGTACGTCATAAAGAACGTCACGCCTGCTCCGACGACTTGAGCGTTGCCGGTTACCGTCAGTCCGCCTCCAACCAGGCAGTACACGCCGGGATTAAAGGTATAGGTGTTGTTAGAACCCCCTCCGCTAATGTGAATGCCCCCGAGGTAAACACCCTGGCTGAACGTGTTCCCGTTTCGTGTGCCGCCTCCGCTGCAATCGGACAGCGTCGGTTGCGGCACCGTTCCCAGTGGGTCGTTGAAATGCGGAATGCCCACGACCGGGGGAGGCGTAATCGGAGCGCCCTTAAACCCTGGACTATCGCCCACTATGCCGATACCGATGTTGGGTGGACCGCTCACAGCGATCGTGCCACTGTTGCCGTTCTTGATCAGGGCGAAGGAATCGTTCGACTCAACGTAAATGCCGCAGGTGCTGGAGAGGCTGACATTGCCATCCACCAGCAGCGTGCCCGAACCCGTCGGAGCCAACGCGTAGACGCATCCCGAGGCGTTGCCATTAACATTGGCCACGGAACGGCTGCGAACGTTGACCAGGCCGGTGTTGTCGACCTTCATAAAGAATGTCGGCTGGAGCTTGGTGACGATTACTTCCACGTAGCTGCTGTTCAAATAGAAGGGATCGGTCGGGGTCCGCGGTGGATTATTCACCGTGACCGTCACATTGTTGGTGCCGTTGATAAATCCATTGGCAGCGCTGTCGTGCAGCGCGGCGTCGGTGTAGTCGCCCGAATAGGCGAGCGTGGTGGCGGCGGCGATGGCGGCCGCGTCGGCGGCCTTCTGCATCTGCTGTTTCTCGTAATGAAGGTAACCGACGTCGAGGCCGATAGCAGCCATCATGAGCAGCATCATGACCCCCAGCGCGGTGAGGACCAGAGCCTGCCCTTCGTCATCCCCACGTAACATTCGCAGACGCGGGAAATAACAGTTAGCCATATGCACTCTCCAACACAGAATCGTAGGGGCCTGGGGAGCGCTTTCGTGGTAAGAGTGTGCAACTGATCCGCAACAAATTACTACTGCCTAGAAGTAGCAAAATGTGCGTGGCCCAAACGCCCTACCACAAACGCGTTTGATAGCACTGAATTACTAAGTATTGGTGTCCCGAATCGTGGTACAACAGCCAAGTTTGTCCAGATCGTGTGCCTTGGGAGACCGTTTTCTCGAATGGCCCGGAAGAGGCGGAGCTGAGCTCGCGCCGAATACAAAATGGGATGCAGAGTTCCTGCCGCGCGTAGCCTAATCCGAGGCGCAGATTTAGAAAATTCCGGTGCGGTACACAATCCACCAGCTGACGACGAGCGCTGCGAAGGTTTCGGCTATGCCCCACCCGAGCGGCAAGAAGAAGGCGCCGAAGCTCAGCAGCGTGAACAATAACCAGAAGGATTTCTTTTGAGTATTCAAGCGCAGTGGTTCAGACGGGTGCAGGAGGCAATCGTTAGGAGGCGGCGTCGGCCTCGCGCGCCACCTTCATCACACTTTTTTTCATGCGCAGGTCACCGGCCCAGTAGAGGCTGATCTCGTGCCCTTCAGGGTCGTTGAGGTAGGCATGACGCCAGCCCCACGGCATCACCTGGGGCAGTTGCGTGAAGTAGAAGCCGCGCTTGCGCAGCTTGTGACAGAAGTCGTCGAGGGCGGGCACCTCGAAGTAGAGGCGCACTCCGTCGCTGCCGACGGAAGCGCCCGGCCCGGCCTGATGCAGGGCGAGCGTGCCTTCGCCCCCCGGCGCCCGCAGGCGCGCGTACACCGAGCGGCCTTCGTGGCGGAAGTCCTCGATGACCTTGAAGCCCAGCCAGTCGCGATAGAAGGCCACGCCGCGGCCCACGTCTTTCAGGTAGATCATGGCGTGGTTGAAGTTGAGCTTGCCGTCGGGTTGGGATGCGGCGGTCTGCGCGGGAGCGGCTTGTGGCGCGGAGGCTTTCTTCTTCGCGGCAGCGCCTTTGGCTTTGATGGCCTTCGCTTTCACGCGAGACTTTTTCACGGGACGACGCTGCACCTTGGCCGCTTTTTTTGTCGCCGTCTTCTTCTTTTTCATATAGCCACCTTCTCAGCCTGCCGCGTGGCGCAAGTATGGTCGGCACAACGCCGGTTGTCAACGCGGGACTTCGATGGGACACTGCGGTGCGGGTGCTCCGGGCGGCAATTTGCACGAATGAGGATCATGGCGGAATACGTCTTACCACACGAACTAAGTGGTCGGCCGAATCCGGCATCGATTACTTCATCGGAAGGAAAGTTTCCGGCTGGCTGGACGAGCTCGGCCTGGAGCATGTTGCCGGCGAAGGACACACGGCGGTCTTCAATGGCGGGTCCGGCTGGGCAACGTATTGGGCGATGACGGTGCGCGCGAGCTGGGGCCTCTGCTGCTGCAGTCCGGCCACGTTACGCAAGAGATGCTGGCGCAGCTGGAAAATCGCTTCCGGGATCCGCACTGCGGACCAGCGTGATCACCTTCATCGCGAGCTGGGGACGCAAGCCTGGCTAGTCGGCAAGCTCGACCGGCATCGGCTCGGGCTCGAGCGACGGAATAGGCACGATGGTCAGCACGTCGGTCTGCACCTTGTCCCACTGCTGGATCAGCAGACCCTTGTCTTCGAAGAGCTGGCGGATGGCGGCGGAGTTCCAGCGCACCACCTCTTCGAGGATGGGCACCAGGATAGCCAGCGCGCTGTCGCTGATCACGGAGCGCCGCGCGATGGGCGCCAGGTATTTATTTTCCGAGACTGCGATAGTGAATCCGTCGCGCCGGTTGACGTGCAGCATGACGTGAATGTCCGAGCTGCCATCGCCCACGTACACCACCCGGTCGGGGCCGACCTTCAGCGCCTCCAGCAAGCGATCGATAGCGGCGACCTTGCCGTAACCGGCGGTGACCTGGCGGATGCGCTCGATAGCGCCATTGGTGTTGTACTCGAACTCGGTGCCGAAGATGTGTTCGGGCGGAATGATGCCCTCCAGCGCCGAGCGGATCACCTCCACCGGGGCGGCCGAGATCACGTAGAAGTCGAAGTGGAAGCCCTCGACCTCTTCTGACAGATAGCGGTACAGCAGGTCAATGTTGGGCTTCAGGCGCACACGCTTGCCCGCCTCATACAGGTGCTCGCGCCGCACGCGAGAGCGGAACTCGGGATCGTGCAGCAGCAGGTAGGCAAGCTCGCCGCCCTGCTGGACGAGGTTCAGCGCGGTCATGCCGTTAATCTTGCGCTCGTATTCGGCGGTCGAAATGCCGAGCAACTCCGCCAGCACGTAGCCGGAGTCATTGAAACTCAGCGTCTGATCGAAATCGCTGGCCAAAACGAAACGCTTCCGCAGATGTGCTCTCTCTGGCATAGGTTCGAGTTCGGGTGGATGGTTGTGGTTGTGCACCGGCACGCCCCAATTTCCCTGCAATTGTCTGTGTAGTCATTAGATTCGCTGGGCGGTCGAGGGATGATGAATTTGCCGCGAATCCGTTAAGTGTGAAGCTGGTCAGTGACTTGCGGTTCGGCCGTCATGACGCAAAGAGGGAACCGCAATTTTAGCCGGGAAGGGCGGGAAAATTACGTGCGCTTCGCGCTCCGAGGTGATATGTCTTCAGTCCGCCTCGCGCCAGTGATAGCCGCAGATCAGGCACTTCCACTTGCGAGCGGGCTCGGCGGGCGGCTCAGGGAAGGGAATGGCCGCCGACCATAATGCGATCTGGCGCGGACCGGCGCCGGTCACTTCGCGTATCTCCAGCGACTCGCACTCGGGACAGCAGGCGACCTCCTCCATCTCTTCGTCGTCGTCCTCGATTGCCGACGCAGCCGATTCGTCGGGCTCAAAGTCATCGAGCACCTCCAGGGCGCGCACCACCTGGCTGTCAGGCACCTGCAGACGAATGCCGCCCAACGCCATGCCGATGTGCCAGTTCAGCGCGTGCATGTTCTCGTCGCAGACAAACGCCGAGATGCCGGCGGAGACCAACTTGCCTTGCGCCAGCTTGGCTTCGCCCAGGGAAAAGAATTTCGAGATGGTCACCAGTTCTTCCAGCATCGCCGATTCCCAAAGCCTAGGCCAGCTTCATTCCCGAGTCAATTCCAACAATCGTGCCTCCCGGCTGTGCTCGGCGATGGCGTCAACGATCTGCACGGCGGCCGCCAGCGCGCGTCGGCCATCCTGCAGCGTGACCTCCGGCGTAGAACGCTCGCGCACCGCCCGGAGAAAACTGCTCAACTCAGCCCGCAGGGGCTCTTGCTGTTCGACTTTGGGCTTGTAAGGTGTGATGCTCGGGAAGGCGCTGGCGGCTACAGCGGCAGGATTGAACGGATCGAACTCCGGCGCCTGGGCGGGCGCGTCTTCGACGGTGAGGACCAGCACGTCCTGGCGCGAGTAGTCCAGCGAGACGTACTGGTGTGGCTGGAAGAAGCGCAGCTTGCGGATGCGTTCGGTGCTCACTCGGCTGGCGGTGAAGTTAGCCACGCAGCCCGATTCGAATTCCAGGCGCACGTTCGCGATATCGACCTTCGGCGATAGGATGGGCAGGCCGACGGCGCGCACCTCCTTCACCGGCGACTTGACGAAAGACAGCACGACATCGAGGTCGTGAATCATCAGGTCGAGGACCACGTCAACATCGAGCGAGCGCGGCGTGAAGACGCTGAGCCGGTGTACTTCAAAGAACATCGGCTGGGTGAGCAGCGGGAGGGTGGCGCGTACGGCGGGGTTGAATCGCTCCAGATGCCCAGTCTGCGCGACGCGACCGTGTTCAGTGGCCAGCGCGATCAGTTCGTCGGCTTCGGCGACGGTTGTCGCCAGCGGCTTCTCGACGAGAACATCGACGCCGCGCCGCATCAGCTCGCGGGCTACTGCGAGGTGTGCGATGGTCGGCACGGCCACCGAAACGGCATCCACTCCGGCATCGATGAGCTCCTCGACGGAGCGGAAGGCGCGCGTGCCGAACTCGCGGGCGGCGGCCTGCGCGCGAGCGAAGTCCGTGTCGGCGATGCCGGCCAGTTCGATGCCTTCTGACGCATCGGCGGCGAGCTCGCGATAGACGCGGGCATGATTGCGGCCGAAGGCGCCGCAGCCGATCACGCCGACGCGCAATGGTCGCGGTTTCTGACGAGTGTCGCCCATCAGCGCCCGGAGCGTCCCTTCTTGCCGGCCAGGGCGCCCGCCAGTGCGGAGCTAACCATATAGGCAGATCGCGTCATGCCCTTTCGTCTCGCCAGGCGGTCAATCTTTTCCATCTGACTCCTGCGCGCCGTGATGTTGAAACGCTCCGATTTTTCAGCGAGCTGGACTGGCACGAGAAACGCGACGGCGCCCTTCAGGCAGGGATCGTCTTTTAGATCATCGATCGTAGAAGGCTCCGGAAGCGGCGCGCCATCTTGCAGCATTCGGCGAATGTGCAGCGCCAGCGCCTGCGGCGCCAATCGGCGCGCCTCTTCCAACGTCCTGCCGGCGGTGATGCACCCTGGAAAATCGGGAAAGCTCACCCCGAAATCCGACTTGTCCTCCTTGTGTAAATACGCAATGTACTGCATCGTTAATCCACTATTGTACGCATTCCATGCGCATTGCCTTGGCGAGGAATACGAGTGAGCTGTCCGCTACGAGTCTGCTAGTCAAAGGTAACGAGGCCCTCCGCGACGATGCAGATGCCGGCCTCATTTGCCGCAGTGAGCGCAGGCTCCTTGTCCAACAGCAGGCAGCGTCCGGCGTCGAGCGCGAGGCAGGTCGCGCCTGCCTGCCGCATGGTTTCTATGGTGTGCAGCCCAACCACTGGCACGTCAAAGCGCATGTCCTGGTTCGGCTTGGCGACCTTCACGACGGTCAGCGCGCGGCTCAGGGTAGAAGGCTGTTCGCCCAGCGAAGGCGATTTCATGATCTCGGCTGCGCGCAGGATCGTCGCATCCGTTCCCTCCATCGCCTCCACCGCAACGCAGGCCGATTCGGCGATGACGACGGTTTGCCCGATATCAAAGCGGGCCAGGTGCCGGGCAACGGCGCGGCCGTAGGCGATGTTGGTCTGCTCGCCGTCGCTGGGCCCGCGCAGCGTCAGCACGCCCTCGGCAGCGAGCATTGGTTCCAACAGTTCGGTGGAGCTCATCAGCGTGATGCCTTCGTCGGCGAGGACCTTGCCAACCGCGCCGATCAGTGAATCGGTGTTTCGCGTGGTGAGCGATAGCAGCAGCTTCGCCAGACGCCAGTCCGGCTTGATGCTGCTGAAGATCTGCTTGTGCTTAACCTGTCCCGCCATGATCGCGCGGGCGATGCCTTCGCGGTGGAAGGTGTCGATGAGCTTCGAAAGCTCGCCGAGCGACAGCCAGTGGACAGAGGCTGCGCCGTGCTGCTCGATTTCCGGGAGGGTCTCTTCCTTGATTGCCGCGACGACCACCTGCAGGCCATTCGAGCGCGCAGCATCGAGCACCAGCAGGGGAAACTTGCCATTGCCGGCGATGAGCCCGATTTTTGCGGCCTTATCGGACATAATTCGCAAACACCGCTAATGCTGTGCTGCGCTCTTCCCGGGTGCTCAGTGCGCCGGCGGCGAACCGGCGGTCACCGCATTCTCCTGCGCCGAAACCGCCTGCCATCTGCCCTCGCGCTTTACGAACACGTCGGTGAACAGCAGCCTGGAAACCATTGCGCCTTCGGCGTTCGTCGTGACGAGTGTGCCGCGAGCCAGGGCGGCCGATGCATAGATCGTCACCTTCATGTTTTCAATGCGCTTCTTCTGCGAGCTGTTCGGATGCAGGTGCGAGCGGTAGAACGAAAGCAGGTCCTTCTTGCCGACGAAGTTGCCGTAATCCGGGGCCGGGCGAACGAAATCGTCGGCCAGGATGCCGGCAATCGCATCGACGTTGGCACTGGTGAGGGCGCTCAGCCACTCATTTTCGACTTTTGCGACGGCCGCTTGTTCGCGATCGACGGTGGTGCTGTTTGAGTTCTCGGCCACCAGCCCGGCAGGTTTGGTGTCTGGCCTACCCTGGCCCGCCATCGAGGTGCTAAGCGCCAATAAACTTAGGACCGTAAGGAATAAGGAAATTCGAATTCGCACACCTGACCTCAGCATATGTCCTTGCGTTATCGCACAAGCGCCTACGGCACTATTTGATGACGCCCCGCTGGGATGACTCGATAAACCGCAGCAGCGCCTCGACATCGTCGCCGCGTGCGCCTTCGGCGCGCAGCTTCTCCACCGCCTGCGAGGTG
Organism: Terriglobales bacterium; assembly: GCA_035651035.1. Lineage (GTDB taxonomy): Bacteria > Acidobacteriota > Terriglobia > Terriglobales > Acidobacteriaceae > Bog-257. Next base: position 15,720 of record DASRGM010000242.1, read on the forward strand.
TTCAACTTCGAGGCCAACAGCATCTTGAAGGCGTGGTGCAGCGCCGTGATGCGCTCCTTGGAGAATCCCCGCCGCTGCAGGCCGACTTTGTTTAGCATGTAGGCGTGCGTGCCGCGTTCGGCGCTGGTCATGGAGTACGGCAGCACGTCCTGGGTGATGGTCGTGCCTCCCCCAATGTAGGAGTGAGCGCCGATGCGCACGTACTGATGCACCGGGCAGAGCGCGCCCACCACCGCCCACTCCTCGACCGTCACGTGTCCGGCGAGGGTGGCGGCATTCACCAGCATGGAATGATCGCCGATCACGCAGTCGTGGCCGATGTGGGCGTAGGCCATGATGAGGATGTGGCTGCCTATGCGGGTGACGCCCTCGCCTTTGGCGGTGCCGCGCGTGATCGTGACATACTCGCGGATGACGTTATGGTCGCCGACTTCCAGGCGCGTGGCCTCGCCGCGATAGCTGACGTCCTGCGGGTCCATGCCGAGCGCGGCGAAGGGATAGATCTTGTTGTGGCTGCCGAAACGGCTCGGCCCGCCTATCACAACGTGGGAGACCAGCTCGCAATGTTCGCCGAGCTCAGCGCCCGCGTGTATTACGCAATAGGGCCCTACATTGCAGGAGTCAGGGATTCGGGCAGATGGATCGACGATCGCGGTTGGGTGGATCATGCCGGGTTTCTAGACTTGCTACGGCTCGGCCGTGCCGCCGTTGCCCGAATCAGCTTCCGCCGCCCCGTCCTTCCCGGCCGGAGCGCGCGACAGCAGGCGGCAGGTGACGACGCCCTCGCAAACCAGTTTGCCGTCGACATACGCTTTACCCTGCAAGCGGCCGGCGGTGCCGCGGAAGGCGAGCACGTCGACCTCGATGCGCAGTTGATCGCCGGGAGTGACCGGCCGCCGGAAGCGCGCCCGCTCGATGCCGGTGAACACCAGCAGCTTATTGGAGCGTTCCTTCACTTCGGTAAACAGCAGCGCCGCGCCCGCTTGCGCCATGGCTTCGATGATCAGCACCCCCGGCATTATGGGATAGCCGGGAAAATGCCCGACAAAAAACGGCTCGTTGATCGTAACATTCTTGATGGCGACGATACGCTTGGCACGCACCATCTCGATGACGCGGTCGAGCAGCAGCATCGGGTAGCGATGGGGTAGCAGTTCCATCAGCTCGCCAATGTTGATCGTCTGCTTGCCGGCGTCGGGCGGCGCGGAATCCATGGTGACGTCCATAGTGACTGGCGCAAAGCCCCGATTATACATTTGCTGCCGCAGCGCTTAGAGCAAAAGAACTGTGTCTCGTCCCAACGCAAATCCGGGCACTCTCTACGGCTGGCTCACCGACCGGCAGCAGGCAATGGTGGATGCGGTGCGCGAGCTGGTGTTCGAGGAATCGCCAACGCACGAGAAGCAGGCTTGCGATCGCCTGTGCGACTCGCTTGCCCGCGAGTTCGCCGCCATCGGCGGCGAGGTGAAGCTCCATCGCCAATCCACAGCCGGAAACCATCTGCAGGTCGACTTTTCCGGCAGGGCTCAACGCAAGCCGGTGATGCTGCTCGGCCACTTCGATACGGTATACGAGCTCGGAACACTCGAGGCGATGCCGTGGAGCGAGCGCGAGGGCCGAATCTACGGTCCCGGAGTTTTCGACATGAAAGCCGGAATCGTGCAGATGCAGTTCGCGATCGCGGCGCTGCGTGAGGTGGCGGGCGAGCTGCCGCGTCCGTTGCGCGTGTGGCTGGTTTCCGACGAAGAGGTGGGCAGCGCGAGCTCACGCGCCACGACTGAGGCACTGGCCCAGCAGTGTACGGCGGTGCTGGTGTGCGAACCATCAGGTCCGGGCGGCGCATTGAAAACCGCGCGCAAGGGAGTGGGCACGTTCACCATGAAAGTCACGGGTGTGGCGGCGCACTCGGGGCTCGACTTCGAGAAGGGACACAGCGCAATTCTCGAGCTGGCGCACCAGATCCATGCCGTCTCGCGGCTGAGCGATCCCGCCGGCGGCATCACCATGAATGTGGGCCTCATTCGCGGCGGCACGCGCACTAATGTCGTTGCAGGGGAAGCGTTCGCGGAGATCGATCTAAGAGTGGCGCGCAACGAAGACGGCGCGACGATGGAACGGCGAGTGCGCGAGCTGCGGCCCGTCGACCCGCACTGCAGATTGGAAATCACGGGCGGGATGAACCGTCCTCCGCTGGAGCGGAGCGAGCATGTGGCCACACTGTTCGAGCTGGCGCGCGGCATCGCCGGCGAGCTCGGCTTCGGATTAAAGGAGATAGCGGTGGGCGGCGGCTCGGACGGGAACTTCACCGCGGGGATCGGAATTCCTACACTCGACGGCCTGGGGGCTGTGGGCGACGGCGCCCATGCCGCGCATGAGCACGTGATTGTCGATGAACTGCCGCGCCGCGCCGCCTTATTGGCGGGATTGATTCAGGCGATCGAGTAGCCATGTCTGCCTTTGACTGGCCTGTCCCGAAGGCCTAGAATCCGCTTAGATACCGGATCCCGTTGCCTGACCACAAATGCACGGGCTGTTCTACCGGGAGGAATTTTATGTTTGGTGGAAAGATCGGATTGCCCGAGCTGCTGGTCATCGTCTTTATCGCCCTGCTGATCTTCGGCCCTAAGAAACTGGGAGAACTGGGTAAGGGGCTGGGAGAGGGCATTCGCAATTTCAAGTCGTCGATGCACGAGAACTCGTCGAACACGACGACTTCGACGACCAGCTCCACCCCCACCACGACCACGCCTGAGAAGAAATAAAGAGCGGCGGCGGACTAAAGCAGCCTGATCTGCATCGCCGCTTCAGCTTCGCGCAGCAGCCGATGAACGCGAGCCACCGGCAATCCCACCACATTGAAATAGCAGCCTTCAATCCGCATGACCCAGCGTGAAGCCATGCCCTGGATGCCGTAGGCGCCCGCTTTGTCCATCGGCTCGCCGCTGCCAATGTAGGCGTCGATCTCTTCGCCGGAGAGTTGGCAGAAAGTGACCTGGGTCAGTTCGGCCTCGGTGCGCTCGAATCCAGTCGCCAAAAGACAGACGCCGGTGATTACCTGATGGGTTCGCCCGGAGAGCAGGCCGAGCATGCGTGCGGCGTCGGCGGCGTCCGTAGGCTTTTCCAGCAAGTGCTGGTCAATCACCACCACCGTGTCAGCACCGAGAACAACGTCCTCGCGATGTCGTGCGAAAACAGCGCGTGCCTTGTCGCGCGCCAGGCGCTGCGCGTAAGCGAGTGGAGCTTCTCCCGCGACCGGCTGCTCGGGTACGTGCGCCGGATCGACTGCAAAGGGGATGCGGGCGCTGCGTAGCAGTTCAGCGCGGCGCGGCGATGCGGAAGCGAGGATCAGCATGCCGGTTCATTCTAACCAGTACGTGTGCATCCTGAGCCTGGAGTTGCACGTCTGAACTGGGGATGAAATCAGCCACCCGATCGCTGACGTATGGAGCCACGCTGACCGGCGCCTCAGCGGAATTTCGTGTCTGGGCGCCGGCGCAGCGGAACGTGAAGCTGCGTCTGCTCCAGGGTTCAGACGAAAATCCCCGCTCAGGCGCGAAACCCGCAGATCAACCCGACATTCCGATGCAGCGCGAGGGCGAGGATTTCGTCGCGACAGCAGAGGCGTCGGCAGGAGACCGCTACTTTTACGTCCTGGATGATGGGCTGGCCATACCCGATCCCGTGTCGCGCTTTCTGCCCGGCGGGGTGCATGGGCCGACCGCGATCCTCAATACGGATGCGTTCCGGTGGAGCGACGAGGGCTGGAGCGGCCTGGAGTTACGCGACTACGTCCTCTACGAGCTGCATATCGGCACGTTCACGCCGGAAGAGACCTTCGACGGCGCGATTGGCAAACTCGAATACCTGAAGCGGCTGGGCATAACCATGATCGAGATCATGCCGGTGTCCGCCTTTCCCGGCGAACGCAACTGGGGCTACGACGGCGTGTCGCTCTACGCGGTGCAGGCAAGTTACGGCGGGCCGGAAGGGTTGAAGCGCCTCGTCGACGCGGCGCACCGGGCCGGGCTGGGGGTCATGCTGGATGTGGTCTACAACCACTTCGGCCCGGAGGGAAATTATCTGCCGAAGTTTGGGCCGTATCTCACGGCCAAGCACAAGACTCCCTGGGGCGATGCGGTGAACTACGACAGCGAGGGCTGCGGGGCGGTGAGGCGCTTTGTGGCGGAAAACGCGCTGTATTGGATCCGCGAGTACCACATTGACGGACTGCGCCTAGACGCCGTGCAGACCATCCGTGACGACTCGGCGCAGCATGTTGTCGCCGAGATCCAGGAAAACGTGCAGCGATTGGGGCGCGAGGTGGGGCGAAAGCTCTGTGTCATCGCCGAAACCGACGAGAACGATCCGCGCTATGTGAAGCCGCCGGATAGCGGTTATGGGCTGAACGCCGTCTGGAGCGACGACTTCCATCATGCCATGCACGCCTTCTTCACCGGCGAACGCCAGGGCTACTACCAGGATTTCGGCGAGCCGCAGCAGATCGCGCGCGCGCTGCGCGAGGGCTATGTCTTCCAGGGCGAGTTGTTTCGCTTCTGGAATCGGCCTCGCGGCGCAAGCGCTCTGGGGATGTCCCTGCCGGCTAATGTCATCAGCATGCAGAATCACGATCAGGTGGGCAACCGCGCGCAGGGCGACCGACTGACAACGCTAGTAGCACGCGGTGTCCGCAAACTGGCAGCGGCGCTTCTGCTATTGGCGCCGCATACGCCGCTGCTTTTCATGGGCCAGGAGTATGACGAAGCCGCGCCCTTCCAGTTCTTCACGGATTTCCAGGACCCGGCGCTCAAGAAAGCTGTCAGCGAGGGCCGTCGCAGCGAATTCAAAGATTTCGATTTCCACCAGGTGCCCGATCCCGAGGATCCGGAGACCTTCCGGCGGTCGAAGCTTACCTGGGCAGAGGAACAGCCAAATCGAGAGTTGCTGGATTGGTATCGGCGCCTGCTGGAACTGCGGCGGCAGTTCGTAAGCGGAGGCGAGCGCACCGCCCGCACGGACTACGCTGACGGCGTGCTGACGATGCAGGTGCCGGCGAGCGCCCCTAAGCTCATGGTAACGGCCAGCTTGCTGCCCGGGGCGGCCCTGCCACCGGCGGCGAGCGGGTGGCGCGAAGCATTGCAGTCAGCGGATGACGGCCATCAGCTCCGCGTGCTCGTGCGGTAAAAGATCCCCACAGACCTTAGTCCTACAGTGTAGGTATCCCACATTGGCGGATAACGCCAAGTTGCGACAGCAATCTCCGGCAGCAAGGTAGCGGTTGGGAACTTAGCTGCAAGGCGATGCACCCCCCAAAGTGGACGAGCAGTGTTGCTCAATGAGTTGCGGCGGCAATGCGATTGCATGGCTACGTCACCGCCGACATCCTCAGTGTCTCTTCCTAGCGGAGGGGAACGACGCAGTGGGGCTCCGGGACTGAACGACTGCCAATCCCCTGCTTGGGTGTGACTGATGGTGCCTGCCCACTCGTGAACGGAGGAGCAGCCATGCCCAAACGCCTCAAGCGTTTTCTCCCACCTCTTTTCGTCATGGCAGCGATGCTCACGCTGACCTTGATGATCGTGCACGCCGCCAACCGCTCAAGGCTCATCCCCGGTATGGGGCAAACCGACCCAGCTCCGGCACCGGCAGCTTTCACCACTGTGGTCGGTGACAGCCTGCCGTTCAACGGCAGCAATGGACTTACCGACATCTGCCCCAACATCGACAGCAGCGGCCACACTGTGGTTCCGGAGGACATCAGCGCCGGCTGCGCCAATAACGGATTTCCCGAACCCCCCGGCGACAGCTTCTTTCTCGACAAGTCCATCTTCGAAAAACAGGATCGAGATTTCGACGGCCTCGGCCCCATCTATAACGAGAAGTCCTGCGTGAACTGCCATCAGGGCACAGTCTCGGGCGGCTGGTCGCATACCGCCGAGCTGCGCGCCGGGGCCACTATCAATGGGACATTCGTGAACCCCACCGTGACCATCAACTACGGCCTGAACCAGATCACCGGCCGCTCGCTGATCAATGCGCTGGCCATCTGCTCCGATGCCGAGGAGGTCACTCCGGACCAAATCGCGTCGAACGGCCAGGTGGTCACGCCGACAACCACCCAGCGCATCAGCCTGCCGATTCTCGGCGATGGATTTGTCGAGGCGATTGCCGACAGTACTCTGCTGGGAATACAGCAGCAGCAATGCTTGTCGACCACCAACACTCACATTTGTGGCGAAGCCATCCAGGTACAGATTCTCGAAAGCCCGAACCAGGCTACCTTCGCCGTGGGACGCTTCGGCTGGAAGGACGAGCACGCCAGCCTGCTGAGCTTCGCCAGCGACGCCTATCTGAACGAAATGGGCGTAACCAACCGCTTGCCACCGAACAACCAGGAAGTAACGCGGGTATGTGAGGTGACGCCGGCCAACCAGATCGAGGACCAGCCCGACAACTTGGGCCTGGCCGACATCGACCACTTCGCAGTCTTCATGCGCGGGCTGCAGGCGCCCCCGCCGGAAGATCAGGAAGACATCATCAACAGCGGGCAAGGTGCGTCGATTGCACGTGGCCAGGCGCTGTTCCAAGTCATCGGAAACGGCAATGGCATTGGGTGCGCCAACTGCCATGTCCCGCAGATCGTGACTGCACCCGCGGGAACCAATCAGGGCGGCCTTACGCCGATTCCCGATGCGCTGGGCAACAGGGTCATCAATCCCTACAGCGATTTCCTGCTGCACAATATCAACACTGGGGACGGCATTGTGCAGACGCCTGTAGGGCCGCAGGGACAGTCGTATCAGGACACGGCGATGAAAATCCGCACGGCTCCGCTGTGGGGATTGCATACGCGCAGCCGCTTCCTGCATAACGGCATGGCGTATACATTGCGCCAGGCCATCATGGCGCACGGTGCTCCGGAGGGAGATGTCGTGCTCCGCAATTTCCTGGCGCTGACGCCCGGCCAGCAGCAGGACCTGATCAACTTCCTGAACTCTCTGTGAGTTCTCACCAACGGCGTGGGGCGTCGCAGGTGGCGCCCCGCGCTCTTCAATCTTGCCAAGTTGGAAACCACGGAAGACCGGAGGGTGAGGATGGATCGAAAGCCTCTTCGTTGCAAGCTGGCGGCCGCTACCGTGCCGGTACTGATTCTCCTGCTCTCTGCCTGCACCCGCTCAAACAAGCCGGCAGCCACCGCAGAAACCGCCACTGCGAGGCCGAAAGCCGGGCAGACGACGGAAATCGTGAAGCTACCGCCGCCGACCCCGCAGGATGTTCGCGATGCCGTAGCGCGCGCCTTTGCCGGCGCCCTGGCGCTCACGAACCAGGCCAGGCCCAGCTATTCAGTGGGCGACTTCAACGGCGATAACAGCGAGGACATTGCCGTGCTGGTACGCCCCAATCCTGCCAGGCTGGCCGAAATCAACAGCTCCTCGGCCAATTGGGTCGTCTGGGACCCCACCCGCGTTCCCCTGCCAAAGCCTCATCAGCAACTGGTGCGGCTCGCCGCCAACCCCGGGCAGGAGCACGTGCGACGTGGCGATCTTCTGCTGGCGATCATTCACGGTCTGGGTCCGGAGGGCTGGAGAAACCCGCATGCCTACCAGACATTTATTTTGCGAAGGGTGGCATCGCGAGCTCCCCAAACCGCGAGGCTGCCGTACCTGCTGGTGCTGCAGCCGCGGGGGGAGGACGTTCTGCCCGAGGTCGGCAGCCTGGGAATGGGCTATGTTTACTGGATTGGTACAGCGTACGCCTGGCAGCCCCGGACGAATGTTGCGGCTGCGCAAGCGCTGCCTATGAAGGCTTCCAAGGCAGGACATCCGCGAGGCTGATTGCGGCGCACCTTGGTGGCTAACCGGAGCGCCAGAGACTTCTGTTGCGGAAAACTCTGGGAACTCTGCTGCAAGCTGTTGCACCGAGAGCGGCGAGAAAGACAGAAATATCAGCTACTTACCATGGAATGTAAATTGCAACCTACTATCAACGCCGTAGTAGGTTCCGGGCCACTTCGGAGACGGCCAGTAAGCGAGATCAAGAGGGCGTGCACCGCCTCCTGCTGACCTTAAAGGAGTGGGACCTGACGAAACGGCCGGGAAATGTTTCGCAGGATTCAAATGGAGGATCCCCTTGAGCAAACGATGCATGTGGTCGATTACCCTGCTGGCACTCGCTCTCTGCCTGATGAGTCTGCCGGCGATGGCCCAGCAAACGTTCTTTGACGACCTGGGCTCCGGCAACAACCTTTACAACGGCTCAACCGGCTGGACGATTTCTGGAACCAGCGCACCCCCTGGAAGCTTCACTACAGCGAACGAATTCACCTCTCTGGCATCCGGCTCGGTCAGCGAAATCGACGTTGCCGTCAGCTACGTCGCCGGCTTCCAGAACAGCAGCTTTTATGCCGCGATCTATACCGTCGGCAGTAACGGCACTCCGGGTACTGAGCTGTGGAGCGAAACTGACCTCACCAGCAACCAGCAGTTTGGCGGATGCTGCGGGCTCGTGAGCCTCACCGGCATCACGGGGCTGACTCTGTCGGCGGGAGAGTCGTATTTCATCGTTCTCGGTCCGGCGGACTTCAACAGCAACACCTACGCGGTGTTCAACTGGAACAGCACCGGCGCCACGGGTGTCGATGAGTTTTCCCGGGACAACGGCCAGACCTGGACCTCGAATGGCGTCACGACGATTGGCGCTTTCGACATCGTGGGCGGCAACCAACCAACCGTTCCCGAGCCTTCCTCGCTGTTGCTGCTGGGCAGCGGCCTGGTCGGAGCGTTCACCACTATGCGCAAGAAGATGATGCGCTAACTGAAGACAAATTCTTCCTTACAAAGCCGGAGCTTGCTCCGGCTTTCTTTTTTGTCCCAACGGGACAAGTTGAGCCGGCTCAGCTTGCGGCGGCGCTGGGTAGAGCTGGGCGCCCTACCCGTCATCGCTCATTGCGGCTGGGTGGGCGGTGGCGCTGTGGGCGGAGCTTCGTTGCCGGTCGGGTTCGATGCCGGCGCCGGCCCCAATATGTCATTAACGTCGGCGGGCACCACTCCTTTAACCTCCGGCTTGTGCTTGACCTGCCCTGACTCGGCATCCGCAAGGTCAATGCCCAATTTCGTGAGCGTGTCGGCGGTGACGAAGTCGAGCGTGACCTTCGATTTTTCATAGTTCGCGGCGGCATTCAGCACGTTCGATTCCCCTGCCGTGAGATTGCTGGACGCTTGCAGCACCAGAGTTGGCGTCGAAGCGCCATATTTGAACTTCTTCTGCTCGGCGTCGAGGCTTTCGCGGGCGTAATCGCGGGCGGCGATCGCCGCCTGTAGCGCCGCATAATTCTGCTGCAACGCGAATTGCGCCTGGCGAACCTGCAGCGCGATCGTGTTTTCCGTTTGCTTCAGCGCCACCTGCGTCTGGCGGTACTCCAGTTCGGAGCGCACCTGGTTGGCCTGCGCCGCCCGGTTGCGCAGCGGAATGTTTAGATTGACGCCTATGCCTTTGTCAGGCGCGGAGCTGTTAAAGAGATTGGAAAATGCGGTGCCATAGGTAGGAGGAATCAGGCCGGGCTGGAAACATTCCCCGAAGACATTGGTGGTCGGGCAGGCGGGAATCTGCGGATTAGGCTGGCCGGCCAGACCGGATGCGCCGTAAAAGGCAACGAGGTCGAGGCTCGGCAGCAGAGCGTTCTTGAGCGACTTGCGCGAGATCTCCGCGTTGGTCAGGTTGATGCGCTGGGTGGCGATCTCCGGACGCCGTTGCAAGGCTTCCTCGATGAGGTCCTGCACCGGACGCACCTCGTACTGCTCGTTCGGCTTCAGCGTGTCGGTGGGAATCACCGGAGCCTCGGCCAGGATCGGGTCCTCCAGGTTCTTGGTGATGGCATTCTTCATCAGCAACTCTTCCAACTGCAGGTTGGTCTGGGAGACGATCAGGTTCTGCTTAGCACTGGCCACCCCGCTCTCCGCCTGAGCCAGCGTTATGGGCGCCATGGTGCCGATGCGCACCTGCTCCCGATCGTCGGCCAGCACCTTGTCGGCGTACTGCAAGGCGCGCTCGTTCACCTTCACCGCTTCGTAGGCGGTCACCAGGTCCCAGTAGATGTTCTCGACCTCCGAGACGGTGTTGATGATCTGCTGGCGAAAGACTACATCGCCGATTTCACGGTTGTTGCGCGCGATGCGGATGTAGCGCAGGTTGGGATCGAAACCGAAGCCCTGCAAAAGGTGCTGGCGCAGCTGAAAGCGGAAGCTGGGAGTGAGTTGCGGCGTCACCAGGGAGAAGATGGAGTTGGTGGTGACGTAGCTGTTATTGAAGCCCACGGTGAGCAGGGTGCCGGTGGAGAAGCCCTGCGTATAGCTGAAGTTGTAGGTATTGGTGTTCTGAACGGAGGTGGTGGTGCCGGTGAACACCGTGCTGGTTTGCGGCGTGGTCGCGTGTTCGCCCTGCAGCGTGCCGCTGAGGACGGGATCGAAGTTGTCGAGCGGCGGTCCTGCGCCGAGGGTAGATTGCACAAGTCCCGCAGCGCCTGCGCCTGCGCCACCCGCGCCGACCTGCGTGCCACCGGCTCCGGTGCCGGTTGCGCCGGTGGAGGCGCTGCCAGTACCGCCGGTCGAGGTCGAGCCGATCACCGGGCCTGGCGTCCCTTGCACCACGCTGGCGTTCACGCCGCGATTCGGCGCGCCCGAGCTGGTCAACAGCAAGTCGGTGTCGGCAATCGACAGGTTGTAGCGCTGCAGGGTGACATCCAGATTGTTCTCCAGCGCCATCGCTACGGCGTCATTGATCGAAAGATACATCTTGCCGTCGTGAAAAACTGTGTCGGTCATCGCCGAGTTGTTCAGGTTGGCGGGCGGAACGTGGCGCACGCTGTAGGGTGCGATGAGATTGGGGAAGCCGGAGAGCGGCTTCGCGTAGTTCTTGTCGGAATAGGCGGGGGCATTGTGCTGCGGCGAGGGAGCTTGCGGCATGGGAGCCAGGGGCGGTACGGCGACTTGCGGCGCTGGTGGGTTGCTATGCGGGGCATCCTGCGCTGCCGCGAAACTTGTCAGAATAGCAATTACTCCCAGAGCCAGCGCCTTGCGCGCCGCACTCGTGACCAAGCTGAACACGAACATTTCCGTCTCCTGGAACTGAGCTGCTGTTCCTGTTATGAATTGCCTTGTTGCTGTAGCTGGAGCCTCTGTGTAATACGCCGCACCGCGCCGAAAGGTTCAAGGCCGCAAGCCGATAGCAGGCGCATGCGCGCCATACCGAGGCACGCAAAGCGGCGACCATTGCTTTTGGCGATGCTCAGACATTGTAAATTCCCCAGCGGGCACTCTCATGGTTTCCATAGGCATCGGTTAGACTGGAGCCATGCACTGGCACGCCGCCGACAACGCGAAAACCTCGCGCGTGCTGCGTATTTCGCTGGCTGTAACGCTTGTCTACATCGTGCTGCTGGTGATTGCCGGAGTCCGCGCGCATAGCCTGGCGCTGCTCTCCGAAGCCGGGCACAATCTTACCGATTTCGTGGCGCTGCTGATGTCGTGGGGCGCGGTGTATCTGCAATCGCGGCCGCCGAGCGCGCGCAAGACCTTTGGCTACCACCGCGCCGGTGTGCTGGCCGCCTTCGTCAACGGCATCACCCTGGTGCTGATTTCGTTCTACATCTGGTATGAGGCGTTCCGGCGCCTGCGCGCGCCGGTGGCAGTCGATGCCGGGCTGATGATCTGGGTGGCGGCCGCAGGCGTCGCCATGAACGGCGTTATCGCCTTGCTGCTGATGCGCGGCCACCGCGACATCAATCTGCGCAGCGCCCTGCTGCACGAGATAGGAGATACGTTTTCGACCGCGGCGGTCATCGCCGGAGGCGTCGCGATCAGCTTTACCGGTCAGCACTGGATCGATCCGGCGCTGTCGCTGGGCATCGGCGTAATGATCCTGTGGTCGTCGATCGGGATCATCCGCGAAAGCCTGAACATTCTGCTGGAGGGTACGCCGCGCGGCATGCACCTGGACCGCATTGCCGACGCCATCCGCGCCGTGCCCGGGGTGTGCTCGGTACACGACCTGCACGTCTGGAGCATCGGCAGCGACACCCATTCGCTGTCATGCCATGTCGGCATTCTGGACATGCCCGCGTCGGAGAGCGCGAATATCCTTGCTGCGATTCGGGCGGAGCTCGGCGAGCACTTCCATATCCACCACACCACGATTCAATTCGAGCTCGACGTATGCGAGGTCGGCGACGGCTGCGTGATTCCCGTCAGCTCAGGACCGCATGCCGGCCATTAGCTTGGCCTACTTGCCCGTCGTCCCGCCCTTCAGAATATCTTCAGCGAAGTAGTTCGTCACCGAGGCCTTGTCGCGGATGGTTTCGTAGTAAGCCGCTTTCAGCAGCTGTTCCCGGCGGTCGCGCAGCTGCTCGCGGATTGCCTGCTGCACCCGCGGGTCTTTCAGTTCGCGTTGTCCCGCGCCTTCTTTGCTGATCAGTTTCACGATGCGAAAGCCGAAAACCTGATGGCTGTTTGGATCGCCGACCGGCAGGATGGCGGTGTATTGGCCGGGCTTCAGCTTGCTGATGGCGTCAAAGGCGGCGTGGTCCTGCTTGAGGGAAGATTCCGGGATGAAGCCGAGGTCGCCGCCGTTCTGCGCGGTTTCGGGTTGCTCGGAATAGGTGGTGGCAACGGTGGCAAAGTCCTCGCCGCTGTCCAGCCGGTTCGATACCATCTGGATCTTCTTGCGCGCTTCCGCCTCGTTCTGCGCCTTCATGTTCCTGATCTGCGGGTTAGGTTGGGCGGTGACCAGGATTTGCGCCAGGTGGTATTGCGGCTCGATGAGATTGAATTCCGCTTTGTGCTGATTGTAGTAATTGGTAATGTCGTCGTCGGTGATGTCGATCTTGGAGGTGACTTCCTTGTTGAGCACCTTGTCGATGGTCAGCGAGCGGCGCAGGTCGCGCTTGAAGTCGTCGAGCGTGATGTTGCGTTCCTTCAGCCGTTGATCGAACTGCTGCTGGGTGAAGGGCGCCTTGATCTCGGTGACTTTGGCGTTGACCTCTTCATCGGTGGCCAGCAGGCCCAGCTTCTCGGCCCGCTGCATCAGGATTTCGTTGTTGATGAGCTGGGTGAGAATATTGAGACGAAGGCTGTCGGCCTGCTCGGCGCTCGGCTTCTGCGGCGCGTCGGCGATCTGGCTGTCGTAGAACTTCTGGACTTCTGTCCGGGTGATCTTGCGCCCGTTGACGGTCGCCATCACGTCGCTGCCTACCTGCTTATTGGAACAGGCGACGATTGCCAGCAAGCCAAGTAAAGCAAAGCCGGCGACGGTGGCCCGCCGCATCATTTCTCTCGCGCGTTCGAATTGCAACGTTGCCCCTCCTCAGAGGCCGATGGTGCACGCCTGTCGATCTGTGCGCGCCGGACTACCTGGCCGCGGACGGCTGCGGTGCAGGCGGATGCGCCGCGCTTCCTGCCGGATTGCCGGACGGCTCCGATGGCGTATTGGCGGCTGGCGTCGGATTCTGCGCCGGAGGCGGTTGCACTCCCGCCGCCAGCAATTGCCGGTTCAGCGCAGCGCGTACTTCGTCGACGTCCAGCGCACCTTCCAGGCGCTCGCCATTGATGAAGACCGTAGGCGTCGCGCTGACGCCCAGATCGTCGCCTTCGGTCATCGAGGCCTTCACTGCCGCATCGGACTGCGTCTTGATGCAGGCCTGCAGCCGGTTCATGTCGGCGTTATTCTTCTTCCCGAAATCCAGGGTCAGCCGATCCAACTCGCCGTCGGAGGCCTGCACGTTCTGCGGCGGGATCGACCGCTGGTTGGCGTGCAGATAATCGGCGAGTTGCCAATAAGCGGCGCCGCTCTCCTTTGCCAGGCAGTTGGCGTCGTTGGCCGCATGCTCCGCCCACGGATGAATCTGCAGTAGCGGGTAATCCTTGTAGACAATCTTCACCTTATCGGCATACTGCGGCAGGATCTGGTTCATCAGCGTGGTGTGCATGCGGGCGCAGAAGGGACACTCGAAGTCGTCAAAGTTGACGATGGTGACCTTGGCGTCTGGATTGCCGCGTACCGGCCGGTCGGCAATGTTGATCTTGCCCATCGTCTCGGCGAACAGGTCCTTTGTCAAATCGATCTTGGTGAAGCGGATGAGCGTCTTGCCGTCCTTCGCAAGCAGGAACTCGGCGTGCTGCGACTTGCCGCCGCGGGTCATCGTCACCGGCACATATTCGTAGTTAGGGAACTCGCTGGGCGAGGGGGCGCCAATCTTGATGTCGACATCCGGAGGGATGTTGAAGAAGGCGCGGACCTGGCGCTGAATGTGCTCGGAGACGTCGGGCGATATTCCCGGAGCGCTGGATTGCGCGCAGCCGGCGGAACACAACAACAGAGACACGATTGCAAGTCGCTTCAAAAACAAAGTTACAAACCGCCTTTCGAGTGGGAGCCTGATCACCCGATTATCTCATGGAGAGTGGAATTGACCATGAAGGGTGGAGGAGGGCGGTTCTAACGGCTCGCCAGAATATTCAGCGAGCCGGAACGGAAGCCTTCCAGGTCGAGGGTGACGTAACGGAAGCCGAGCGCCTTGAAGATGCGAGTGAACTCTGCGGCCATATACGCGGTCAGCGCTCGGGGCAGTTCATCGGCCGCAATTTCAATGCGAACGCTGTCGCCGTGGTGCCGGGCGCGGCACTGACGGAAGCCCAACTGGCGAAGCGCATCCTCTCCCGCTTCGATCGCCGAGAGTGCCTCGCGCGTCACTGGCCGTCCGTATTCAATTCGCGACGACAGGCAGGGCGACGCCGGCTTGTCCCACACACGCAACCCCGCTTCCCGCGCCAGCTGCCGGATTTCGTCCTTGCCCAAGCCCGCATCGCGCAGGGGAGCGCAAACGCCGTGCTGTTGGGCGGCACGCTGTCCCGGCCGATAGTCGCCCTCGTCGTCGAGGTTCATCCCATACGCAATGGTGTCGAAGCCGTGCTGCCGC
>DASRGM010000243.1:0-6287 GCA_035651035.1 Terriglobales bacterium
CGCACCCAGTCCGCCTCCACCCCCGCCGCCACCGTGCATGTGCGGGCCGCCTGCACCTCCGCCCACTGCCGCCGTCCGCTCCAGCTTGGGTCCCAGTCCAATCGTCTTGCTGAGCCGCAGGTTCAGGGTGAACACCGAGGGACCCCCGCCAAAGTAAATGGGCGCGAGCGGCTGGCCCGCGACCGGCACGGTGTTGAAGGTGCCATAGGGCGTCACGATCACGCGCCCGCCGGGCCCGGCCGTAGAGGCCAGCGCGGGACGATCGTTGAAGATGGAATCGCCGTTCAGGTCCTGTCCCACGATGATGTTGAAAGGCGTACCCGAGTTGGCGATGATGAAGGGGCTCAGGCGCAGCGCATAGGGCAGAGAGATCGTCCCGCCGAAGAAGACGCGATTGCGGACATCGAAGGCAGCTCGCCCGTAGTCTTGCGACGGATCATAGGAGTTGGAGACGAATTCCGCCGAGCCGCCACCTCCGCCGCCAAAGGCCGCCCCGAAGCCTCCGCCGCCTCCACCGTTCGAGATAAAAGACACCGCGCCACCCGAGCCGAGGTCGCTGTTGGCGAAGCTCAACGCATAGAAACCGAACAGCGACAGCTTGTTGCCGAGCGAGAAACGCACGTTGGTGATCAGCTGGTTCTCTTTAAAGACGCCGCCGGAATTGTATTGATAGATGTTCTCGTTGCTTCCGAGTGGCCGCACCCCGCTGGTCGGATCCGCAGGATTGTACGTGCCCGGCAACGGCGCATTGGCGTTGCGCAGGATGAGCTGATGGACGCCGCGCGAATTCAGATAGGTAAGCGAGACGGTAGCGTTCTTCGTCACCTGCTGCTCTACGCTGAAGGCCGCCTCCGAGGTGTAGGGCACGTGCAGGTTGTTCGCCACGGTGTAGGTCGTCGGCGAGTTCGTGGCTAGTTGCTGCAGCTGCGCCGGAGTCGGAATCGCGGGATAGAAGTCCGGATTGGTGACGACGTACTGCTGCTGCGTGATGCCGTTGAAGCGCTCGGCTTGCAGCAGGTAGTTATACGAGAAGCGGTCGTAGAAGATGCCATAGCCGCCGCGCAGCACGGTCTTCGGCTGCTTGCTGCGGCCCAGCCCGTAGGCCACGCTGAGACGCGGCGCCCAGTTGCCCTCATAGGGAACGCCGCTCTGCGTCTCGTACCGTAGGCCGTAGCTGAAGGTGAAGTTTGGCTTGATCTTCCACTCGTCCTGCGCATAGAGTCCCACGTCAACCAGCGACACGTCGGAGAGCGGCAGGCCGGCGGCGAGGATGAACTGGCTGGCGCCCCCGCCCATCGCACGAATCTGCTGCGGCGTCAGTCCCGCCTGCAGGCCATTCACGGTGATCTGGTAAGCGTTCAGCGAAGAAAAATTGTACGACCCGTTGAAGCCGGCATCCTGTTGGCTGGAATATACCGTCCCGCGCAGCCTTCCGCCGACCTTCACGAAGTGCTTGCCGTGCGAGATGGAGACGAAGTCCTGCAGCTCGTAGTGGTCCTGGTGGCTGATGGTGCTGCCCGAAGAGCTGCCGCCGCCGGTGAAGGCCCCCTGCACGATCAGCGTCGGATCGGTGCTGAGCGGCAGCTCCGTGTCGCTCTCGCGAATGAACTGGAAGCGTGCCTCGTTAATCATGGTAGGGCGGATGATCTGCGTGTCGGTAAGCTGCACCGTGTTTTCCGAGCTCCGCAGATTGAAGCCGGCGGTGGGCAGCGAGAACTCGCCGATGCCGCCGTTGTTCTGGGTGTTGCGCACGTACTGGTAGCGGATGGTCAGCGTGTTGTTGGGCGTGAGCTGGAAATCAACCCGCGGGCTAATGTTCAGGCGCTTGGCCGGACTCGACACCGACGCATTGAACGGAGTGATGACGTTGTTGGGGCCAAGAATCTGCGCCACCACTATGCTGACGTTGTCGATGTCGCGCTGCTGCGCGGTGAGGAAGAATGACGCCTTTTTGGTGATCGGCCCGCTGATGTTGCCGTTGAAGATCTCGGAATAATAGCCCGGCGTCTCGGTGACGAACGGGTTCAGCGAGTTGAACGCCGATGTGTTGCCGTTCACCAGGAATTGGCCGTGAAACTGGTCGGTTCCCGGCTTGGTGAAGATCTCGATGCGGCCGTACCCCAGCTTGTCGTATTCGGCGGAGAAAGGATTCTGGTTGATGCGGATTTCCCGGATCGCCGACTTCGGCGGAAGCTGCCCGGCGGTGAAGCCATCGACGTAAATCTGGCCGCCATTCGGTCCCGCCGACGGCCCGGCCAGCGCCTGCAATTCCGACTGCAATTCATCAGGATCGTCGGAGAGTGCATCCAGATCCTTGCCCTTGAGCACGATGGTCCCCGCGCTTTCCTCTGGGCTGACGCCAACTGTCGGCCCCTCTTCCTGCACCTCGACGTTCTGCTTTTCCACCGCGATCTGCAGCTTGATTTCGAGGTCCTGCGTCTGGCCCGCGCTGACGGCCACTGCGGCTTCGTCGTCTTCGTTAAAGCCCTTTGCGTTGATGGTCACCTTGTACGAACCGGCTGCAAGGCCTTTGACTTCGAAGATGCCCTGCTGATTGGTTTGGGCGTTGACCGCCGTACCACCGGGGCCGGCGACGGTCACTTTGGCTTGAGCAACGACGGCGCCGGACGGATCGGTGACGCGCCCGCGCAGTGTCCCTCCGCTGGAAGTCTGCGCCCAGGCGCTGAGCGCCATGAAACTGCACGCGAACAAAAGTAGGGCGAGCGAGCGAGTCCTCGAGGCCGCGAATCGAGAGCGGGAGATTGCGAAGCGACTGCTGGAGGCTGCAAAGCGAGAGCGGGAGCTTGCGAAGCGAGAGCTGAAGGCTACAAAGCGAGAGCAGCGGATTGCAACGCGAGAGCGGCGCACGCCATCAAAGCCCGCTGGCGTCCCCCCGGTTTTATGCTGCTTTGTAACAGGGCACGACTTCAGTCGTGGCGAATAGGCCGTATTTATTTTGTCCGAGCCGGCTTCAGCCGGCGATACCGCGGCGTGCATTTCGCCGGCTGAAGCCGGCTCAACACCATCGCAAACACGTTTGTCGGCACCACGGAAGTCGTGCCCTGTTACAAAGCGCTTCACCAAGCCCCGATTGAGAATGTTTTGAGGGCGTGCTCCGCCCTGCTTCACACCACGCAACAACGATCCAAGAAACTTCATGACGAGATATAGGTATTCCCTCACGGCGTGTCGCCCGTTCCAGCAATTCCGCCGGTGGACAGGTTCCAGGGCGACAGGATCGTGCTGGCCTGGGAAGGAGAGGCCGCGGTGAGGATCGGTTCAACTCCGCTGAGCAGGACAATTACGGTGGATGGCGACTGCGGCGTGCCTTCGGTGGCGACGATCATGACGGCGTCGCCTTTGGTCAGCCCACTGAGGCTGACCGCGGGCATGCGGTTCAGCATCTGCTGAAAATCCGGCGCGCCGCCTGCGCGTTGACCTCCGCCAAAGCCGCCGGCCGGACGGCCTTCACCACCTTCGCTCTTCGCCGCAGCTCCATCTCCAGCGCGCGCCCCGTCCCCAGCACCTGGCGGCGCCTGCGCCGAAGTTCCTGCCGCGCCCGCCTTCAACCGCATGGCAATTCGTTGCGCAAACATTGCCGGCAGCTGGTGCATCTGCGACTGCGGCCCGATCTTCAGCGTCACCGGCCGCTTGTTGGCAAGATCGGTGACCGTAATCGTGCTGTTACTCGCATCGGTCGCAAGCACCGCGGCCGGAATACTGCGAAACGTTCCAGAGACGACCTCCGCCGCCGACAATTCCTTGCCGTCCGCGCTCTTCGTTCCACGCGCGTTCAGCTGGTCGCCGGCCTTGATCTGATCGAACGTGCCCGGCTTGGCGTCATCGTAGTTCCAGGAATCGGCGGGATAGCGGCGGAACAGCGTGTCCTTCGCAATGTGGATGGTCGTAGTGTTGGTGCTCAACGCGCCGGTGGAAATGACGACCGTGCCCGCGGCCGCATCCACCGACTTCACCGTGCCGCTAACGCCGTTCTTGCGCCACTCTTCGCGCTCGCGCTGCTGCTTCTCGGCGACATCGGATTTCTTCATCACCACCGCCGTCGTCGCAGTGACAGTCCTGCCGTCATCCGACGCGGTGCCGCCGGCCAGCAGCCGGTCGCCCACCTGCAGATCGCCCACCGCGATGGACGGCGCGCTCTTCAGGTCAGTCTGCCCCGGCTCCATGCGAAGCAGGCGCGTCGTCAGCAGCAGGATGACCTTCATCTGCGTGCCGGTGTCGGTTGTCAGCGTGAGGGTATTGCCGTCGATTGACTTAATGGTGCCGACCGCGCGCGCCCGCTTCCCCGCGCCCGCACCGCTTGCGGCACCGTTCTGCTGGGCAGAAGCAGGCATCGCGACTGCCGTGCAGCAGAGCACGGATAGCCAGAGGAGCAGGTTGCGCAGACGAGATGGAATTATGACCAACATCCAACTACTAAGGTAAATGTAGTGCGAGAAGAAGCTCTGTTAAGAAGCCCTAAGTTTTGTAAACCTGTCAGAAACATTGCAACGCGCTGGCACCCGATGGAAAGCATCCGTTCGATGGAAGGCAACTCTTCATCGAGGGTGCTCGCGGTGCCCTTGTTCCAAGCCTACGGTGCTCCTGTTCCAAGCCTACGGTGCTCCTGCTCCGAGCCTGCGGTGTTCCTGTTCCGAGCCTACGGTGTTTGAAGTGGAAGATTGTCATCACGAGCGCTAGCGAGGGATCTGTTTTTTGCACGTGCCGGCAGGATCCGTTGCTTCCGTGAGGACGTACAGCGGGCACCCTGCCACTTCAGGCGGACAGCAGATCCCTCGCTGCCGCTGGTGACGACAATCCTCCAACCAGCCCTCAGCGGTCATACATCAACCGCCAGCACCACGTTGGGCCACGGCCACCCGTCGGGAGCCATTCCGCCGCGCCACCGTGCACCCCATCCACCAACCGTAATCCATCAGCCGCCGACAGCAATTGCCTCCCGGCGCCTGACAACAACCACCCTCCAGCCCCGTCCCTTTACCGGAACTATTCTCCCTATAATTCCGTACTATAGGCACAGAGTTCCCATGCAACTGCAAATTACGAACCTCTCCAAACGCTACGCGAATGGAACGCAGGCGCTCGCGGACGTCTCTCTCTCCATCCCGCAAGGCATGTTCGGTCTGCTGGGCCCAAACGGCGCGGGCAAGTCGACGCTGATGCGCACCCTGGCCACACTGCAGGAAGCGGACAGCGGCCAGGCGACGCTCGACGGCATCGACGTGTTGCGGCAGAAGGACGAAGTGCGCCGCCTGCTCGGCTACCTGCCGCAGGAATTCGGTCTCTACCCGAAGGTTTCGGCCGAAACGCTGCTCACGCACTTTGCGCAGCTCAAGGGCCTCGAAAACCCGGGTGAACGCCGCGACGTCGTCCACGCGCTGCTCCGCCAGACGAATCTCTGGGACCATCGCAACAAGGCGCTGGGCAGCTTCTCCGGCGGCATGAAGCAGCGCTTCGGCATCGCGCAGGCGCTGCTGGGCAACCCCCGGCTCATCATTGTCGACGAGCCCACCGCCGGCCTCGATCCCGAGGAGCGCGTGCGCTTCCATAACCTGCTCAGCGCCATCGGAGAGAACGTGGTCGTCATTCTCTCCACGCATATCGTCTCCGACGTGAGCGATCTATGCCGGCAGATGGCCATCATCCATCAGGGACGCGTCCACGCCGCCGGCGATCCCTCGAAGCTTGTCGCGGCCCTTCGCGGCCGCGTGTGGCGCAAGCCGATCGCGCGCTCCCAGGTTGCCGATTATCAGCAACGCTTCCAGGTGATTTCCATGCACTTATCCGGCGGCCACAACGTGGTACACGTTTTCAGCGACGACCTTCCCGAGCCCGGTTTCGAACCGGTGGCGCCCGGCCTGGAAGATCTTTACTTCACAACCATCAAAGGCTACAGCGGCGGAGCGGTGAACTGATGAGTGAAGTGTCGTCCCAGGAGAGCGTCGCTTATCAAGCGGGGGAACTGGGCGCGCCGGTGCCTTCCGGTAGACGCAAGTCGCGCTTCCTTGCCATCTTCCTCTTCGAATTTACCGAGCGCCTGCGCCGCATCTCCACGTGGATCTACTTCGTGGTCTATTTCGCGCTGGGCCTGCTGTTCACGCTCATGTCGGGCGGCGCCTTCTCCGGCGCCAGCGTCGACTTCGGCACCGGCGGCAAGATCTTCATCAACTCGCCTTACGCGCTGAACGGCGTCATCACCTACATCTGCTTCTTCGGCATTGTCATAACCGCCGCCATCGCGGGGCAAGCAACCTATCAGGACATCGACA
>DASRGM010000244.1:0-24872 GCA_035651035.1 Terriglobales bacterium
TCCGCCTCGCTGCCCGCAAAGGATTCGCTCGCGCGGTTTAACGAGATGGCCGGGGCTGTCCCAGGCCTGCGCGAACGGGGCTGGTATCTGGAGGAAGAGGCAGGGCTGAAGCTGATGACCGGCGATAGCGCGCGGGCAAAGTCATTCGCGCAGGAGTTGCAGAGCTCCGAGGACCAAGCTGCGCCAATGATGATGGGGCGGCTTGGCTGGTGGTACTACCGCGTCGGCGACCTCACAACCGCAGCCGACCTCATCGGACAGGCTGTCGAACAACGTCCGCAAGTGGCGTGGCTCGGCGCGAAGCTGGGATGGGTGCTTATTGCGCAAAGGAAGTACGAGAGCGCGCAACGGCGGTTTAACGACATCACGCGTCAGGACGACATGCACACGCGGGCAGAGACCTACATGGGCATTGCGGTCGGAGCATGGGACCAGGGCCAACCGGACCTGGCGGTGGACAACTTCCGCTGGGCGACGAACATTCGCGCCGCATGGCTGAACCCACAGTGGGTTGCGGCGATCTACGGACCGCAAGTCGCGGCCGCCACCCAGGCAATTCACACCGAGAGCGATCGCCGCAAGAAGCTCGAAAAGTCTGCGAAACAATAATCCCGCCCGTTGCCTCGAGAACGCGCGCGCCTGCGCTCGTTCACCCCCGACGGGCACTCCTGAACAAATCGGCAGAGTTCGCCCGCCGCATGCGGGCGTAACGTTACTCATCGGCTAACGCGACCGCCACCAACGCGCGCAGCAAACCAAAACCAATCGGGAAAGTTGCGCTGCACCGTTTCGGCACTGGGGTGCTGAATTGCGATCTTTGGTTCTTGAGTGTGCAAATAGGCGTTCAGCCCTTCCGAATCCGTTGTACTCTGTAGCCAATTTAGATAGCCACTTTCGGCTCTGTGAGAGGCCTCGGTAACATGGCAACACATCCGTTTTTGCCCGCAGCTGTAGAAGCGGCATTGGGACAGCGATACATCGTTGCTTCCGAAATTGCCGTTGGTGGTCAGGGAGCGGTCTTCCGCGCTACCCGAGTTTCCCGGCCGGATAACTCAGTGGCCGATGACCTTGTCGCCCTGAAGCTCCACCTCTATCGCAATCAGGACATCCGTGTACAGCGCGAAATCAGCGCGATGGAGAACATCTCGCATCCCACGCTAGCCCGGCTCATTGAGCATGGATATTGCGACGTGGCCAACCGGCACACGCGATACGTCGCCTGGGAATTCATCGATGGCCAGCCGCTCAGCCAGAAGCTGAAACAGGGACATCTGCTGGAATCCGAAGTTGTAGCCATCGGACGAGATGTCCTGGCTGCCATTGCGCAGATTTGGTCGCTTCGCATCGTTCACGGCGACATCAAGCCTTCCAACATCATGCTCAGAGACTCGGGCGGTGCGGTTCTTATTGACCTCGGCGCGGCCCGGCACTTGGAGCAGGACAACTCTCCGGCCGCGCGCAAGCCCTTCGGAACTGCGGGTTATCTTTCGCCCGAGCAGGCGAGAGGGACAACGGCTTTGTCTTGTGCCTCCGACATCTTTTCCCTCGGCGTGGTTATGCTGCAGTGCCTTATCGGACGCCATCCCACAGAGTATGACCAGAGAGCTTTAGCTGAGGGCCTGCGGGCCAGTTCGGTTAGGATGCCCGTGAGCACCGGCCTGGTTACAGCGTTGGATAAAATGCTGTCGGCGCGTCCAACATTCCGGCCGTCTCCCGCCGGATTAGCCAGCTATTTCGATCGTCTCCAGCAGAGCATGGACGGGGATTTGGGCAGGATGTCTGCCGTGGCAGTCTAGTGTGCTGCCAAAAACCCATTGCCAAGGCTGGCATAGGTAGTGCTAGCCTTTAGCCAGTGTCCAAGAGCCGTCGGGTAGAGCGATACTAGACCAACGCCTGAGCCGTTTGGCTAGAACTGGCCTTCTAGGCCACCGCCTGAGTGGTTCGCGTAGTGCTGGTCCTCAGGCCAGCGTCCAAGCCGTTCATGTCCGAAATTCCGATCCGGCTTCAGCCGGCGACAGCCTTCGCATAAAGATTTCTACGGTACGCCGCCAGGCCCTGACCGCTGCGGCTCTCCTTCCCCGAGTGCGGTCCTTAACTCGCCCATCCCCTATTGGTTGTAATCGCCGTCGGCCAACACGGTTGACACGGCGCACGCACCTCCGGTACTGTCTCAGTATGTTGTCAGCGACTCACCGAATGATCATGGCCATGTGCACCCTGGGCGGTGCCTTGTCCACGTTCGGAGTCTGACAGCCCAAGCAGAGAAAACTCCAATCGTGAACAGACCGCCCGGGATGATGGGCGGCCTTTGTGTTTCTGGGCAAATAAATCCCACGGACCCGACAGCGCCGGTGTTACGCCGTACGGGCCGACCGATTGGAGCCATCGATGATTTTCTCGGCTGAGCTGTTTGCGACAACCGCGGTACGC
Organism: Terriglobales bacterium; assembly: GCA_035651035.1. Lineage (GTDB taxonomy): Bacteria > Acidobacteriota > Terriglobia > Terriglobales > Acidobacteriaceae > Bog-257. Next base: position 2,431 of record DASRGM010000244.1, read on the forward strand.
GGAAGCCTTGCCCCGGATCCCGCTACCGGCGCGGTCCTCACCCCCATCTACCAGTCCACCACCTACCATCAACAAGCCGTCGGCGTGCACAAGGGCTTCACCTATTCGCGCGCGGCGAATCCGACAGTGTCGGCACTCGAGGCCGCCTTGGGCGCGCTGGAAGACACGCCTCCTGCCGTATGCTTCGCCACCGGCATGGCCGCGATCTCGACGCTCTTCCTCGCCATCTTGAAAGCCGGCGATCACGTCGTCGTCGGCGACGTTGTCTACGGCGGCACGGTGCGGCTGTTTCAGCAGGTGCTGACGAACTTCGGCGTCGAAGTTTCCTTCGTCGACACATCAGATCCGCAGCTCGTCGCAAAGGAAATTCGCCCCACCACACGGCTGATTTTCATCGAAACACCGGCCAATCCCACGCTGAAGCTGACCGACATAGCGGCCGTTGCGAAGGTCGCGCGCGCGGCCGGCGTGAAGCTGGCGGTCGACAATACCTTCCTCACGCCGGTGGCGCAACGGCCCCTTGAGCTTGGCGCCGACATCACGCTGCTGTCGACCACCAAGTACATCGAGGGCCACAACTCCACCGTCGGCGGCTCCATTGCTAGCCGCGACGAGGCGCTGCTGGAGCGGTTACGGCTGGTGCGCAAGACACTGGGATGCATTCAGTCGCCGCAGGAATCGTGGCTCACGCTGCGAGGTCTCAAAACACTTCCGCTGCGCCTGCAACAGCACTCGGTGAACGCGCAGCGCGTCGCCGAATGGCTGGAGCGGCATCCCAAAGTCGCGCGCGTTTACTATCCCGGGCTCGCCGGCTTTCCGCAGTTCACGCTCGCGCAGAAGCAACAGTCGCTCGCCGGCGGCATGCTGGCCTTCGAGTTGAAAGGCGGAGCCACGGCAGGCACTCAACTAATGAACGACGTCCGCCTCTGCCTGCTCGCCGAGAACCTCGGCGCAGTTGAGACGCTGATCACGCACCCGGTCTCGATGACGCACAGCGATGTACCGCGCGGGATACGTGAGCGCACTGGCATCACCGACGGCTTAGTGCGGCTCTCGGTCGGGCTGGAGAATCCCGCCGACATCATCGCCGACCTGGAGAGCGCGCTGGCGGCAATTCCGCTCACCTCCGACGAGAAGGAGGTGGAACCGTGTCTGGCAAAGTGATTGTCCTGAAGTTTGGAAGCTCGGTGCTGCAGTCGCGCGCGGACTTGCCGCTGGCGGTGCACGAGATCTATCGCTGGATTCGGCTGCAATACCGAGTGGTTGCCGTCGTCTCGGCGTTTGCGGGCGAAACGGACCGGCTGCTGGCCAGTGTCAGCGAGTATCGCGACGCCAACGCGGAAGCCGTCGCGCGCGTGATCGCCACTGGAGAGGAGGTCGCGACCGCATTTCTGGCGCTGGAACTCGAGCGCTTCGGCATTCCGGCCGGGGTGCTCGATCCCAGCCAGATCCACCTCATCGCCGAGACAAATTCGAACGATACCGAGCCGGTAAGCGCCGACACTTTGGCCATCGCCAACATCTTCAGCCTGGGCCGCGTCGCGGTGCTTCCCGGCTTCGTAGCCCGCGATCGTCAGGGACGAGTGGCGCTCTTCGGCCGCGGCGGCTCGGACCTCTCCGCGCTGTTTCTCGCGAAGCAGCTCAACGCGCGCTGCCGTTTGATCAAGGATGTCGACGGAATTTATGACGGCGATCCCGCCAGTGACTCGCTGGCGCAGCGCTTCAGCGAGATCAACTTCGACCGAACGCTGGCGCTCGGGGCCAGGGTGGTGCAGCCAAAAGCCATCGCCTTCGGCAAAAAGGCGGGAGTGCAGTTCGAAGTGGCGGCGCCCGGCAAAGAGCAGGCAACGTTGGTGGGAGCGCATCGCTCAGTGCTGACAACAGATGGTGGGTCGCACGCGCCGCTGAAGGTTGGGCTGCTGGGCCTCGGCACCGTCGGCCTCGGCGTCTTTCAGGAGCTGTGGAAGCGTCCGGAGTTGTTCGAAGTGACCGGGATTGCCGTGCGGCGGCCTGAGCTGCACCTTGATCACGCGCCACATCATCTGCTCACTCGCAATTGCTGGGATGTGCTCGACGATATCGATGTGCTGGTCGAGCTGATCGGCGGCAGCGAACCTGCGGGAGATCTGGTGCGTGGCGCGTTGCGAGCAGACAAGCCTGTGGTGACCGCCAACAAGCTGCTGGTGGCGAGCGACCGCAGCTTGGGCGAGCATCGCCAGCTCCGGTACTCTGCCGCAGTGGGTGGAGCGGTGCCGGCCCTCGAGGCCGTCGAGGCCGTGGTCCGGCACGACGGCGGGACCATCTCGCTCTCCGGCGTTCTGAACGGTACGTGCAACTACATTCTCGACCGGATCGCTGCGGGCTGCTCCCCGACGCAAGCTTTAGCGGAGGCACAGGCGCAGGGTTTTGCCGAGCGGGATCCCAGCGCCGATCTCTCCGGTTCCGACACCTTGTGCAAGCTTCGGCTGCTCGCTCGTCGCGCGTATCCTCAGGTCGACGAACATCGCGTTCGTATCATCGGCATCGAGTGCATCGACGCGGACTGGGTGCAGGTGGCGGCGCGCCGCGGCAAACGGGCGCGGCTGGTCGGCACCGCGCGGCTGGAGCAGGGAAGTGTTCGCCTCGAAGTCAAGCCGGTGCTGGTGGACGCCTCGCATCCCTTCGCGCAAATTCGCAACGAAGAGAACTGCCTGTTGATCGACACTGGGCAAGCGGATCCACAGCACGTCTGGACGGGACGCGGCGCGGGCCGCTGGCCTACTACGGCAGCGGTGATGGCGGACCTCTTCGACCTGAGCCGCGAGAGAGCAGCGGTTAGTGACCAGTGGCCAGTAGCCAGCAGGAAGGGCCGGCTCTCAAGCCCCGAGCCCAGTGCCTCGCGCTGCCACTCCCACCCTTTCGTCAAAATCAGGCTAAAGGACAGGGCACCGGCGATATCGGGCGCAGATTTCGCCCTCGATCCGCGTCAGCCTGCGCACAGTCCCTATCTCGTTCAACTAGCCCCTGACCACTGGCCCCTGACCGCTGCTTCCGGAGGTGTCGCGTGAAGTTCGCCACCCGCCTGCTCAACTTCGATCCTTCTCCCGGCGACCGCTTCACGCCTGCCAACACGCCGATCTATCAGACGGCAACCTTCCGCCAGCAGGACGCCACCGAGTTCGGCGATTACGACTACTCGCGCAGTGGCAATCCCACGCGCGCGGCAGTCGAGCGGCAGATTGCCGCGCTGGAGAGCGGCACCCGCGGCTTTTGCTTCAGCACGGGCCTGGCGGCCATCACGGCCGTGACGCGGCTGCTGAAGCCGAGCGAGGAAATTCTCGCCTGCGACGATCTTTACGGTGGCACCTACCGGTTGTTCTCGCGAATCCTCGCCAACCGCGGGGTCAACGTGCGCTATCTCGACTTCACTGACCTCGATGCGTTGACCGCAGCCATCCACCAGGACACGCGCCTGGTCTACCTGGAATCGCCGACGAACCCGCTGCTCCAGGTCATTGACATCGCCGCGGTATCGCGAATTGCGCACGGCCGTGGCGCGTTGGTTTGCGTCGACAACAGCACGCTGTCGCCTTATCTGCAGCGGCCGCTGGAGCTGGGCGCCGACATCGTACTGCATTCAGCCACCAAGTTTCTCTGCGGCCACAGCGACGTGATGGCCGGCGCGGTAGTCGTCGCGGACGAAGCGCTCGGTGAGGAACTCTACCTCGTCCAGAACGGTGAAGGCGCGGTGCTCGCGCCCTTCGACAGCTACCTCCTGCTGCGGGGGATGAAGACGCTGGCGCTGCGGCTCGACCGGCAGCAATCTAACGCGCGGACCATCGCTGAATTTCTCGCAGCACAGCCCGAGGTCGAGCGGGTGTATTATCCCGGATTTTCATCGCAGCGCGCTCAGGACAGACGCGCCATGGAGGACGATTCGCAGAGTCAAATCCAGCGCGCACAGGCCTCGGGTGAAGGCGCCGTGCTCAGCTTCACTACCGGCGACACCGAGTTTTCGCGCACGCTGGTCGAGGCTACCAGGCTGTTTGCCATCACCGTCAGCTTCGGCGGCGTGAACTCGACTATCAGCCTTCCCAACTATATGTCGCACGCCAGCATCCCCGAGCATCTGCGGCAGCAGAAGCGTATTCCCGCCAACCTGGTGCGAATGTCAGTGGGAGCCGAAGATGTTGGCGATCTGGTGGAGGATCTAAGTACGGCGTTCGAGTTGGCACGGCAGGGATGTACGGCACGCGCAGCCGCCGCCGATTGAGGCGCTGTGAAGATTGCAGTGTGGGGGAACGGGTAGAGCGACGCTTCCAGCGTCGCGTTGCCCGATCATATGTCTAAGAAAGCCCGCTTTAGCGAGCGGCATGCCGCGGCTGGTTCGAGGGGCCAGATCTATCCCAATATCAAATCGACGCAGCACCGAAAGGCCGCTTGGGCGCGGCAAGGGACGCCTCTAGAAACATTCAGCCGCCGCGACTAAGTGACCGCAGCGGCTGAAATGTGTTTTGACTGCCTTTCGTATTACTTAGCTTCTCGCTAACTCCCGTTCTGGCAGACCCGCAGCGACTCGCCTTGGAAGGTGAACCAGTCGTTCACCGACGTGTTAGCCGGCGCGCCGAAGTAGGGCAGCGTCACCAGGTCCTGAAGGTTGTACTGAAAGCCATTCAGGGTGTAGTGATACCCGCCGTAGTTGGAGTTGCCCTCCAGCGGATCGCCGTTCTCCAGAATGCCGCAGGGGGTGTTGTTGCCGTTGTAATTGACGGTGAGAGGATCGTCCATCCACTCGCCAAGTTCGTGCGAGAGCGCCGAAACATCCTGCGAAAACGCGCCCGCATGGTCAACGTAAGTCGCCTCAGCATACGACTGCAGGTTACCGATGTTGCCTTCCGAGCTGTGATACCCGCCGATGCAGCACTGCCCGTTCTGGGTGAGATACGTGTCATAGAGCAGGAAAATCGGCAGGGTGTTAGGCGTGATTCCCAGCCGACTCATGATCGATGGAAGCTGAGCATCGAACCAGTTGATGTCGACCAGTGCGGCCGTAACGCCGAACTCGGAACCGCGCTTGCCGTACCGCGATGACGGGCTCAGCGTCTGCTCGGCTAACACCGTGGGACTTAATAGCACGTGATAGCTCTGCGCGTTTTGCACCGTTCCCCAGAAGTTGGCGCGCTGGTAAGCGTCTTCGTACTGTGTGGTGCCAACGTTCACGCCCCCCTGGACATAGGTCAGGTTCTGGAACAACGGCGACGAGGTCGTGTTTTGCACGACGGTCTTGCCGTTCGAAAGCACATGCTGCGGATCGTAGGTGTACTGCGAACCGCCAGAGGTAATCACGATCTTCACCGGGATAATGTAGGTCGTGATCGTCGTCGAGCTGTTGCTGGAAGGCGACGTTCCCACCATGTTGTAGGTGTAATTGTGTCCACCGTAGGTGAACGAGCCGTTCCAGGTTGGCAAATTTGGCGCCGGCGGCAGGGGAACATCCGTGCGCACCTTGCCCGGCAGCACCGTGTACATCGGTTTGGAAGGTTGTGCCGCTTCTTGTTGGTCGACGCTATCGTCCTGCGCAAAGGTAAGCAGGGGCAGGGAAAGCGATGTCAGCAGCAGCAAGCCAAGCAACTGACACACGCGACGAGCTGAGGTCTTCATGCGGATCCACTCCTCCTTCGAGTGTTGGGGTTTGGATCGAAGTGACGTACCCCACGATGAAGCGAATTGTGTCACGTAGATTGGCGACAGCATAAGCCACAAAAGTGGCGTCACTATCAAAAAACACTAGCGCGATCCGCTATATCAGCGATTTCCAAGTGGAAGAGAAATTGCCTTAGTACGGAAGTGTCACTCACGAAGCAGAGTCACAGGCGCATCGCGTGCTGAGTCGCAGCATCAGCGCTACAACTTATCGAGGTATTCCACGATGTCGGGTGCTGTCCAGTTCGTGGCGCCGATGAACTTACGCACGATCTTTCCATTGCGGTCGATGACGTAGGTCTCGGGATACTTGAAGGTGCCGTAGATCTCGTTGTGGTGTTGCGTATCTCGCACGGTCATCAAGTCAATGTTGTGGTCGTGGATGAATTGCTTGTAGGCAACGTCGTCGGCATCTTCGCTGACGGCCAAGATCGTGATCCTGTTACCCATCTCCCTGTGGAGCTGCACCAGCGACGGCATCTCTTCGATGCACGGCGGGCACCAGGTTGCCCAGAAGTTCAGCAGCACAGGCTTGCCGCGGAGCTGCTCAAGGGAGACCGTATGTTGCGAGTCGGTTATGGTTAGCTGAGGAGCGGTGCTACCGATGCGCGGAGGATGCGTGCCGGTATTGCAGCTCGCCAGCAAAAGCAGGCCCACAACCGCGAACGACGAGGCGAAGCGCTTCACCCTCTTATAATAATGGATGAGAATACATCGTTAGCTGCGAACCCCGGGTTCGCTGCTACAACGAAAGCCGCACTGCCAGTATGAGAACTGCGATCGCTCCCGAGGTTTCGGTGATTGTTCCGGCGCGAAATGAGGAAGCGTGCCTGTCCGAGTGTCTGCGATCGCTGGCCCGCCAATCCCACGCCAGCTACGAAGTCATCGTGGTGGATGACGACTCGACCGATCGCACGCGCCCCATCGCGGAAAGCTTTCCGGTGCGCGTAGTCGCAGCGGATCCACTGCCCTTCGGCTGGAGCGGCAAGTGCAACGCCGCCTGGAGCGGTGCACGGCAGGCAAGAGGGAAGTGGCTGCTGTTCACTGACGCTGATACGAAACACACGCCGGACTCGATCGCGTCGGGCACCGCGGAAGCTACGAAGTTTGGTGCCGGACTGCTTTCCTATTCCCCGAAGCAGGAGGTCTGCAGCTTTTGGGAGCGCGCGCTGATGCCAGTCATCTTCTCCGAACTGGCGACGACCTATTCACCCAAAGAAGTTTGCGAACCGAAATCACCCGCAGCTGCCGCTAACGGACAGTATCTGCTGATCCGGCGCGATGCGTACGATGCCATTGGCGGACATGCCGCAGTTGCGAGCGCCATTCTGGAGGATGTCGAACTGGCGCGGCGCGCCAAGCAGGCGGGATATGTGCTGCAATTCCGCTGGTCGGATGTGGTCTCCACCCGCATGTATCGCAGCTTTTCGCGGATGTGGGAAGGCTGGACGAAAAACCTGGCGCTGCTATTTGTTCATCCGCGCAGGCTGGCGCTGATCCGGATGCTGGAGTTTGTCGCCATTACCGGCTGTGCGGCGCTTGCATTGTGGAAGGCCGCTGAAGGCAAGACCTGGGCGGCAGTGATTGGAGCTTTGTTCGCGGTCGCTTGGTGGTGTGCATTTTTCCAACGCATCCGCCGCGCTCATTTCGACGCGCTCTCAAACGCCTGCGCCGTTTTCGGCCTGCCACTATTCGCGGTGCTTTTGCTGAATTCCGGCATCTCTCATAGGCGAGGCGTAGTGAGTTGGAAGGGTCGGACGTACGGCAGAGACTCCGCATTCCTGGCATAGGTGAGCATGTTCACTCGGCCGGTATGAGAAACAACAATTCCGGTCGGCATCCGAGAGACGCTAGCAAGAATTCGAGCACCGTAGGTGCGGAGTCAGCATAGCCGCGCGTCGCGAGACAAATGCTGGGTAAATCAATAAGCTGTCGAGCCGCGGCAGCGGCCGGAGACAGAAACGATAAAGAGCGTTTAGCTTGAATATTCGCGATTGATGCGAGATACCAGCTTTAGAACTTTGGCTCCGCTGCATTTCGGCTGCAAAATCGCTCGCGGACACGAATGACCCAATCTATGGTCTACCTAACCCGCAAGTGCGAGTTTTCCGCTTCGCACTACTACCATAATCCCGAATTCACCGATGAAGAGAACCGTCGTCTCTTCGGCAAGTGCGCCAACCTCAACGGTCACGGCCACAATTACACACTGGAAGTGACGGTGAAGGGTGACGTCGATCCGAAGACGGGCTTTGTTGTGGACTTGAAGGAGTTAAAGGAAATCCTGAGCCGCGAGGTACTCGATGCGTTGGACCATCGGCATCTCAATAAAGAGGTGCCGGAGTTCGCTTACCAAATTCCAACGACCGAGAATCTTGCGATCGCGATCTGGAAGCGACTGGAAAACCAATTGACGATCGCGCAGTTGCATCGCGTGCGCCTATACGAACTGCCCGACCTCTTCGTCGATTTCTACGGTGAGCCATGAAGGCCCACCTCACCCGCCGCTATCTGTTCTCGGCTTCGCACCGTTTGCATTGCGAGCAATTAAGCGAGGAAGAGAACCGCACGATATATGGCAAATGCAACAACCCGCACGGCCACGGGCATAACTACGCGCTTGAGGTCACGGTCAGCGGTCAGGTCCAGAGCAGCACCGGCATGGTGTGTAACCTGGCCGATCTGGATGCAGCGGTGCATCGCGAAATCCTGGAGCGCTTCGATCACGTGAACCTGAATGCGAGCGCGGAATTCAAGGCCGAGGTGCCGACCACCGAGAACCTGAGCAAGGTGATATACGACATTCTGAAGCGAACCTTTGGCTCGGCTCATCTTGAAAAGGTACGGCTGGAAGAGACGGCGATGAACAGCTTCGAGTATTGCGGCAATTAGCCTACGCCGCCGGAGTCGGGTGATCTGGCGCGCGGTATTACACGGACTTTATGGCAGGATGCGAGTTGACTCACGCCGTCACAGGCTTCGTAACAGGGCACGACTTCAGTCGTGCCGAAGAAGCATTGCAAGACGTAGTGGGAGCAGGCTTCAGCCGGCGCCACGTGTTGCAAACGGCCGGTGCTTTGCCGGCTGAAGCCGGCTGTGAAGTGATGAGATCGTCGCTTGCGGCACGGCTGAGTCATGCCCTAGTTACAAAGCGGTCGTGGTTGACCGCTAATCGCTAGTTGCTTCCTTATGAAAGACACGATCGAAACTCCAACTCTTACCAGCGCCAGCTTTGAAGAGCTTGCGCGCGAGATTCTGGTGCGCATCGGCGAACAGCCCGAGCGCGACGGCCTGCAGAGCACGCCGCAACGTTACGTCAAGGCTCTGCGAGACTTGACCAAAGGTTATAACGAGGACCCGGAGCAGATCATCCGCGGCGCCCTCTTCGAGGTCGACTACGACGAGATGGTCATCGTTAAAGACATTGAGATGTTCAGCCTGTGCGAGCATCATGTGTTGCCATTCTTCGGCAAGGTGCACATCGCCTACATCCCCAAAGGCCGCGTGATCGGGCTCAGCAAAGTCGCCCGTCTGGTCGAGGTCTTCGCCCGCCGCCTGCAGGTGCAGGAGCGCCTGACGGTGCAGATTGCTGAAACCATCCAGACGGTGCTGCAGCCTCTTGGGGTAGGCGTAGTGGTTGAGGCGCGCCACTTGTGCATGATGATGCGCGGGGTCGAGAAGCAGCACTCCGCCACCGTCACCTCCTCCATGCTTGGCGCCTTCCGCGCGCAACAGACACGGCAGGAATTCCTCTCGCTCATCCACGCCAAGAGCGCCAACGGAGTCTAATCGATGGCCGCCAGGAAGGTCCCGCCGCCAGCGAAAGCAAAGGTTGTTCCCCTGCTGCCGCCCATCGGACCCTCTCGCCTGGCGGGCAAGGTCGCCGTGGTCACGGGCGCGAGCCGCGGCATCGGCTATGCCATCGCGCATGCGGTTGCGATGGAAGGCGGCGACGTGGTCATCACCGGACGCGACCTGCCCAACCTGACTAAAAGCGCGGCCCAGTTGCGCAAGGAGGTCCATGGCCCGGCGAAAATCGTAGCCATGGCATGCGACGTCCGCGCGCCCGAATCGGTCGCCAGGATGTTCGCCGTGGTCAAGCGGCGCTTCGGCAGGCTAGACATTCTGGTCAACAATGCGGGCATCAGCCAGCCCCCCACGCCGTTGCAGGAAACCACGCTGGAGATGTGGCGTGAGCAGATCGACATCAATCTGACGGGCATGTTTCTCTGCACACGTGCGGCCTTGCCCCTCATGCAGCGCGGCGCCACCATCGTCAACAACCTGTCCGTCGCCGCCAAGCAGGTCTTCCCGGGCTTCGCCGCCTATACTGCAGCCAAGACCGGCGCCTACGGCTTCACCCTCTCGATTCGTGACGAGCTCATGTCGCGCGGCATTCGCGTTACTGCGCTAATGCCTGGCGCAACCTCTACGGCGCTCTGGGACCAAGTCATGCCCGGCGCCGATCGCGACCGCATGATCAACGTCGAGCAGGTCGCCCAGGCCGTGCTCTACGCCGCACTACTTCCGCCGGAGGCAAACCTTTCGGAACTGCTGATTACACCCACTGCAGGCGCAGTCTAGTTTCATCACGGAGGCACGGGATACACCGAATTGTCTGCCACCTTAACTCAAGTTGTAAGCTGCCTGAAGGCGAAGTGAAGGCGCAAATCAAGAAATACAAAATCTTTGTATTCCGGTGCTTCCGTGGTGAACACTACATTCCATAGTGATATCTGCGCGCGCGGGCAGGGAAGAGCTTGATGAGGAAAACTCCGGCAAGGAATCCGCCGACATGCGCCCAGAAGGCGATGCCGCTGGAGTTGCTGCCATGCGCGGCAATCGAGGTCGCCGCGCCGCTCAGGAACTGCGCCACAAACCAATAGCCCAGCACGATCCATGCCGGCAGCCATAGGAAGAAGACAAAGAATAGCGGCACCAGCGTGAGCACGCGCGCCCGCGGATACAGCACGAAATAAGCCCCCATCACCCCGGCAATGGCGCCGCTGGCCCCTACGCTGGGTACGGTCGATCCGATGTTGAACAGCGTGTGCAGCAGCGAGGCCGCAATCCCGCTCAACAGGTACATCACCAGGTACCGCGAGTGGCCGAGGTAGTCTTCCACGTTATCGCCGAAGATCCACAGCGCCCACATATTGAAGATCAGGTGCAGCCACGAGCCGTGCAGGAACATCGAGGAGAAAACAGGCACGATGGCCGCCGCGATTGGCACGTACCGCGTGCCCAGGCCGGAGATCAGGTCCCACGGCACATAGCCATGATTGAGCAGCACCACGGTAAAGCGCGCCGGCACCATGCCGAAGGCGAAGACCAGCCCCTGGCGCGCGTTGTTGTTCAGCGACACCTCGAAGAGAAACGCCAGCGTGTTCAGCGCAATCAACGTGTAGTTGATGTACGCGGTACCGATTCGCGGGGTATCGTCTCTGAGCGGGATCATGGCAGATGAGGCTTTCGGGCGGTGGCTGTTGGCCTTTGTCCTTGGCTAGTGACTCGTGGCTCGCTGTTAACTCAGGCTCTCTGAAATTGGCAACATTCGATGGCTACGGTGTGGCTGCCGCGAATGAATGCTAAAAGCTAAGAGCCATCAGCCGATTTGACCGACCAACCCTTGAAGCTCCACGATAGCAGACGGATGCCTCTCAACGCAGTGATGGTGGTAGACAAGCCCGCGGGCTGGACCTCGCACGATGTCGTCGCCAGGGTGCGTCGACTTGTGGGCGAGCGCTCGATCGGACATTTGGGCACGCTCGACCCGCTGGCCACCGGAGTCTTGCCGCTGGTACTGGGACATCTGACGCGGCTTTGCCAGTTTTATAGCGCGTCCGAGAAGACCTACGAGGGCACTATTTGCCTGGGCATCGCCACCGACACTTACGATGCGGACGGCGAGCCGCTCGGCCCGCCACAAGCGGTTAAAGTATCACTTGAAGAAGTGAGGCAGGCTGCGTCGCCCCTAATCGGGCCCATCCAGCAGCTTCCGCCGCCGTTCTCGGCCAAGAAAATTCACGGCGTGCCCGCCTACAAGCTGGCGCGCAAAAAGCAGGAGGTCGAGCTCCAGCCGGTGCAGGTCGAGGTGGGCGAATTCACCATCAGCAATTTGCAGGGCGAGATGCTAGAGTTTCGCTGCCGCGTCTCCTCGGGGACCTACGTGCGCAGCCTGGCGCACGATCTGGGCCAGCGGCTCGGCATCGGCGCACATCTGGCCAGCTTGCGGCGGACCGTCGTGGCCGAGTTCGACATCGAGCAAGCCCACACCTTGGAGGAGATCGCGGAAGCGGCAGGGAACTCGCGGCTCGACGATTTGCTATTCCACCCCCGCCGGGTGCTGCCCCACATTCCATCGGTCACCGCAACCGATGAGGACATCGGGAAGATACGGCACGGTCGCGCCGTCAACCTGCCGGAGTTGTCGCGCTCACCATGGGTGAAGGTCTTCGCGGGGCAGGCCGAACTTGTCTGTCTCGCCAGCCGTGTGGCTGGCACACTTTTCCATCCCAAGGTGGTGCTGATCTGAGCGGGGTGTTCGGGTGCCCCAGGTCTCGCGGTTTCGAGACCTGGGTTCAATGATCTTCAGGAATGCGATCTCTCGCGAGCTACGCCTTCGGCTGCGGCACGATCCGCATGTAAGGACGCGGCGCCTTCCACCCGTTGGGATAGATCTTCTTCGCTTCATCGTCGGAGACGGCGCCGGAGATGATGACATCGTCGCCCACCTGCCAATTCACCGGAGTTGACACCTTGTGCTTGGAGGTCAACTGCAGCGAGTCGATGACGCGCAACACCTCATCAAAATTGCGCCCCGTGCTCATGGGATAGACGATGATCAGCTTGATCTTCTTATCGGGCCCGATGACAAAGACATTGCGCACCGTCATGTTGTCATTCGCGGTCCGGCCGTCGCAGGTGCCCGTCGTGCCCGCCGGCAGCATGCCGTAGAGCTTTGCTACCTTCAGGTCGGTATCGCCGATCATCGGGTAGTTGGGCGCGTGGCCTTGGGTCTCGCGGATGTCTTCGGCCCAGCGGGCATGGTTGTCGACCGGGTCGACGCTGAGGCCGATGATCTTCACGTTTCGCTTGTCGAAGTCGGGCTTCATCTTCGCCATGTAACCCAATTCGGTCGTGCACACCGGCGTGAAGTCCTTGGGATGAGAAAACAGGATTGCCCACGAGTCGCCAATCCACTCATGAAAATGGATCGTACCCTGCGTGGTTTGCGCCTCGAAGTCGGGAGCCACATCACCGATTTGCAATGACACTAGTAAGCCTCCTTTGTAAAATCAGAACTATACATCAGCCGCGCGGGAAAATCCCAAGGATGGAGGCGCTAGTTTTCATCGCCGGCAGTCGTCGATATCAGTCGGCAGCTGGCCCTTTCATCTGCTCATCCCGCCGATGATGCGTTCTGCCCCGGATTCCGGCCGCCACATCGCGAGCGAAAGGCAATCGGCACGTTACAGCCATTGACAAGCTGCCGGCACGGGTTCAAGCTGACTCGCAGTTAGACAATACCCCGGGGGCAGCTCCCGCACCCCGGCATCTCTTCCGTCTCGCAATCCAACCGCTCCCGACTAGGTTCCCAACGCTCGAAGAGTCTGTAGGAGGCTTCTATGAACGACGCTCAGGATAAGCGCGGGGTTACTCCGCCCCACGACATCAATAAGGACGACGCCGGGAAGGATGAGATCGTCAACACCCCTGCTGGTCCGAGGCGCAGAAGCCAAGTTCATCACGTCGAACCAGGAGAGAGCGTCCGTCGCAATGATGACGGCAGCTATACCGTGGTTCCTCCCTCGCCGTCACCATGCAGTGACGAGAAAGAGTAATCGCAATGCCTGAACAATACGTCATCACCCCAGGTGGTTATCGTCCCATTTCGATGGTGCATCACGTGGAGCCCGGCCACGTGCTGGACGTCAGTGAGTACCAACTTCGTAAGCTCGACCTGGCGGGCAAGGTCGTGGCCGAATATGGTGCTATGCCGGTGAAGGCCGGCGCTGGACCGTTGATGCCACTGAATCTGAATGCGATTCGGCCCGAGACCTACGAAGTGCGACCTTCCGTGGGCGGCACCGCGGCCGCGCCGGCGCGCGTGCCTGGACTGGCCAGTGGCTGGATCACCTATGCCTATTGGAACAACGGCACGGGCCGTCCCATCACTTCGTTCAGGACGGTCTGGCGGGTACCGCCTTTCCCGCTCACCCAGAACGGACAGTTGATCTACATCTTCAACGGCATTCAGAATGCCAGCATGATCTATCAGCCGGTGTTGCAGTGGGGAAACAACGGCGCCTTTGGCGGCAACTACTGGGGAGTCGCGAGCTGGTATGCCGATGGGCAGGGCGGCCCGGCCTTCTACAGCGCCTACACCCCGGTTGCGGTTGACCAGATTCTGACCGGCATCATGACCGAGACTGGGCGGTCGGGCAACAACTTCAACTACGATTGTGTCTTTCAGGGTATTGCCAACTCCAGCCTGCCCGTCCAGAACATCCCCGAACTCACATGGTGCGCCGAGACGCTAGAGTGCTACAACATGACCACCTGCTCCGATTACCCGGCTGCCGGGCGGACCGAAATGAGCGGGATCGAAATCGTTACCACCGGAGGTCATCCCGCACTGAATTGGACGGGCGTGAATGCGCATACCGACTGCGGCCAGCACACCATCGTGGTCAGCAACAACTCGCCCGGCGGGGAAGTCGATCTCTATTACAACTACGCCACCGATTACATCGTCGACAAAAGCATCATCTTCCACGACACCAGTCCGCTCACGCCCGCAATTGCGTCGCTCAATGGACGCATCTACATGGCCTGGAAAGGCGACGGCAATGACAATCTGAACGTCATGTACTCCACCGATAATGGGGTGACCTTCGGACACAAATACACGTCGCCGGAAACCAGTCCGCAAGCTCCAGCCCTGTGCGCCCACAACGGCAGCCTCTACATTGGATGGAAAGGGGATGGCAACGACAATCTGAACGTCGCCCAGGTCGCCCTATCCGGGAACAACATCACCGGATTCATCAACAAGCGGACGCTCGGCGATACAAGTCCTAAAAGCCCCTCGCTGGCATCACTAGGGGGCCGCTTGTACCTGGCATGGAAGGGCGACGGCAATGACAACCTGAATGTGATGTACTCGGCCGATAACGGCTCGACCTTCGGTCACAAGTACACCTCACCGGAAACCAGCCCCCAGGCTCCCGGCCTCTGCGCCGCCGGGACCAGCCTGCTGATCACCTGGAAAGGCGACGGCAACGACAATTTGAACGTCGCTCAGGTGGTGATCTCCGGGAACAACATTACCGGGTTCGCCAACAAGGTCATTCTCGGCGATACCAGCCCGGTGAGCCCGGCCTTGGCCTACGACGGCAATAAGGTTTATCTCTCCTGGAAGGGCGACGGCAATAACTTTCTCAACGTGATGTACTCCAGCAACGGAGGCCGCTCTTTCGGGAATAAAGCCATCTCTTCGGAGAGAAGCCCGCAACCGCCATCGCTGTGTGTACAAAGTGGCGTCGTCTACATCTCATGGAAGGGAGACGGCAACGACTATCTCAACTTGGCGCAAGTCGGGTTGGGATAGATCCGCGGCGGGGAACTAGCCTTCAAGGCCCCCATTTTCGGGGGCCTGACTTCATTGGACGTCGAGGATGCCAGACCACCCACTGCCGTAATGTCCGATAACAGATATTATGTAAATCTCCGCAACCGCCGGGTTTGCGCTATCTACCTTTCGATCCACTGAGACTCCCATTATTTATTCAAGCGGTTGGTGTGAGCAATTGCTCTAACTCTTCGCCAAAGCGCCGCAGCGCCTTCAGCCGCTCGGGAGTGGCCTCGACAACTTCCAACTTGGCCTGAAAGACCTGGCGGCCGTCTTTCTCCACCAGCACCCCAAGGACCTCTCCCATACGCCAGCCGGGCGCACCGATCATCTGCAATCCATTCGGAGTCGAGCGCAGCAAGGCGATGCAGCCGTCACGCAGGACGCCAACGGTATAGGGATAGCGATCGAAGGTTTGTAGTTCGAAGCCCGCCAGGTAGATGCGCTGCAGTTGTTCGGCAGAATCCATAAAAGCAGCGGTCAGGGGCCAGGGATCGGGGTCAGGGCCTCGGGCAATGATGCAACGGACCGGCGAGTCGCTGGTGCCTATTAGCGGCGCCTTTCAACGTCCAAGGGTACGAAGGCTGGACTTACTCTTCCGGCGTTATTCCTGAGCTCTGGCCCCTAGCCCCTGACCCCTGCCAACCTCACATCTTGTACTTCCCCATATCGTCCTCGCCCAGGTTCTCCAGCCACTTGCGCAGCTCGTCGCTGGAGGCGCGATCGCTCAGGTTGCCGGCGACCTTGCTGTTCTTCAGCACCTCGTCGTCGACAAAGATGGGACAATCCATGCGCAGCGCCAGCGCCAGCGCGTCGGAGGGCCGGGAATCGAGGCTGATGCTCTGCCCGTCGCGCTCCAGCCAGATGACCGCGAAGAATGTGTCGTCGCGCAACTCGGTGACCACCACCTTGCGCACGGTGGTTTCCAAGCCCACCAGCAAGTTCTTCAGCAGATCGTGGGTCATGGGCCGCGGCGTGGTGACCTTCTCGATCTCTAGCGCGATGGCGTTGGCCTCGTAAGCGCCCACCCAGATGGGCAGCACCATGCCGCTGGCCTGGTCCTTCAACACCACGATGGGCATGTTGGTCATCGGGTCTGGCATCAGTCCGGTGATTTTTACCTCGACTTCCATCGTGGTTCCCTCCTCTGGAGCCTTCTGCGGTCTGTGTCAGGACACGACTTTAATCGTGCCGAACCGATTGCTTTTAACCGTGGGCTTTAGCTCCTGCAACAAGCGCCCAAGCCCCGGAGCTAAAGCCTCCAATCGGTAGAACTGCCGGCGGCGCGTCTGAAGAAGTGCCCTGACACAAACCTTCTCACGAAGCCCATTCCACCATTCTGCCCAGTAGACTATTCGGGAATGCCTGCGTAACTTCGACCATCACATATTCCCCGACGCAAGGCTCGGGAACGCCATTAGTCGTGAAATTGAGCGTCTTGTTCTGCGAGGTTCGCCCGATCATCTGTCCGCGGGCCGCGTTCTTCCCTTCCACCATCACTTCGAGTTTTCTACCTAAATGTCGCTGATAACTCTTTCTCTGGATCTCACGCTGATGCTCCTGCAGCATCTGCAAACGCCGCGACTTCTCGGCATCCGCAATCGAATCCGAATACTGCAGCGCCGGCGTGTTCGGACGCGGCGAGTACTTGAACGAGAAGACGCCGTCGTAGCCGACCTCGTCCAGCAGGCCCAGCGTCTCGGCGAACTCGGCTTCCGTTTCGCCCGGAAATCCGACAATCACATCGGTCGTAATGCTGATTTCTCTATTCCGCGCCGCCTTCATCCAGGCGATCCTCTCCAGATACTGCTCGCGGGTGTATTCGCGGAACATCGAGCTCAGCACGCGCGACGAGCCGCTCTGCACCGGCAGATGGACGTGGTCGCATAGCGCCGGCACCGCGTCGATCGCATCCACGATATCCTTCGTGAAATCCCTGGGATGCGAGGTGGTAAATCGCACGCGTCGAATTCCCGCGAGCTCCCCGATGGCAGCCAGGATCTCCGCAAAGCTAGTCTTTCCAAGGGGATCGCGATAAGAGTTCACGTTCTGCCCGAGGAGTTGGATATCCGTGTAGCCGGCGTCAGCCATGCGCCGCGCTTCCTCCAGTACCGACTGTGAGGTGCGGCTGCGCTCCTTGCCGCGCGTATACGGCACCACGCAATAGGCACAGAACTTGTCGCAGCCCTCGATGATGGTGATGTAACCGCGATGCGGATTGCCTCGCGCGGTGAACTCGGTCTCGAAGGTCTGATCGGTCTCACGGTCGTCGAGGCCGGTGACTCGCGTGGCGCCCCCCTCGATCTGCACCAGCATCTCGGGCAGATTGCGGTACGACGCCGAGCCTGCCACCAGCGACACATGCGGCGCTCGCTCGAAGATGCGCTCGCCCTCCTGCTGCGCCACGCAGCCGAGCACGGCAAAGCGCTTCCCTTCCCGATGCAGCTTCTTGAAATCCGCAAGCCGATGAAAGACCTTCTGTTCGGCCTTGTCGCGGATTGAGCAGGTGTTGTAGAAGATCAGGTCCGCGTCCTCTTCGCGCTCCACCTGCCGGTAGCCCTGCGAAATGAGCGAGCCCACGACCTTCTCCGAGTCGTGGAAGTTCATTTGGCAGCCGAAGGTTTCGATGTAGAACGTCTTTTGCGCGGAGCTCACAACCATCCCCTGTGAACCCAGTATAGCGCGGGGCAACGCTTCGAGCCGGGCGCTACGCCAGAGCGGCAGCGCGCAGTAACTAAGAAATCGGAATTCCGTCGACCTTCCCTTCCCGAGCTGATACATTTGCGGGCACTCCGAAACGAGTCCGCGAACTGTGGGGCATGCATGCCAGAATCAACGGTGCAATTGATGGTCGAACTCACGATCGCCGAGGGCCATCGGGACGCGTTCCATGCCGTCGCCCGCGAGATGATCGGTGGTACGAGCAAGGAGCCGGGCGCGCTTGGCTACAACTGGTACCTGCGACGCGATGGCATGGTGTGCCGCATTGTGGAAACGTATGCCAACGCCGACGCCCTGCTCGCACACCTGAATGGTCCGGTGGTGCAGCAAATGATTCCCAGGCTGCTGGAGCATGCTACCGTCGATCGCAGTGAAGTCTACGGCGACGCTGGAGCGAAAGCGACCGAGATCCTCTCGCGCTTCGGCACGCAGGTCTACGAGCTCTGGGATAGCATGCAGTGCGCCGCTTGAGATGGGTCCCACAGAAGCAGTAGGACCGCCGTCGTTACCTGCCCGTCTCGCGCAGCGCCGGGGCGGGCTCTCGCACTTCCAGCATCAGCCGGAGCAGGTCTCGCGCAACGCGCTGGATATCGTGACGCGCGATGAGCCCTTCCGTGGGATGCAGCTCCTCGATGAGATATTCGCCCTGCAGGGCGCACACTCCTAATGACTCAATCTCCCCGATATCGGCTTCAATTTGCGACTGGTTCTTCTCCGCGTACTTTCTGGCCAGCTCCGGCGATGCCGGCGAGCAATTGACCAAGGCGTAATCGAAGAATTGATGGCGCGCATGCTTGTACAGGGCGCGAATGTGGTCGCAGGCGCTTAGCCCCAGGCTCTCGTTAGCCTGCGTCATCAGATTGCAGACGAAAACCTTGATCGCTCGCGACTGCGCAATGGCGCGCGAGACGTCCCGTACCAGCAGGTTGGGCACCAGGCTGGTGAACAGCGAGCCCGGTCCAATCGTAATCAGGTCGGCTTGATTGATGGCTTCGATGGCCGCCGGCAGCGGCTTGGCATTGGCAGGCGCCATGCGCAACTCGACAATACGTCGGTCGCTGGCAGTGATGTTGGTCTCGCCGCGAACAAACGAACCGTCATCCATGATCGCGTAAAGCTGCGCGTTGGCGGTCGTCGCCGGATAAATGTGCCCGCGCGTTGCCAGGATCGTCGACGAGTGCTTGACTGCCTGGCTGAAGTCGCCGGTGATCGCGGTCATGGCAGAGAGAAACAGGTTGCCGAAGTTGTGGCCGCCCAGGCCTTCCCCCGGAGGAAAGCGATACTGGAACAGTCGCGATAGCAAATCCTCTTCGTCCGACAGCGCAACGATGCAGTTGCGGATATCTCCAGGCGCCGGAAGATTAAACTCCTTCCGCAGGCGGCCGCTGGAGCCTCCGTCGTCGCTCACGGTCACGATGGCAGATAATTCAGAGATCGACGGCGGGCCCCCGAAACCCGAAGGTTCACCCGACAAGTTGACGTAGTGTTTGAGGCCATGCAGCAGGGTTGACAAGCCAGTGCCTCCGCCCATGGCAACGGCGTGAACCTCCCGCGGTCGTTCGGACCTGAAGTAATCCGGCATGATGTTTCGAGGACGGTCGAACTAATAGCGCCACTTCGGCGTGTCGCTCGGGGCCTCGGCGCTGATATCAGGATAGAGCAGTTCGGTGAAACGTGGGTCGTCGGCCAGGTTGCGAAAGTCGGAGTCGTTGCGAGCCTGGTACCGGTTGGAGGGGTTAAGACGGATGGCCTCTCCTAAGTTGGAGATCGCCTCCGGAAATCGCCCCGTCAGGCAGTTCAGCGCGGCCACACCGTACCAGATGAAGTCGAGCTTGGGATACTTGGCCGTTAGCGAATCGAAGTTCTCGCGCGCCGTAACGTAATCGCCCATATTCATCAGCGACACGGCGTAGTCGAACTGCTCCTCCGCAGTTTTGAATGTTGTGGAGGCCCGGCTCATCTGCTGATTGCAGGTGGCCAGGTGAACGAGTGCCCGGTCGGCTAGCTCAGGACTGGAGCCGGCCGCAACCTTCTCGAAGTAAGCCTTGGCTTTGTCGTATTTGTGGGCCTGGAGGGCTTTAAGGCCCGACTCATAGTTTTGCACAGCCTGTGTAAAACGCGGATCTTCACTGACCTTCATCGGGCCATTGCCCCGATTCCTCGAATCCGTCGGTGTCATTGATGCCCGTAAGCCTTTGGTTTTGCTTGCCTTCGATCCACTGTCTTTAATATGTTCTGTGGCTTTTTTGTTCATCGGGCGAGCATCCCTCGGATTGCTTGTGACGCAGAACCCCTGCGGGCTGTGGGACGCCCAAAATCACAAAGCAGTATGCGCTGAGTTATACCCGCAACCAGAGAACTCGTCAACTGAGGCTGTTTCAGCAGTAGCTTGTGCTTTGAAATTCGAGAGCTGGGCAGGTCCCGGGCGTGACTCTGGCCGTCCTCGGCCCTCAGACGCGCGAGTCGGCGCGCTTTTATTGAGGCCTAACCCTGCCGGTGCATGTTCGCTTCTGAACGTGTACGTTCACGGTCGAACAAGGCTCCTTCGGACCAGTTTGGAACAGATCACTAACAACTTGAAAATAAGCTGCTTCCCCGCGAGCGGCTGGCGGTAGCCTGATTGCAATGAATCGCTTGAGCGATACAGGACTTCTCTATGCGCAGCTTGCTCCATGACCTTCAGTACGCCGGCCGCCAGATGATGAAGTCTCCTGGCTTTGCCATTGTTGCGGTTCTCACGTTAGCGATTGGCATCGGAGCCAATACCGCGATCTTCTCCGTGGTGAACGCGGTCTTGCTCGAACCGCTGCCTTATCCCAATGCGAACCGCCTGGTCGTGCTCTTCCACAGCAAACCCCACTTCCTCAAAGGCTCGATCTCGTATCCCAATTTTGAGGACTGGAGGCGTGACAACCGCAGCTTTGAGGCCATGGCTGCCTTTCGCAACGGCGACGCCAAGCTGACTGGAGCCGGCGAACCGGAGAACCTCAATGGCCGCATGGTTTCGGCGGGTTTCTTCGAGATGCTGGGGGTAAAACCGATTCTGGGGCGCACTTTCTCGGCCGACGAGGACCGGCTGGGCGCCAATCCGACCGTGATGATCTCGGAAGGACTTTGGAAGCGCAAGTTCGCTTCGAACCCGCACATCGTGGGACAAGCGATCATCCTCGACGGCAAGGCGCGCACCATCGTGGGTGTCATCCCGTCCAGCTTTCACCTGAACCAGTGGAACTTCCAGACGGCCGAGATTTACACGCCTGTGGGCGAATACAGCGTTCCTCATTTCCGCGATCGCCAGGCGGCCTGGGGCATGGATGCAATAGGGCGCCTTAAGCCTGGCGTTACCCTGGCCCAGGCCGCGCAGGACATGGAACGCGTGAACCGCGGCCTCCAAGCCACATATCCCGATGTCGATGCCGGAATTAAAACCACAATGATCCCGATGAAGGACAACATTGTGGGCGAAGTCCGTCCGGTGCTTTGGGTGCTGATGGGCGCAGTCATCTTCGTCCTGCTCATCTCCTGCGTGAACGTCGCTAACTTGCAGCTGGCACGCGCGACGTCGCGGCAGCGTGAATTCGCCGTACGCGTGGCCTTGGGCGCGGCGCAAAGCCGACTGGTGCGGCAGGTGCTGACCGAGAGCCTGGCATTGTCGCTGGTCGGTGGCGCCTTCGGGCTGTTATTGGCTTACTGGGGCAGCAAAGCCGCCGTCACGGCCATACCCGATATTCTGCCGCGCACGGAAAACATGGGTCTGGATGCGCGCGTCCTGCTGTTCACACTGGCTGCCTCGGTGCTGGCGGGCGTCATCTTCGGGATTACGCCGGCATTCCGCACCTCCCGCACGGACGTGAATTCGACGCTCAGCCAGAGCGGCCGTTCACTGGTCGGCGCTCGCCATCGTGCGCAGGCTACTTTCGTCACGATAGAGATGGCTATGGCGCTCGTGCTGCTGGTCGGGGCAGGCTTGATGATCCGCACCTTGGTTCGGCTATGGAACGTGAGCCCGGGCTTCGACACTCGCGGAGTGATCTTTTTCCAGATCACCCCATCGACGTCACTGGCCAAGCAGTCACCCGACGATATTCGGGCCACTTACCGGCAGATGCACGCCACCCTGGCCGCCCTGCCGGGGATTGACGCCGTCTCGTTTGACTGGGGCGCTGTCCCCATGTTTGGCGACGACGAGGAGCCCTTCTGGGTCGACGGTATGACGCGTCCCCAACATGTGGCCGATGCGCCGGATGCATTGCGCTATGCCGTCAATCCCGACTACCTCAAAGTGATGCGTATCCCGCTGCTTCGCGGACGTTTTTTCACCGACGCCGATAACGAGCACGCCTCGCGCGTGATCGTGGTGGACGAAAGTTTCGCGGAGAAGTTCTTCCCAGGACAGAACCCTCTC
>DASRGM010000245.1:0-14718 GCA_035651035.1 Terriglobales bacterium
ACGCGATTACCTTCTCCGTCTCGCACTCCAATCGCTATCTACCCGACCGCTTCCTGCCCGACAAGGCCATCGACCTCGTCGATGAAGCGGGCGCGCGCGTAAAGCTTCGCCAGACGTCCCTGCCCGAGGACATCACCGAGGTGCAGAAGCGGATCAAGTTCATCGTGCACCGCATGGAGAATGCCATCGCGAACCACGAGTTCGAGAAGGCCCGCTTCTACTCCGATGAGGAGCGCAAAGAGCGCGAGAACCTGCGCGCGCTGCGCGAAAAGTACCATCTCGATGAGTCCTCGACTGGCGTCGTCGGCCGTGAGGACATCGAAGACGTGGTCTCGCGCTGGACCGGCGTGCCTATCGCATCCATCAAGGAAGAAGAAAGCCAGAAGCTGCTGCGCATTGAAGAAGAGCTGCACAAGCGCGTGATCTCGCAGGAGCGTGCCATCTCGGCACTGGCGCGTGCGATCCGCCGCTCGCGTGCCGGCCTGAAGAGCCCCAACCGGCCCATCGGCTCGTTCCTCTTCCTCGGCCCCACCGGCGTCGGCAAAACCGAAGTCGCCCGCACGCTGGCGCAGTTCATGTTCGGCAGCGAGAAGTCACTTGTGCGCTTCGATATGTCGGAGTTCATGGAGAAGCACTCGGTCTCGAAGCTGATCGGCTCGCCTCCGGGATACGTTGGGTACGAAGAGGGGGGCCAGTTGACCGAGCGCGTGAAGCGCGCGCCATACTCCGTGGTGCTGCTCGACGAAGTCGAGAAGGCGCACCCCGACCTGTTCAACATCCTGTTGCAGGTCTTCGAGGACGGGCAGCTCACCGACGGGCTCGGCAACACCGTCGACTTCAAGAACACGATCATTATCATGACTTCGAACATCGGCGCGCGGCACCTGCAGAAGCGCACCGGCATGGGCTTCCAGTCCGAGCATGAGGAAACGATCTCCACCAAGGTCGAGGACATGGTGCGCAACGAAGTGAAGCGCACCTTCAATCCCGAGTTCCTCAACCGCCTCGACGAAGTCATCATCTTCAACGCCCTGACTGAGGTCGACCTGATCCAGATCGTCGAGCTGATGGTGCAGCAGTTAAACAACAACCTGGCGCAGCGCTCCATCACCGTGACGGTGACGGAAGAGGCGCGCAAGTGGATTCTCGACAAGACGGTAGTCGATCGCACCTACGGTGCCCGCCCCCTGCGGCGTGCGCTGCAGAAATACATCGAAGACCCGCTATCGGAGGCGCTCATCCAGGGTACCTTCCAGCAGCGTCCCGCGTTCATCGAGGTCTACCTCGACCATGACCAGCTGTTCTATCGGCCGGTTGGGGAGGAGAAAGTTGAAGGCGTGCTGCTGTACAGCAATTGAGAAGAGCACCTGACAAATTCGCAACTAAGGGGAGCAATGCTCCCCTTTTCTTTTTTGTCCACGCGTTCAATCCTAAAGCCCATACAGATGGGGCACATCGTCAAGGCGACACGGACGAACACATCGGGGCCCTTTTCTGCAAGCACGGCGACCGTGCCGAGTGAGACGAGTTGACAGGCTGACCTTCATCCGCCAGAATTGCCCGCAATCACAAAATGATCGTCACCACCGAATATCAAGACATTCCGATGGCGGGTTCGCCGATGCGAACCTTCGTCGCCGCTCCCAATGCTCAGGGCCGCTATCCCGGCATTTGGTGTTACTCCGACATTTTTCAGCTCACACCGCCGCTGCTTCGGTTCTGCGTGCGGCTGGCCGGATATGGGTTCGTCGCCGCCGCTCCGGAGATTTACCGTCGGATCGAGCCACCGGGAACAGTGATTCCGTTTGACGATAAGGGGCGGGACCGCGGCCTGGAAGATGCCCGCAAGACTCCGGTCGCGCATTTCGACGAGGATTGCCGCGCCGGTCTCGATTGGCTCTCGAAGTACGACAAGGTCGCAACTGGGAAGATCGGGGTAGTCGGGTTTTGCATCGGCGGGCATCTCGCCTTCCGCGCCGCTTTCCAGCCCGATGTGCGGGCGACCGTCTGCTATTACGGCACCGGGATCGATGACGGCAAGCTGGGGCGGGACGCGGACGCAGGATCGCTGGCGCGCGCCAAAGAAATTCGTGGTGAGCTGCTCATGATTTTTGGGACGAAGGACCCCCACGTACCCGAGCAGGGGCGCGCGACAATCGATCGCGTGCTGCGGTCATCGGGCGTGCGCTACCACACGCTACTTTACCCAGCCGAGCACGCCTTCACGCGCGACGAAGGCCCGCGCTTCGATCCGGAAGTGACGGATCAGGCCTTTGCGGAGACGGTTGGTTTCTTCCGTCGAGTTTTTTCCTGATTATGCAGCTTGCGTTCGTCATCGACTCTCCCGACTGCATCGGAGCCGCTCCAACCGCGATAAAATAGCCAGTCGCATCTGGAGTCATTATGGCAACGACTGCTACTCGCACCGATCCCCTCTCGTTCCTTACCGATCAACTTAATGACCTCAAGCAGAAGGGCACCTACTTCAAGCTGCGCGTGCTGGATGACGAGCAGGCGCCGGTGTGCACCTTCGATGGCAAGAAGGTCATCAATCTCGCCTCCAATAATTACCTTGGGCTGACCACGCACCCCAAGCTGCGCGAAGCGGCGCTGAAGGCCACCAAGGAATACGGCGTGGGCTCGGGCGCGGTGCGCACCATCGCCGGCACCATGAAGATCCACATGGAGCTGGAGGAGAAGATTGCGCGCTTTAAGAATGTCGAGGCTTGCGTCGTCTTTCAATCCGGCTTCACTGCCAATGCCGGCACTGTCTCGGCAATCCTTGGCAAAGAAGATTTCATCATCTCCGACGAGCTGAATCACGCCAGCATCATCGACGGGGCGCGGCTCTCGCGCGCCAAGATCAAGGTCTTCCGCCACAAAGACGCTGGGCACGCCGAAGAGCTGCTGAACGAGATCAAAAACGAGCCTGGCCACAAGCTGCTCATCACCGACGGTGTTTTCTCCATGGACGGCGACATCGGCGCGCTACCGCAGTTGACCGGCCTCGCGGAGAAATATGGAGCCATCATGATGGTGGATGACGCGCATGCCTCCGGGGTGCTGGGCCGCAACGGCCGCGGCACGATCGATCACTTTGGGCTGCACGGGCGGGTTGACATCCAGGTAGGCACGCTGTCGAAGGCGATTGGTGCGCTCGGCGGCTACGTCTGCGGTACGCGCGACCTCATCGAGTTCCTCTACCATCGCGGACGTCCATTCCTGTTCTCCACCTCGCATCCACCGTCAGTCGCGGCCACTTGCATCGCAGCCTTCGATGTGCTGGAGCAGGAGCCGGAGCGCATGGAAAACCTGTGGAGGAACACGCGCTACTGGAAGCAGGAGCTCGGCGCGCTGGGCTTCAACATCGGCGGCGTGAACACGCCCGCCAGCGAGACGCCGATTACGCCGATCATTATTGGCGACGGTAAGCTGACCATGGAGTTCTCGCGTGAGCTGTTCAAGGAAGGCGTGATGGGAACAGGGATCGCGTTCCCCACGGTACCGGAAGGCAAGGCGCGGATCCGCACCATCATGACTGCGACGCACACGAAGGAAGAGTTGGATCAGGCGCTGGAGACGCTGAAGCGTGTAGGCAAGCGGGTGGGAATTCTGGGTTAGAAGCAAAACTTGGGACTTGGCAATGAGTACTTTGTCCTTGCCAATACCGCTCGAACTATGAAGATTGTCATCCCGAGCAAAGTGGGGTATGTGTCTTCCCGAGCCGGACGGCTGTCTCGGATTGCACTGTGGCCGGACTGAGCAGAGCTATGCTTCGAACGCCACATTACCTCCGACGACTGTGGCCACCGCGCGCCCGGTGAAGTTCCAGCCGTCGAACGGCGTGTTGCGCGATTTCGAAAGCGACTGCGCCGCCTCAAAGGTCCACTTCTTTTTCGGATCGAAGATGGTCACATCCGCATGTGCGCCTTTGGCCAGCGTCCCGCGGCCCTGCAACCCGAATAACACGGCCGGGCTGGTGGACATCAGCTCGACAACGCGCGACAGAGGCAGCCCGAAGTGGTGGTGCAGGACGGTGAGGACGAGGGGCAGCGCCGTCTCCAGACCGGTGATACCGAAGGCGGCGCGCTCGAACTCAACCTGCTTCTCGTGGAACGCATGCGGGGCGTGATCGGTAGCGATGACGTCGATGGTGCCGTCGAAGATACCCGCAATCAGAGCCTCGCGGTCCGCGGTGGAGCGCAGCGGCGGATTCATCTTGTAGTGAGTGTTGAACTCGCCGACATTCGCGTCGACGAGGGTGAAATGGTGCGGGGTGATTTCGGCGCTGGCTCGCAGCTTCTGCCGCTTAGCCGCGCGAACGGCTTCCAAAGACTCGCGCGTCGAGAGATGCGCCACATGCACGTGGCCGCCGGTTTCGCGGCTCAACGCGATGTCGCGCTCCACCACGCTGGCTTCGGCTTCGTTTGGCATACCGTGCACGCCCAGCCGGAAGGAGGTTGCGCCGTAGTTCATCGAGCAGCCTGCTGTGGCGCGGGTATCTTCAGCATGCTGTACGACCGGCACCTTCAGCCGGGCCGCATGCTTCAGCGCATCGCGCATCAGGCGGTCGTCGAGGATTGGCTTGCCGTCATCGGTGAACGCAACCGCACCCACGCGGTTCAGGGCTGCGAAGTCGGTGAGGGTTTCGCCCATGCTGCCAACGGTTGCGGCGGCGATCGGAAAAAGGTTTACCAACGCACCGCGCTCGGGCGCCTGCATCCAGCGCGTGATTTCTGGCGAGTCGTTGACCGGCGACGTGTTCGGCATCGCACATACCGAGGTAAAGCCGCCCGCCGCCGCGGCCGCTGTGCCGGTTGCGATGGTCTCCTTGTGTGGCTGGCCCGGCTCGCGCAAGTGCACGTGCAGGTCGATCAGACCGGGGGCGACGATGCAGCCACGTGCGTTGAAGGTACGATTGCCTTGACCGCGCAGCTTGCCGGAAGGCGCAATTGCCGCCACCCGTCCGTCGCGCAGCAGCAGGTCCATATCAGCATCGATGCCGTTAGCGGGATCGATTACGCGTCCGTTCTGAATGAGCAGCGATTCCATCAAGCCTTACCCATCGCCATTGCCAAGATCGCCATGCGTACCTTCACGCCATTGCGCACCTGCTCATGAATGCACGATTGCGTCCCGTCGGCCACTTCGCTGGTCAGTTCCATGCCCCGAATCACCGGCCCGGGATGCATCAGGATGGCGTCCGGCTTGGCCAGCTTCATGCGCTGCGGGGTCACCTGATACTGCGCGACATATTCTGCTACGGCATGATGCTGGTCGCGCAAGCGCTCTTTCTGAACCCGCAGTGCCATCACCACGTCGGCTCCCTGCACCGCGGCGTTCAGGTCGTGGCTGACGACCACTCCCGGCGCGAGCGCCGCGGCTACTTCCGGCACGAAATCTGAGGGCCCGCAGAAGATCACCTCCGCGCCGAATCGCGAGAGCAACTCCGCATTGGAGCGCGCCACGCGGCTGTGATACACGTCGCCAACGATTACTATCCGCAGGCCCCGCAGATGCTTTTTGTGGTTGAGGATCGTGAGCGCGTCCAGCAGCGCCTGCGAAGGGTGCTGATGCATCCCGTCGCCCGCATTGATCACCGGAACAGACATATAGCGCGAGAGCAGGTGCGCCGAGCCGCTGTTCGGGTGGCGCATGACGATCACGTCCGCGCCGATGCACTCAATCGTCCAGCCGGTATCGATCAGCGACTCGCCTTTCTCGATGCTGGAGGAGGTCGCCGTTACCAGCGTGGTAACCGCGCCCAATGCCTTAGCTGCGAACTCGAAGGAGGTGCGAGTGCGCGTAGAGGCTTCGTAGAACAGCAGCACCACGCGCTTGCCGTGCAGCAGCCGCGACGGGCGGTTCGGGTCCATGCGCCGCGCCAGCGCCAGGATCGATTCGATCTGCCCGGTCGTAAGCTGGTTGATGCTTAGCAGCGAACCCAGTGGCTTCATTGCGCTTCGGGCATCCGCTCCAGCAACAGCACCTTGTCGGCGCCGTCGCTCTCCTGCAGCTTCACTTCGATAATTTCGTCGGGCGTAGTCTGGATGTTACGACCCACGAAGCTGGCTTCAATGGGCAGTTCGCGATGGCCGCGGTCGATGAGCACGCAGAGCTGAATGCGGCGCGGCCGGCCATGGTCGAACAACGCGTCCAATGCGGCGCGCGCCGTGCGCCCGGTGAACAGCACATCGTCAACCAGCACGATGTATTTGTCCTGAATATCGAATTCGATGGTGCTGGGCTTCACCTGAGGGCGCTGGCCGACGGTGGAGGTATCGTCGCGGTAAAAAGTAATATCGAGAGTGCCGACATCGACTGGCGTCTTTTCGATCCGCCCCAGGATCTTCGCCAGCCGCTGCGCCAATGGCACACCGCGCCGCCGGATACCTACCAGGCCGAGATTGGCAACGCCATTGTTCTTCTCCACGATCTCGTGGGCCAGACGGACAAGCGTGCGCTCGATTTCAGACCCCGAAAGCAACTGCGATTTTTCGCGGAGGTTGGGAGAGTGGGTGGAGACTTTCGTCATGCCGCTGGCAATCATACTTATGGCAAAGCTGCGGAGCAACTGCGAGCACGCTGCCGCGGCTCGACCTGCATTTCAGGAGCTAATGCGGCTGACGTCTCCGGCCGGAGAATGAAGCTCCCAACGCGCCACCTGCCGCGCTGAGCACCACAAATACCAGCACAAGAAACAGAACCATCGTGGCCTCGCCTTGCGGAGTGCTCACCCAAGCCAGCATGTTCTGCACCATCTCTTGCATCTTGGGATCGGCGTTGGCAGGCATCTGGCGGCGGATTTGTTCTTGCAATGACTGACTCAACTCAGGCTTAGCGCCAATGGCCGCGAAGGACGCCACCGTCATAATTGCGATCGGCAATGCGCCGAAGAGTCCGGTAAGCGCGCCAAGTTTCATGCCCATGCTCGGAGTGATCGCCGTGTGCGCTACGTTGCGGCCATAGGAGCGTGCGGCGAGAAATCCAGCCACTCCCAGCCATAGGAACGAAAGCATCTGTATGACCGGCGCGGTGATGGTGAAAAGCGCAGCCGCGCCGATGCCCAGCAACAATGCGGACTTTAACGTCAGTTTCCATTGAACCGCGTCCGAGAGATGCGGAGAAGCTGCGCCGCCCGGCGTCCAGGCAGAGGACGGCGGGGGCGCGCTGGCGTGCATTGCCGAACCCGCTGTATCGGAGGCTATGTCGGATGCCTCCTGCGTTTGGGCTTGAGGCGCGATCACACGAATCTGGGGCGCGCCACAGTGCGGACAGAACGCGGTGTTCTCGGGAATATCAGCGTTACAACGATAGCAGGCGTGCTCCACTAGTCGAACGTTACAGGATTGCGACCGGTAGAGGCAAACCGCGGTTTGCCAGGGCGATCGTGTTCACCACGGTGGCATGGAGCACACGGAGTGCAAACGTGAAGAGTTCGGTCCTTCTTGACGACGTAGAACGATACAGCCGTTGAGAACAGACTCCTCAGCCCTTCCGACTTTCTTTCAGCTTGCGTGATTTGGCTTCCACGCCGTCGGCCAGCTTCTTCTTGTAAGCGCCAAGCTTCTTCGCGACGCCTTCGTCCGCGGTCGCGATGATTTGCGCCGCGAGGATGCCGGCATTGGTCGCGCCGGGCTTGCCGATAGCGACGGTGGCGACGGGAATCCCCGCGGGCATCTGCACCATCGCGAGAAGGGAATCGAGGCCGAGCAGGGAAGTGGAGGGGATGGGAACGGCGATAACCGGCAGGGTGGTTTCGGCGGCGATTACGCCGGCCAGATGGGCTGCGCCGCCCGCCCCGGCGATCACAACTTTCACGCCGCGCGCCTGCAGTCCGCGAGAGTATTCACTGGTGCGCGCCGGCGAGCGGTGCGCGGAGGTGACATCGATTTCGTAAGCGACGCCGAATTCGTCGAGGATCTTCGCAGCCTCGTTCATGATCTCGAGGTCGGAATCGCTGCCCATCACGATGGAAACAAGAGGAGAATTATTCATATGGCTTTGGGTATCGAGACTAACATCCCTTTTTCCGAAGTTTCAAATCACGCTGCTTCGCAGCTCCGTTTGAATCGGTAGCAACGAGGTTTAATCAGAGCTTCCCTTGGACGAACCCCGGCTCTTGGCTTCCGAATCCCGATTGCTGATCGCGCGGCCCTGACCCGGGAATTTCATTCTCCGGCCCGCAGATGTTTCAGCCCTCGCGCGGCGATGTCCTTACGGTAATGCATTCCCTCGAATCGAATCTTCATCACTGCGTCATAGACACGCTCGACAGCGTCGGGCAGATCACTGCCCCGCGCAGTTACGCCCAGCACACGCCCGCCCGAGCTGTAGTAGGCGCCTTCGCGACCACTAGTGCCGGCATGGAAGACTTTAACTCCGCTCATGCGGTCGGCTTCAGCGATGCCGGTGATCAGCTTGCCGGCCTCAAAGGCGCCCGGGTATCCGCCGGAAGCCATCACCACGCAAACCGCCGGCTCGGGAGACCAGCGAAAGTCGCCCTCACTGGCGCGGCCTGCAACCGCGGCCTCGATCGCCTCCAACAGATCGCTTTCCAGGCGCAGCAGGATCGGTTGTGTCTCCGGATCACCAAAGCGGCAATTGAACTCGAGCACCTGCGGGCCGCGCGCCGTCATCATGATGCCGCAATAAAGAATGCCCTTGTACTCCGCGCCCTCGGCCTTCATGCCGGTGACGACAGGGCGGGCAATGTGGGTCATCAGCCACTCGCGCATCTGCGCGTCGATGATCTGATCGCTGGAGTAAGCGCCCATGCCGCCGGTGTTCGGGCCCTTGTCGTCGTCAAAGGCGCGCTTGTGGTCCTGGCTGGCCACCAGCGGCACGACCCGCTCGCCGTCGCTCATCACCAGGAACGAGAGCTCCTCGCCGGCCAGATGTTCCTCGAGCACCACACGGCTGCCGGCTTCGCCCAACGTCTTGCCGGAGAGCATCTCCTCGGCGATGCGCTGCGCCTCTTCCTTGGATTGCGCAATCGCCACTCCTTTGCCCGCGGCGAGACCGTCAGCCTTGACGACCACAGGGGCGTGAAACAGCTTCAGCGCCTCGGCGAGCTCCTGCTTGTCTTTGCATACCGAATATTTCGCCGTGGGGATGCGGTGCCGCTGCATGAATTCCTTGGCGAAGCTCTTACTGGACTCCAGCCGCGCCGCTGCGCGCGTAGGGCCGAAGATAGGCCAGCCTCGGCTTTGGAATTCATCAGCCACACCCAGGGCCAGCGGCAACTCCGGCCCGACCACCGTCATGTCCGGCTGGAGCCGATTGGCAAGCTGGACCAGCGAGGCGACATCCTTCAAGTCGGCGGCCACACATTCGGCGTCAGCAGCGATGCCGCCATTGCCCGGAGCACAATAAAGTTTCTGGATGCGCGGAGATTGCCGCAGCTTCCACGCCAGCGCGTGCTCTCGACCGCCGCTACCGAGGAGAAGAACTTTCATGCGAGTAAGGGAGCGCACACTTTCAGTGCGCGGAAATCAAATCTCCTATTGCGCGCTTAGCGCCTGAGATAAACATGATGATTTACATCGCCTCTTAAGGCCGCCCTAACCGGTGAAATCCCTGCCGCACCGTCGACGCGGCGCTCTTGCTTCTGCCTTGAACGAAACAAAAGAGTAGGGGTGTTATGCTGCGGCTGTCAAACCTTGGCCGCAGCTCCGGAGAGTGCGTGGAAATCTCCTGTGGCGGAATCGGCGGCCAGCACTTCACCGTCTGCAATGTCATATACCCAGCCCTGTAGCGCGAGCTCGCCACGAGCCAGCGCCGCCTCGACCGCGGGGTGCGTCTTCAAGTTTTCCAGCTGCATCAGCACGTTGTACTGCGTCAGCAGGCGAAGCTTCTCGTCCCCATTCGCGGCGGGGTTGTCGCGCAGCAGACGCTCCCGCGCAGGCAGGGCGTGTCGCATCCAGCTCTGCAGCGCGGGCATTCCGGAGGCATTCTCAGGCTGCAGCAGCGCCTTCATGACGCCGCAGTCGGTATGCCCGCACACAATCATGAGCGGCACGTGCAGCGCGAGGACGGCAAACTCCACCCCGGCGGTTACCCCTCCTACGTGGTCGCTATATCGCGGTACGATGTTTCCCACTGTCCGCTCGATAAAAACCTCCCCAGGTTCGGTCTGCATCAACAGGTTGGGAACAATACGCGAGTCGGCGCAGGTGAGGAACATGGCAATGGGCTGTTGGCGTTGCCGCAGGCGACCAAAGAACTGCCGGCGCTCGGGAAACAAATCCCGCTGGAATTTGCCCACCCCGGCCACAATTTTCGCTAAAGCGTCTTGACTCTTCATGCCACGTTCCGCCTTCCAACCACTAACCCAGCCAGGCCGCGTATTCGATTTTGTCCCATTCCGATTGTCTTACAGAAAACGTCCCGCCACGAACGCGGGATTCACGGAATTTCTTTTGACACTTTTCTGTGTCTAGTGTGCGTTCGTGGTGAACTTCTTCCGCGGGAGAAGTCTATCTGTTATCCCTGCTAGACTGAATCCTCATGCTGGAAACCACCAACTCGCTGGCAAACGCCGCATCGGCCTACCTGCGCTCGGCAATGCATCAGCCCATCCAGTGGCACGAGTGGGGCGACGACGCGTTTGCTGCCGCGCAACGCGAGAACAAGCCCATCCTGCTCGACATTGGCGCGGTGTGGTGCCACTGGTGCCACGTGATGGACCGCGAGTCCTACGAAAACGACGAAGTCGCCGCCATCATCAATCGCGATTTCATTGCCGTGAAGGTCGATCGCGATGAGCGGCCGGACGTAGACAGCCGTTATCAGCTCGCAATCTCGGCCATCTCCGGCACGGGCGGATGGCCACTCACGGTGTTTCTGACTCCCGATGGACGCCCGTTTTACGGCGGAACGTACTTTCCGCCGGTCGATCAATGGGGACGGCCCAGCTTCAAGAAAATCCTGCTGGCTATTGCCGATGCTTACCGCGAGCGCCGCGAGGAAGTGCTGAAGTCGGCCGACGAAGCGATGAATGTGCTGAACAACGCCGAGAACTTCGTGGCCCACAGGAGTGAGTTCTCGCCGCGACTGGTCAGCGTTATGGTGCAGTCAGCCCTACCCATCTTTGACGAGAAGAACGGCGGCTTCGGCAGCGCACCCAAGTTTCCCCATCCCGCTGCCCTCGACCTGCTGATCGACTGGTACGCGCGAACGCAGGAAGAACGGGTGGGCACGGTGGTGACCACCACGCTTACCAAGATGGCGAGCGGCGGCGTCTATGATCAACTGGCCGGCGGCTTCCATCGCTACTCCGTCGACGAGCACTGGACGGTTCCGCACTTCGAGAAGATGTCGTATGACAACTCGGAGCTGCTGAAGAACTACATACACGGCTACCAGGTCTTCGGTTATGAGTTCTACGCCCATGTGGCGCGCGACATCATTCGCTGGATGGACGAGTGGCTCAGCGACCGAGAGCGTGGGGGCTTCTACGCCTCGCAGGACGCCGACATCAATCTTGAGGACGACGGCGATTACTTCACCTGGACGCGTGACGAAGCCCACGCTCTGCTGGACACACAGGAGTTCGAGGCTGCGGCGCTGCACTACGACATCGAGGCGATGGGCGAGATGCACCACAATGCTGCGAAGAACGTCCTGTGGGTGCGCGCGCTGCCGGAGGAGGTCGCCTCGCGCATGGGCATTGATGTAAGCAAAGCGCTCGACCTGCTCGCGTCGGCGAAGACGAAGATGTACGCGGCGCGGCTGAAGCGGCCGACGCCATTTATCGACAAGACGCTGTACGTGAGCTGGAACGCTCTGTGCGTCTCGGCGTATTTGCAAGCCGCCAAAGTGCTGGAGCTGGACGAAGCGCGCAAGTTCGCGCTGCGTTCGCTGGACCGTATTTTGTCGGAGGCGTGGGATGACCATGTAGGGATGGGACACGTGATTGCCTATGCCGAGGTGAGCGCGGAGAAACGCTTCGTTCGCGGCATGCTGGACGATTACGCCTTCAGCGCATTGGCGTGCCTGGATGCCTATGAGATCACCGGCGCCATGAGCTACTTCAACTTTGCGCGTCGGATTGCCGATGAGATGATTCGCCGCTTCGCCGACAGCGAGCATGGCGGGTTCTTCGATACGGAGACATCGCGGGAAGACAGGCTTCACATCGGAGCATTGAGCGCTCGCCGCAAGCCGTTCCAGGACGCGCCCACTCCCGCCGGCAATCCCAGCGCGGTGTTGGCTCTGCTGCGCCTGCACGCCTACACGAATGAGAGCGGCTACCGCGAGCTGGCGCAGAAAACGCTCGAGGTTTTCGCCGGCGCAGCCGAGCAGTTCGGCATCTACGCCGGGACCTATGGAATCGCGGCAACCTGGCTTTCACGACCGCACACGCAGGTTGTCGTGGTAGGGGAAGATGCCCAAGCCGCCGCGCTGGTGAAGGCGGCGAGCGCGCCGTTCGCGGTGAACAAGTCTGTCGTGCACCTGACCGATAGTGAAGCCGTAGCGCAGAACCTGCCGCCGGTGCTGGCGGAGACGGTGCCGAATCTGCCCGCGCTCAAAGAGAACAGGTCCGTAGCGATCTTATGCACTAATTTTTCGTGCCAGCCGCCGGTGAGCGACTCGGAGAAACTAAGCGAGATGGTGGGGCAGGCGATTGCGAGCGCATGAGTACACGAACGCCGCCCTCAGGGCAATGTCCCCACGAGCCACGTCCAGGGCCTGCCGTGCGCGCGAACCAAATCCTCTACCTCGGCCGGCACTTCAGCACCTGGTCAAAACTCCAGATGCAATCGCACCCCAGGCACGGTGAAGGGTCCCCGCACGCGGTTGTAGCCCGGATTATTGATGTGCTGCATATCGCCGCCCAGAAACAGGCCGCGCCAGACATGTGCGCTGTAGAAAGTCTCCTCGATCGTCTCCCGGCCATAGCTCAGCGCGCCGTCGCCTAGCAGAAAGCCCAGCCCGCCATCGGCTAGATATGCCTGATGGGCGCGGGAGATCCCGCTGGAGACGAATGCGACTCCGGCGCGGTCCAGGCTGCGGCCCCAGTGCGAGCCGCGAGAATAAACTCCGACTTCCACGCCCTCGTTGTCCTCGGTATAAGCAAACGACTCATTCTTACCTTCGTTCCACCCCCAGCGCCCGAAAACGTAAGCGTCCTTCACGAACTCCTGCTCGAAGCTGGCGCAGAAGCCGTACTTGATTGTGCCCTGCTTCCTGGTTGCGGTTACATCGGGCGTAGGAGTGAGGTGATGGAGGTAGAGCGCGACGGCCTCTTCATAATCCCCCATATTGGCGTGATTGACATAGCTCAGCAGGCGAATTGTGGTGTCTTTGCCCTTGGCCAGTTGCGGACGCAGCTCCAGCTCAATATTCTCGGCGCGGGCGCGCGCAACGTCGGCATCGAGGTCCGGCCCATTGGCGACCTTTGGCATAAGAGTTTCGGCAAACCGCAGAGCCCAGTTGGGCTCGTCCAGTTCGACGATGGCGCCGACCGTGTAGCCTCGCGTGTCGGCCGCATAATCATAGGCGCCGTTATCGTCGATCACCCAGTTCAGGAATTGATAATGGCTGTCGGTGCCGCCAATATTGTTATCAAAGAAGTCAGGCAGCGAGAACTTGCCGAAACGAAAGGACAGGCGCCTGACCGGCAGTTCTGTTGGCAACGACAAGGGCCCGCGCGGCGACTCGGCTTTCTCTTTCGAGAGGGGTACGATCTGCTGCCAGAACA
This sequence comes from Terriglobales bacterium, assembly GCA_035651035.1. Lineage (GTDB taxonomy): Bacteria > Acidobacteriota > Terriglobia > Terriglobales > Acidobacteriaceae > Bog-257. The sequence goes on from DASRGM010000245.1 coordinate 13,706, forward strand.
GTCGCGCAATATAGGGCTGCTGGCCGATGGAAGGATTGCGCACCACGTCGAGGTTCACGAACCCGGCCAACCCAAGGGCCGTGCTCAGGCCCGATCCCCCGGTTTCTTCGACGTCGAGATAAATATGGGAGTTGGAAGTGAACTCGTAGCCGGTGTACAGCGTCAGTACGCGCGAAAGCGCCGTATCGGCCTGGTTGCGAAAGCTGTTCTTGCCGCTGTACAGAGCGTAAAAGTCTCCATTCGCCTGAAAGATGAAGTTGGCTTGTCCGGATACCCACCACTTGGAAGTTTGCGAATGCTCGAAGAAGGCGTCGGCCACTTCCGGCGCTTCCGGCGGCGGGTTTGAGGATGGAGGACTTTCCTGCGCCTCGGCCGCTAAGGCGATTGCGATTACGGCGAGCATCACGCAGCAGGCGAATTCCCGGTTGAGCATAAGGGATCGAAACCCAGCTTTCCATTTTCGCACTGACGGCTGCGACAGTTTTACATGGCTACGTTACAACAATGTTACGTCGCAGCGGCTCCGCGCGAACATGAACTGTTCAGTCGAATTGGATTTGGCAACGGAGTGAGCACGCATGGCTAGTCCTACTGAAGACTGGGAGCGCGGATGATAGAATTCATAAAGAGCACACTGCTACGAATGACGGGTGTGCTCCTCTTTTTGGCGGTGTAGCTCAGGTGGTTAGAGCGACGGTCTCATAATCCGTAGGTCGTAGGTTCGAGTCCTACCGCCGCCACCATTGTTTTCTATCGTTTACAAGCCTTCCCCGTTTTGCCCAAAAAACGCTAGTTGCGTAGGAGTTGCGTGCAGTTACGTTTTTGTTTGGGAAGCAGGGGCGAATTAGCCCAGGAGCGGGGGGCGGCGCAACATCGCGGCTTGGCAGAAAGACTACAACGAAGAACGTCCTCACAGCAGCCTGGGTTATCTGACGCCGAACGAGTTTGCGGCGAAAGCAGCGGAGGGTTTCGCAATCACTGGTGTGGGGCAAGGGACCTCAATCGCCGGCCCC
>DASRGM010000246.1:0-18358 GCA_035651035.1 Terriglobales bacterium
TCTATAGCGATTTGTACGATTTCACATGCGGCAATGACGGCGCCTATCCATATGCAGGCCCCACGATCGACTCAAGTGGCAACATTTATGGCACGACTACCGCGGGCGGTTCTTTCGGGCAAGGCGTGGTTTGGGAGATCAAACCCTAGCTAAGAATCGCGATTTTAGTCACGGGTTTCGGGATTGTTGGCGATAAATCGCCATTACACAAGCAATCGGGTCGGCCCGGATCGGTTACGCTAAAGCCTGATTACGCCAGCAATGGAGTAAGTTCGTCTTGTGGGCATACACATCGCGATCACTGAGACGGACGATCCTGCATTCATCGAGGCGCTGACCGCCCTTATTCGTTCCTACACCGCATCGCATACACCGGAGCAGGTCTGGCTCATTCAAATTGACAACTGGTTCGATCACAAGTGGCTGAAATTTTCGGGCTACGGCACGGATGGATCGGGCGTTCCGCTCGACCGGTGGGACACCGTGAAGGTGGAATTTTATCGGGACAATCTAACCTTCCCGCCATTCAACCCAAACCGAGTGATGTCACAGTGTTCGTACGTGCGACAAGAATATGATTACCTTGAAGTCGCGCTCCGGCAGTTGCCGCACGCTACGCTGCGCCAGCGTAGCGAGTCGAACCTTAACAGACGCATTCAGAGCCTGACTGGCGCTGGCTGTTTCGTCTGGTACAGCGGTAACACCGTCGCGAACGGCAAAGGCAGTGTGATGCTTTACGACGTGAAACCTAGTAATGCCGAATGCTGGTTTGCTGCGTTTACTCGCGACGAATGCTCATGGCGGGTTACAGCAACCAAGGGCGCAGATCGGCGTTATGTCGAATCACTGGTCGGTGCAGGTCGATAGCTGGCGTAACATCGCCTTATCACAAGCGATGACAGGCAGCCTTAATCACGGAAATTGAGGTTAGTCACCGTGCGCGAACTCGGGACAGCTCCCCTTCCAGCCACCGCTATCACGCCTCGCGCAGCGCTCGCGTGATCGGCATTCTTGACGCGCGGAAGGCCGGCAGCAGGCCTCCGATCAGGCCCATCAGCAGCGCGAAGGCCAGCCCGATGATCAGCACTTGCGGCGTGATCTTGAAGGCGAAGGCCAGTTCGCTGAAGCTGGCCGTCTGGCCTGTGCCCGCGGTGTAGCCGTTCATGGTGAAGGCCAGCAGGCACCCCAGCACGCCGCCGATCACGGCCAGCAGCACCGACTCCATCACAAACGACACCAGGATGCTGAAGCGCGAGAAGCCCAGCGCGCGCAGGGTGCCGATCTCGCGCGTGCGCTGCGCCACGATGGCGTACATAGTGTTCATGGCGCCGAAGACCGCGCCAATGCCCATCACCACGGCAACGAATGCGGCCAGGCCGAGCAGCGCGCCCGCCACCGGGCCCGCGAGGTTCTCGTAATACTTGGGTTCAGAGTCGATCTGCAACTGCACGCGCGGATTGGCGCGCAGCTCTTTGTCGAAGGCGGCGAGGGTTGAGGGATTGCTTAGCCGGACGGTCAGCGATTCGCAGCCGCCGTTGCGCCCGATGGCCGGCGCCATGGCGTCCAGATCGCCCCAGATTTCGCTTTCAAACGAGCTGCCCTCGGCGGTGAACAGGCCGACGACGGTGAAGTTGCGCTTCTGCACGCTGACGGTGTCGCCGATGTTCAGCCCGTGCACGCGGTCGGCAATCTTCTTGCCGGCAATCACCTCGAACAGTCCCGGCCTGAACATGCGGCCTTCAACCATCTTGACGTTGTTGCGCACCTGGAACGCCATCGGGGTGACGCCGCGGAAGGTGATGTTGGCCGGCTGATGGTCGCTGCGGCGCGGCTTGTTGGTGAGGATGACAACCTCGCATGAGGCCATGGGCTTGCCCTCGGAGTTGCGCGCCACCCGGGGATCGACCATCACGACGTTGGCGTCGCCGATGTTGATCCACGAGGTCAGCTCCGACGTGGAGCCGCGCTGGGTCACGATGCCGTTCAGCGGCGAGCCGGTGGAGCGCAGCGCGATGCGGAAGCCGGCTTCCATCGCCAGCAGCGTGACGAAGACGGCCACCACCAGCCCAATGCCGAAGATGGCCAGCAGCGTCACCTTCCAGCGTTGGCGCAGGTTGCGGAGGTTGTAAGTAAGAGGTAGTGCCATAAATTAGCTTCGAGCAACTAGCGATTAGCAACTAGCAACTAGCGATTAGCAATTGCCAACGGGCAGCACGACTTTATTGAGCCGGCGCACCCATCGTCTTCAGTCCTTCCACATTTTGAGGAGCTGCCCAAAAGAGCTTGTCTCGATCGAATGTCAGATAGATCGCCGCTGTCTCCGGATCGATGGGATTGCTGCTGTTTTGCCGGAGTATGTAAATGAATTGACGCTTGCATGGTTCACCCGGTATCCAGACATTGCCGACATGCCCATGCGACGTTACGTTGACGGAATCGGGCGAACCCAATAGAGATTCCACCTCATCGACCCCCATGCCGAGGGAAAGATGGCTGTAGCCGGCGCGGACCTTTGCCTGGCGCTGCTCCGGCGCAACGTAAGCCTTGCCTGCGCCTAGAATTTCTGCAATGGCGCCGGCGGTTGGCGACGCGTACGGTTCACAGCTCGTATCGACTGGCTTGGCTTTAACATTATTTACTTTTTGTGATTCCACGGCGGTCAGGGCGCCCTGTTGCGAAAATCCGAGAACTACCGCATGTTTCTTCCTGGGATCGCTTGCGGGACCCTGATCCTCGAAGACGTAAAGCCACATACACGCCACCGCATTTGGCTGCAACGATCCATCACTCACGAAATCCGGCACACCGGCGGCTGCCTTGACTTGCTGGATTGATGAGCCGAGCGAAAGTCCGGAAAGGCGGTCCCCCAATTCCTTCTGCTTCACACTGTCGAGTTGATATGGAAAGTGGCGCGAAGCCGACCACTCGGTATAACGCGGCATTTCAGGATTGCAGCCGGAAACGACTTGCGCCCACGCGCCTGCCGCCAACAAGAGCACGGTTGCAACCAGAGCTGCCATCGGTAACCGAATCAACACCTATGCCTCGCTACATTGAAGATGCCGTGCCTACGGGACTTTGAACGTATATCTTCGCTGCTGACCCAGCGCTTCCGCGCTGGGCTAATTACTTTCGGCGACTAAGTGCCGAAGCTAATTGCTAGTCGCTAGTAGCTAGCAGCAAATAGTTAGTAGCTTCCTCACACCTGCCGCAACACTTCCGTGATCCTCGCTCGATATCCCGTCATTGCCGGGACGAAGCCGGCGAGCAATCCCAATAGCAATGCGATCGCCACGCCCAGCGCAGTGGTCGTCGGCGACAGCCCGAAATTCGGATACTGCCCGAGAATGTCGCCAATCATCGGCAGCTGCGGCAGCACCTTCAGAATCCCCACGCTGATGGCGATGCCGACCAGCCCGCCCATCAGCCCGATCAGCAGCGCCTCGCTGATGATGAGCGTCATCACCAGGCCGCTGGAGAAGCCCAGCGTCTTCAGCACGCCAATCTCCTGCTGGCGCTCGCGCACCGCAATGCTCATGGTGTTGGCCGTGACCAGCAGGATGGTGAACGCGACGGCCAGTCCAATGCCGTTCAGCAGCAGCGCCAGGTTTCCGGCCATGGCCACGAAGCCCGCCAGAAATGCCTGCTCGGTTTCCGTCTTGGTTTCGGTGTCGCTGTTGGCGAACTGCGCGTCGATGGCCTTGCTGATCGCGCCCGCGTGGCTGGGGTCATCAATCTTCGAGGTCAGCCAGCCAATGCCGAGGTTCCGCCCGGTCGCTTCGTACAGATACTTGTAGTCGAAGTACATGGACTGCAGGTCGGTGCCGGGATAGCGCGCCTCGTCGGTGTCATAGATGCCGTCGACCACGAACTCGAACGGATGTCCCACTCTGTAGGGGGGAATGGAGCTCTCCAACTCGAAGGTGTCCCCCAGCTTCCAGCCGAAGCGCTGCGCCAGCTTCCGCCCGATGATGGCCCCGCGGCGGTCGTGCAGCCAGCGCTCTTTCTGGTCCGGCGGCAACATGATCTCGGGAAAGATGTCGAGGAACGGGCCGGGCTCCGTCGCATAGTTGGCGAAGAAATTCTTTGGGTCGCGATAGATGCCGCCGAACCACCAGTTCATCACCGTCTCTTTGACCCCGGGAACGGCCTCGACGCGCTGCTTGTAGTTAAGCGGAAGGTTGAAGACCAGGCTGACGCTGTCGCGCGTCACCAGCCGTCCGGCATTGCCGGCGTGCAGGCTGAAGTTCACCGCCTCAACCACGCTCTGCAGCGTGCAGAACAGCAAAATGCACACCGACATGGCCAGCACGGTGGAGAGCGTGCGAATCCAGTTCTTGCGCAGATGCTTCAGAACTAAAGGTGCGAACTTCATACGGGTTCACGCAATGTGTTCACCACGGAAGCACGGAAGACACGGATTTTTTTAACTCTTAATTCAGAACGCACCGACAACAGGTCGCCCTCGTCAGTATTCTGTTCCCTCGCATTGATGCGCGAATGGCCGACCCTCAAAAATTCCGTGCATTCCGTGCTTCCGTGGTGAATTCGCTCTTTCAATCGCTCAATACTCCCTTATCCAGATGATGCTGAATGTGCGCTTTGGCGGCGGCGCGCGGATCGTGCGTCACCATGATGATGGTCTTGCCGAATTCCTTGTTGAAGGTTTCCATCAACGTGAGAATCTCTTCCGCGCTCTGATGGTCGAGATCGCCCGTCGGCTCGTCGGCAACGACCACCGTCGGGTCGGTGACCACCGCGCGCGCGATGGCGACGCGCTGCTCCTGTCCGCCGGAGAGTTGGCGCGGATAGTGCTTCGCGCGATCTTCCAGCCCGACAATGCGCAGCGCCGTCATGGCGCGCTGGCGGCGCTCGCTCTTCGACAGCGAAGTGAGCAGCAGCGGCAGCTCGACATTCTCCACCGCGCTCAGCACCGGGATCAGGTTGTAGAACTGGAAGATGAATCCGATGTGGCTGGAGCGCCACTTGGCCAGCTCGCCTTCCGACAGCGGCGTCAGGTCAGTGCCGGCGACTACGACGCGGCCCGAGGTCACGCGATCGATGCCGGCAATCAGGTTCAGCAGCGTTGTCTTGCCCGAACCCGACGGGCCCATCAGCGCCACGAACTCGCCCTGCGGAACGTCGAGGTTGATGCCGTCGAGCACTTTGATCTGCTGCGTGTCGCGCTGATAGAACTTGCGCACGTCCTGCACGCTGACGGCGGTGGTGGTGGCGATGGTTTGAGTTGTGGTCATGAAGAATTCCTGGGACCGGTGCATTCCCATTTTGGGAAATCACACTTGATGCTAGCGAAAATTCCCGTTTTGGGAATTCGCGTTTATATGCGTTTTAAGCGCGCCCCGAGTACTCCAACGATCCAGAGTACCTCCACCCCTTCCGTCGTCGCTCTAGCGGGCTGCCAGGCCACTTAAAGTGGCATTCCAGAGATCGCCTGAATGGGCTAAATCGAGGAGCTAATATTTAGCTCGAAATTTCGAGCAAACATCAACACTATGGTGCCAGTTTTCGCCATGTTGCGTTATTTTCGTGACCGTCTCGCCGCTCCGCGGCTCTGTCCTCACCTGTCTCGCTTACCGCAGCATTAAAGAGCTATATTCTGGTCCGCCTCCAGCCTTCCTCGTTCGAGATAGAGCGAACCTTCAGGTTCGCGTCAGAGTGCAGGCTTCTGGTTCTGAGCCGGCTTCCAGCCGGCGACACTGCCGGCGAATGTCGCCGGCTGAAGCCGGCTCGGAGGTCACCAAAGAAGGAGCCTGGATGCTGGCCTGAAGGCCAGCTCTACCCGAACCGCTCGTCCCGCCGGGCCGAAGCCCGGTCGGCGCGGCTGAAGCCGCCCTAAGCGGCCCCTTCTCTCGCCGGGCTGAAGCCCGGCGCTTCCACCCCTCACCCCTGGCCCCTGATCCCTGACCCCTGACCCCTGACCCCTGACCCCTGCTCTACCCGCTGGCCTTCACCTTGATCGCGTCCCCATCCTTCAACTTCTGCGGCGGGTTGTTCACGATGGTTTCCCCGCCGGCCAGACCCTGCTTGACGATGATCTGCCCATGCAAGTCCGCGCCGGTAATCACCGGCAGCTCGTGCGCCCGATTGTTCTCAACTTCAAACACCGTCTGCTTGCCGTCGCGCGCGATCACCGCGTCCTTGGGCACGGTGACAATCCGCTGCGGCGCGGCGCTCTCCGACTTCTTCTGCGGTTGCAGGAAGGTCACATTGCAACTCATCTCGGGACGCAGGTATTTGTCCTTGTCGAGGATCGTGACCTTCACCGTCACCGTCGCCTTGGTGCGGTCGGCCGTCGGGATCACCTGGCGCAGCACGCCTTTGTAGGTGTGGTCGGGAATGGCCTGCACGGTAATGTCTGCGGGCTGATTCGGCTGGAGCTGGCTGACGTTGGACTCGTTGACATCGACCTCGGCCTCGAGCGAGTTCATGTCGGCGATGGCGACAATAGCGCCCGAGGAGGTCGAGATGTTGACGCCCGGCGGAATCGGCGCGACGCTCTCGCCCGCCTCAGTCATCTTCTTTACCACCACGCCGGCAAAGGGGGCGCGCACGGTGGTGAAGTCGAGGTAGGCCTCCTGCACCTGCAGATTGGCCTTGTCTTGCTCGATGGCAGCGGCGGCGAGGTTGACCTTGGCTTTCGCGGCATCGAGCGCGTCCTGGGAGACGACTTTGCTGCGGTACAGGTCTTCCTGCAATCGCTCCTGGCGCTGCGCCTCGGCCAGATCGGCCTTGGCGTATTCGATGTCGGCCTTGGCCTTGGCAATGGCAGCGACCACGTCGGCATCGTCGAGCGTGGCCAGCACCTCGCCGGCCTTCACCACGCTGCCTTCTTCCACCAACAGGCGCGAGATGCGGCCCTGGATCTTCGAGGAGACCACCGACTGCTTGCGCGCGACCAGATATCCGGAGGCGGTGAGGATGGGAGTGCCGGCGTTTGGCCCGCTGCTGCTCTCGACCCGCGAGGTGACGGTCTCGACCTCGACGGCGCCAAGCACCGTCTTCACCTTTCCGAAGTAGTACCAGCCGGCAACGGCGAGCGCGACGAGCACCAGCAGGACCACAGGCACACGCCAGCGCGTGCGGCGCGGGGCGTCGCGATCGATACGCAGCGAGGCTAATTCGTCCTTCAGTTCGCGCATAACTTTCCCGTGGCCAACTCCATTGCCGGCATCAGTACCTGGGTCTTGCAACAAGTTTAATTGAGAGTCGATGGGTTGTTGCAATCCGCCGGCAGCCACTTCGGGTTCGGTCGCTTCCACCATTACGTTCACAAGTCTGATTGAGTTTCAGAGCGATGGGCAGTGCCGAATGTCAGCGGGTGAGGATGACAAATGTCATGGGGGCACGATGGGAAACTCCGGCGATCAATTCTCGCATGATCAGCGTCCGCGCAAGCTGCCGCCGAGAGCAGCTCGAAGTCGGCGCCGTGCGACAACCCGGCAACCGTCCCTCCAATCTAGCTACTACAAATACTTAAACGTTCTGAGTGCCGGCTGCGTCGATTGCAGCGCGCTCGGAAGAGGAGATATCGCAATGCATGGAGTAAGGAGCAGCTTGCTTGGCCTGGCCGCGTCATTGCTGCTGGGCGGCATGATGTTCGCGCAGAACAATCCGCCGGCCAATGCCGACACCAAGTCGATTGCCAACGGAGGCGTCGCCACTAAAGATCACGACTTCATGACCAAAGCGGCCCAGGGCGGCATGGCCGAGGTGCAACTGGGACAACTGGCGCAGCAGAATGCGCAGAGCGCCGAGGTGAAGGCATTTGGCGAGCGCATGGTGCGCGACCACAGCAAAGCCAACGACGAACTGAAGCAGGTGGCCACGCAGGAGGGCGTCGCGCTGCCTACTTCGCTGGACGCCAAGGACCAGGCGACGATCGAGCGGCTGCAGAAGCTGCACGGAGCGGCCTTCGACAAGGCGTACATGCGCGACATGGTCACCGACCATCGCAAGGACATTGCCGAGTTCAAGCACGAGTCGAAAACAGGCAACAACCAGGCGGTGAAGGATTGGGCGAGCAAGACGCTGCCGACGCTGGAAAGCCACTTGCGCGAGGCCGAGAAGGTGGCGCCAACCGTCGGGGCTACGAGTTCGGCGATGAACGAACGCAACAACGCGTCGAACACGACGGCGCAGCAGCACTGATCTTACAATTTGGGATTCCTAGCGGTGGAAGAGCCGGTCCGGCGAAACCCGAGGGCTATTGATGGCGGCTTCACAGTTTGCTGAACCAGGTGCGACGAGCCGTTCGGGTAGAGTTGGCGTTTCAGGCCAGCGTCTAAGGCCCTTGTTTCTGGAGCTCCGAGCCGGCTTCAGCCGGCGACGGACGTCGCGCTTTAGCCGCGGCCGCCGGGGCTAAAGCCCTGATCCATAGACGTCGTTTCGGCACGGCTGAAGCCGTGCCCTTCCACCGCTTTGGCACGGCAAAGCCGCGCGCTTCCACCGCTGCGGCAAGGCTGAAGCCGCGCCCTTCCACCGCTTCGGTACGGCAAAGCCGTGCCAATCCACCGTTTCGGCACGGCTGAAGCCGTGCCATTCCACCAACTGTTATTTGGCGGCAACGGTCTGACTGGACATTCTGACCGATTCATTCGCGCCGTTGTGCAGCGTGAAGGTCACCTGGTCGAAGGTGTGCATCTTCGGAAGTCCATCGATGGTCTTCGACAGGAGTTTGAGTACCCGGGGATAGACGTTCTGGTCGTAGGCCGCGGCATGCTCCGGGCTCTCCCACAGGCTGGTGGTAATCCGTTCCAGGCTGCCGGGATTGGCCAGCATCAGCTCGCCGATAAAGCCCCTCTGGCTGCACAGCAAGGGCAGCACCTCGTTGTCGAAGGTCCATTGAAATTCGGAGGAGACGCTGATCGACTTCAAGCGGAAGAAGGCTTTGCGGGCAAACATGGCTACACCTGCCGGTATCTCCGTTATCTCGCGAGCCGCGCCAGCCGGGCGGTGACGGCACTCACAGGCGCCGGTGACAGCCTGTCGTGCGCCAAGCCCAGCCGCGCAGCTTTTCCCGGAACTTCGCCCGCTATGCTTGCGTACCTTCCGATGTCGGCATCTTGCCAGGGAGGACAAGACAATGGACGGCAACATTGTGGGATTTGCGGCTGTGGTCATGATTTTCGGCATCCCGATGGCGGCGATCTATGCGTGGTATCGAGTGCGGCGGCTGCGCACGGAAGAGCGTCTGGCGGCCATCGCGCGCGGCGTGAGCGTGCCCATGGAGCCGGAGTTGAGCCAGGTCGCGCGTTCGCGGCGCGCAGGCATTCTTCTGGTGGCAGCTTCGCTGGGCTACACCATCGCCTTCGGGCTGGTCGCTCGGACCGAGCCCGACGCGTGGGTGGCCGCGGCATTTGGGGTCATCCCCTTCGCAGTGGGATTGGGCTTCTTCCTCGACGCCACGCTGATCCGGCGCGACCTGCGGGCGTAAATCATTTTCACCACGGAAGCGCGGAGATCGTGTTCACCACGGAAGCACGGAGATCACGGAATTTTCTCGGATTTCCTGCGCTTTACGGCAACGAGTTTTTGGCGGACAGTACGAGGCATGGATAGGCGCGACGGTCGTAGCAGAGTCCCGCCGCAGGTAGTTTGGGTAGCACGTGTACGCGGCCCATCAATGTGAAGCCGTGCCCTTCAAAACCTGCAGGCGGGCGCTCCGCTCAGGATGACACCTGCGGCTGAAGCCGTGCCCTTTCAAAACGTGACGGCGGGCGCTCCGCTCAGCATGACATCGTCGATTAATCTCAGCGATCCTCCTCACCTGTCATAATCACTTCGTGCGCATCCTCATCTCGGCCGGGGAAGCCTCCGGCGAGTTCTACGGCGCAGAGCTGATCGCGGCCATACGCCGCCGGATCTTCTATCGCGGCGAGCCGAAAACCGGCGCCGCTTCGGGAGCCCGCGTTCCGCAGAGGTCAGACGATACCGGGGTCGAGTTCTTCGGGGTGGGCGGCGAGCGCATGCGCGCGGCTGGCTGCGAGCTGCTGGTCGATGCGCGCGAGATCGCCGAAGTCGGCATCGTCGAAGTCGTCAAACACATTCCCACGATCTATCGCCGCTTCCGCGAAGTTGTGGCCGAGGCGGACCGCCGCCGGCCCGATGCCGCCGTCCTCATCGACTTCCCCGACTTCAACCTGCGCCTGGCGCGCGAGCTCCATCGCCGCGGCGTGCCGGTCATCTATTACGTCAGCCCGCAGTTGTGGGCATGGAAGCAGCGCCGCATCGAGCGCGTGCGCAAATACGTCCGCCAGATGCTGGTCATCTTTCCCTTTGAAGAAAGGTTCTATCGCGAGCGCGGTGTTGCGGCCGAGTTCGTCGGACATCCGCTGGCCGACCTGCCGCCGCCGGCGATCACGCGCGAGCAGTTTGCCGCCGAGTACAAGCTCGACGCGCAGCGGCAGTGGATCGCGCTGCTGCCCGGCAGCCGCCGCGGCGAGGTCTCGCGTATCTTCCCGGTGCTGCTGCGCACCGCGCAACTTCTCGGTCCCGACTACGTTTACACAGTGCCGGTAGCCTCCACGCTCGATGCGGCGTGGGTAGGCTCGTTTCTGCGCGGCCACTCCGGGCCGCCCATCACGCTGACGCGCGATGCGCGCGCCACGCTGCTGCACGCCCGCGCGGCCGCCGTCACCAGCGGCACCTCAACGCTGGAGGCGGCGCTGATCGGCACGCCCTTCGCGATGGTTTATGGGGTTGCGCCGCTCACCTGGGAGCTGGGCCGCCGTCTAGTTAAGGTAGACCGTTTTGCGATAGTGAACCTGATCGCCGAGCGCGATGTTGTTCCCGAGCTGGTGCAGGAGGACTTCACGCCGCAGCGGGTCTGCCAGGAGCTGCGCCGGCTGATTCCCGAGAGCGAAGCGCGGTCGGCGATGCTGGAGGGCTTTCGTGAGGTGAGGCAGCGGTTGGAGGCCCGTGACAAGAACGGCGGGGCATCCGACCGGGCTGCGCAGATCGTACTGGCTATGGCGAAAGGCTAATTCACCACGGAAGCACGGAATACACGGAACTATTTAGGGTTGGAAGAACGGGCCCGAGCATATCGGCAGACATTCTTAGTTCCGATCGGGTTCGCGAGATCGTACTGGCGGTAGCGACAGCGAGTTCATCACGGAAGCACGGAATACACGGACGTATTTAGAGGTTGTAGAAATCGAACATCAACGCATATTCGGGAGACCTTCCTAAAATTCGGTGTATTCCGTGCTTCCGTGGTGAAACTAGTTGTCGGAAGAGGCAGGCTGCCGGAACGGCATCTTTCCTGGCGGATTTTCCATCATTTATAGTCAAAGCAGGAGTTCCTCTTTGATGTACAGCGCGACGCGATCGGCGGGACGGCTTCTCGTCCTCGGCATCATCACCCTGGCATCCGTTTGTTTTGCGGCCGAGAAGCCTCGCATCCATGTGGACGATTACGTTATCCATGTCGCGGTCAATCCGCCAAACCACCAGATGAAGGCGGTGGCGCAGGTGAAATTCACCGCGCTCGACGACATCAACATCGCCACCTTCGAGTTGCACAACGCGCTGCGGCCAACGCGCGTGCTCGATGCCAATGGCCAGTCGCTCTCCATCGAACGCGTCAGCCAGGATTCGACCGTCCGCATCTCGCTGCCCAGCACGCTGAATAAAGGCGCCTCCGATACGCTGACCTTCGAATACGAAGGCGCCATCCAGAATGCAGAGGACAGTCCGGTGCAAGGCCTGAAGCTCGCCTATATTGGCGATCCCATCACGTATCTGCTGTATGCCGGGCGATGGTTTCCGACGGCCGGCTACGGTACCAACCGCTTCACCTCGACCATCAGCGTGAGCGTGCCTGCGGGATACACGGTCATCGGCAGCGGCAAGACGAGCGCCGGTGGCGGGGCTCCGGAGATCGCGGAAGAGCCTGCTGCAGGCGGCTCCAAGGCCACGGCGCGGAAAGCGACAACCCGCACGCCCGCGGGCGAGAAGACGACGACCTTCACCTACGAAGACCGGCCGAGCTTTCCGGGCACCATCATCATCGGCAAATACGTGCAGACGAAGAGCACCGAAGGCGGGCTGGGCGTGAACGTCTACACCCTGCCGGAGCACAAGAGCGCGGCGCAGAATTATGCCGACACCGCAACCAAGGAATTCTTCTTCTTCACCTCGAGCTTTGGCCCGCCGTTCAGCCAGAACCTGAGCGTGGTCGAGCTGCCGAACGATACCGTTCCTTCCGCCTGGGCGCCGGAGATTGCAGCCATCTCCAGCCGCAACTTCACCGAAAAGGGCAACTACCGGTTGCTGGCCAACACTGTCTCGCACCAGTGGTTCGGGACGATGGTGAGCCCTGCGACCAAGAATGACTGGTGGCTAAGCGATGGCGCGGCGCGCTACTCCGAAGCGCTTTATGTGGAGCACGTCGCCGGCGAGGCCGGCTTCCAGGAAGTGACCAAAGACATGTCGGTGGGCGCGCTGGCCTATGTTTCGGTGCCGCTGGCCGATGTGGGACGGCTGGACACCTTCTCGCCCGAATTTCAGTCGCTGGTCACCGACAAGGGCGGCATGATCTTTGCCATGCTGCGCTGGGTGATCGGCGAAGAACCCTTCGACAAGACAATGCGCACGTTTGTCGCGCAATTTTCCGGCAAGACGGCCACGATTGACGACCTGCGCAAAGTCGCCGAGCAGACTTCAGGACAGCAGCTCACGTGGTTCTTCACCCAGTGGCTCGACTCGACCGGCGCGCCTGAGTTCAAGAACAAGTACACGGTATACCGCACGCAGAAGGGCTTCCGCGTGGTCGGCGAGATCTCGCAGGACATGGACCTGTTCCGCATGCCGGTGGAGCTGCGCATCGATACCGACGGCAAGACGGAAGACAAGCGCATCGAGGTTGAGGGCACGCAGTCGGCGTATTCCATCGATACCTTCGGCAAGCCGCGGCGCATCACCATCGACCCGAACAACCAGGTGCTGCAGAATTCAACCGACCTGCAAGTGCGCACCTCGATCATGCGCGGCCAGCAGGACGTGGAGCAGGGCGACCTGACCGAGGCGCTGAAGGAGTTCCAGAAGGCGCTGGAGATCAACCGCAACAGCTCGCTGGCACACTATCGCATTGCCGACGTCTTCTTCCTGCAGCACAACTATCAATCCGCCGCGAATGCCTATCGCGAGGCGCTGAACGGCGACGGCGTCCCCCGCTGGACTGAGGTCTGGAGCCACATCCAGCTGGGCATGATCTTCGACCTGACCGGCCAGCGCGAGCGCGCCACTAACGAATACCGCCAGGCGCTGCAGACCAACGACAACACGCAGAACGCGCTGGATATGGCGCGAAAATATCTGCAGACGCCGTATCAGCCGCAAGGCTCGAGCGACAAGCCGGGGATGGAGTAAGGCGGCAGTTGGTGGTTGGCATTTGGCATTCGGCCAGTGCGGGATTTCGGTTGTGACGAAAGATCCCGCCGGGTGCCGGGTGCCCCACTCAAGCCATTTTTTGGCCTTGAGTGGGTTCTTATTTCAACCCGCTTAACTTGACCTCTCCCACATCGTGGGACAAGACCAGCACCTGAAATATCTCTCCCATCCCACTGGGCAAGATCAGGTGCTTCAACTGCAGCGCGACCTTGGCGCGCTCCTGCGGCAATCGGCAATCCTGGAAGGCGTCGGCAAATTCGGTCTCCTCGCCGATGCCGATCAGAAACCGCGATTGCGTGAGCAGCCCGAGCGTCTTCATGCCCCGACCCTCCGCCCGCGCGCGCAAAGCCGTGAAGTTCACGTGGGCGGTGATGTCCTGCTCGCCCGGCGCGTCGTAGGGCGACGCGCCGGCCACGTGCCGGCGATACGTCATGATGGTGTCGCGATGCCGCCCCGCAAGCTGCTCTTCGCGCGTGTAGCCGTAGTCGATGAGTACGGCGAAGCCGTGACGGCCGCGAAAGAGCGTCGCGATGCGGTCCATCCAGTCGAGCGCCGCCGGCGCCACCTCCACGCGCTCGCCCGCTTCCGGGTGCACGCTGTAGCGATCGAGGAACTCCAGCTCGGCGGCGGAGGGCGCGACGAAGCTCTCGGTGAATCGGCCGTTCTCGTAGCTGACGCGCAGCGCTCCGCGATGGTCGATCACGTCGACCGGCAGGGCATCGAAGAACTCGTTGGCGAAGAGGATGAGAGGATCGCTCAACGCGTCCGATGTCTCCCACCCTTTCGCCAAAACCGGGCGAAAGGATGGGGCACCCGGGTCTGACTCCGACACCTCGCATTTTCCCGTCGTGATGTAATCGGCCAGCCGCTCCTGCAACTTCGCGCGCAGATGCGCCGACTGCTCGACGAGGTGATACCGCACGGCGCGAAAAAACTCGGGAAACTGTTTTGCCGACCAGTCGAGCACGTCGCGCGCGAACAAGCCGCGCCCGGGACCGAGCTCGATGAGACCGAGCCGTGGCGGCGAACCGAGTGCCCGCCACATCTCGTCAAACTGCCGCGCCAGCAGACGTCCGAAGACCGCGTGCACGTCGCTGGAGGTGTAGAAGTCTCCGGCTTTGCCGAAACGCTCGCGCGCCCGCGAGTAGTAGCCCAGCTCCGGCTCGTATAGGCACAGTTCCATGTAACGCGAGAAGGGAATTGGCCCGCGCTGGCGGATTTCCTCGGCAATACGCTCGCGGAGCTCGCCGGTTGGGCTCACAGCTTGCCTTCGCGTTCGAGTTGTGCGTTTTCCTTGCGGTGTTGCGGGGTGCGGATGAACATCTCGATGACGTAATCCTGCAGCCCGTCGAAGATCTGGCGCTGCAGGGTCCACTCGAGTTGCGGATCGTCGAGGTCACGGGGATGCAGTTCGAATGTGTAAGTGTGGACGGGAGGGTCGGCGAAGCGCGGCAGAATGATGACTTCTACGCTGTCGCCCCTGGGGCGCGCCTCGAAGGCGATGAGCGGGTGCTCGTAGAGGCGCAGGTGTTGCTGCACGCGCTCCAGGCGGGTCATCGAGGGATTGTAGCAATTGCGGCGCAGATGTTTTTCCTTGGAGCAGCTGATTCAATCGCGCGCCACATGAAGACGCCGTCAGTTTCCCAGCCCGGAGGGCGGCACAATCGTAAGCCCAGCACGTGAGTGCTGGGTTCAGGATCCTGCCCGCTCGGAGTCCGCCAGGACGGCATAAGGGCGTGCCGTCCCTGAAGGGACTCGGGATTCATCCAAAATGATGGCTTCCCCAGCACTCACGTGCTGGGCTACGCATTGTGCCCCCCTTCGGGCTGGTTGTGCCGTCACGCGAAGTGAATCTCGAAGCCGGATTTATGGGCTAATTAAAACTGGCGGCAAATCCTGCTCGACAACGCCGGGAGAAGCTGCTCTACCACCCTCAGCTCCAGCGGAACCACCTCAGCGCCAGCGCGAACGAGACGCCGCCCCAGATCGCGAGCACAGCAATGCGGCTGAGCTGCGACGCCAGCGAGTCGCCCTGCAGGATGATGGCGCGCAACGCGTCGTTGAGCGCGGTCAGGGGTAGCGCGCGGATTGCCGGCAGAAACATCTTCGGGAAGCGCTCGTAGGAGAAGAAGACGCCGGAGAAGATCCACATGGGCATCATGACGACGTTGATCAACCCGCTGACGCTCTCGATTTTTTGCGCGCGGCTGGCGGTGAGCAGGCCGACGCCGCCGAACGACACTGCGCCGAGGGCGCCAATCAGCAGGATCGACGCAATGTTGCCCTCGATGCGCACGTGAAAGACGAGCACGCCGAAAACGAGCAGCAGCGCTACCTCGATCAGCATCAGCACCAGGCGGCTGGAAACCAGCGCCAGCAGAAAATCGGAGCGGCGCATGGGCGTCGCCACAAAACGCTTCAGCAGCTTGCGCTGGCGCATCTCGACCAGCGCGAAGCCGATGCCCCACATGCCGGAGTTCATCAAGTTCATGCCGAGCAGGCCGGGGATGAGAAAGTCGATGTAGCGCGCGCCCGGCTCGCTGGCGGCGGTGGTTGAGGTCTGGAGGCGATTGCCGCGACCGGCCGCGTCCTGCAGCGCGTCGTTGACTTGCGTGCGCGCCAGCACGCTCTCCGGCCGTGCAGGATCGTAGCGATAGTGCAGGCCGGAGTCGTCCATGCTGACTACCAGCGAGTACTTGCCCAGGCGGAATCCGTCGAGCGCCGCCGCGGAGCTCAGCACATCGGGACGAATGCCGGCGTGCTCGGGCGAGCGCTCGAGCAACTGCACAATCTGGTTCGCCTTTGGCCCGTCGATGACCGCGACCGGCGTGACGTCGGGGGGCTTGCCGCGAAAGGCGATGCCGAGGCCCAGCGCCAGCAGCAGCGGGAAAACAAAGACCCAGAAGATGACTTCGGGCTCGCGCCACAGTTCGAGCATGCGCATCTGCAGCAGGCGCGCATAGCCCATCCAGCGCGGGTTGTTGACCGCGGGTGGTTGGGGCTTGGTTACGACGGGCGGTTGTTCAATCGTTGCCATACCATGAATCCGTGGTGCAGATGAAAGACGCCTTTGAGGTGCAAATGGTAGAGCGGGCCTTCAGGCCCGCGTTCCTTTATTAAGAGCCGGCTTCAGCCGGCGAAAACCGTGTCGTCGGCTGAAGCCGACTCGGATAAATCAAAAAAACGTGCTTAGACGCTGGCCTGAAGGCCAGCACTACCCTAACAGCGCCTGCTGCGGCACGGGTGAAGCCGGCCCTTTCACAGCAGAGACGCGGGCCTGAAGGCCCGCTCTCCCCGAATAGCGTCTCGTAACGGCACGGCTGAAGCCGGCTCAAACAAATCAAAAACGCGCTTGGACGCGGCCCCGAAGGCCCGCTCTACCACCGCTACTCCTCCCGCAGATGACGGCCGGTGAGGTGCACGAAGACGTCCTCCAGGCTGGCCTGCCGCGTGGTCAGATGCACCAGCTCGGCGTGCTGCCGCTGCACCTCGGCGAGCAGCGCCGGAATGGTCTGGGCGGGCTCGTTAACGCGCAGGCAATAGAAGCCGTCGTCGGAACGCACCGACTGCACGCCGGGCAGCTTGCTCCAGGCGTGGCCGTCGTCGCCGGGTGGATGCGACACCGTGAACTCGACGATGTGATGCCCGGTGAGGCGCTCGATCAGCTCCGCCGGAGTGCCGGCGGCGATGATGCGGCCATGATCGATGATGGCCAGCCGGTCGCAAAGCCGCTCAGCCTCGTCCATGTAATGCGTGGTGAGCAGCACGGTGCCGTTGCGCTTCTGGAATTGCCGCACGATGTCCCACAGCTGGCGGCGGCTCTGCGGATCGAGGCCGGTGGTGGGCTCGTCGAGAAACAGAATCTTCGGATTGGAGACCAATGCGGTCGCCACCGCCAGACGCTGCTTCTGGCCGCCCGAAAGCTTGCCCACCATCGCGTCGGCCTTCTCTTGAAGCGAGAGCTCGTCCAGCACGGTCTCGAGCGGCAGCGGGTGCCGATAGAAGCTGGAGAACAGTTGCAGCGTCTCGCGCACGGTCAGCTTCTCCGACAGGCGCGTCTCCTGCAGCGAGATGCCCAGCCACTCGCGCAGCTCGCGCGCATTCGCCTGCCAGGTGCGGCCCAGGATTTCGACCTCGCCCGAGGTGGGCTGCAGCAGGCCTTCCAGGATCTCGATGGTCGTGGTCTTGCCCGCGCCGTTCGGCCCCAGCACGGCGGTCACCTGGCCGGCCGGGACGGCAAAGCTGACGTCCTCGACCGCGGCAAAGCCGCCGAAGCGTTTGGCCAGGTGCCGGGCCTCGATGGCGGTCACCACTGCGACCCGCCGCCCTGGCCGCGGGGGAAGGTGGGTCCGGTCAGGTCGCGCCGCCGCAGGAAGGTCACGGTGCGGTAGCCGCCCATCACCACGCCGACGCCCCCGATCAGCGCGAACACGACGCTGCCGGTCACCGCCGCGATAATCAGGAGCGCCCCGCCGATGATCAGTGTGACCCACGGGTAGCGCTTGCCGATCAGGAAGAACATCTGACTCTCCAGTCCTTGCGGATTTGTCCACCCGGACGTTTGTCCGGGCTTGAACCACGATCGCGCCGGGGAGCCTGTTGCGTCTTCGGCGCCGGGGCGGATCTTCGCGCCCGGCGGGCGCTCCACCCTGGGGTGGAGGTCGCCACCTCCGGGTGGACCGCGCGGCGCGGCGAGATCAACCGCAGGGACGGCGACCCGCGGCAGACCCCGCCGTACGCTGGCAGATATGGACACCGAACTGCCGGCCACCCCGACGCTGGCAGCGGTGCGGCTGGCCCGCGCCCAACGCGACGCCGTGATCCGGCGGCTCCGGCCGGTCGGCCTGATCACCCTGGTCATCGTGCTGGTCGTCGGGTCCCGGCAGCAGCCCCGTCCCGGCCTGCACGGCGAGCCCCTGGCCGTCCTGCTCGCGCTGCTCGCGGT
>DASRGM010000247.1:0-39266 GCA_035651035.1 Terriglobales bacterium
GGTGAGCGGCGTGTGACAGTCGCCGCACTGGCCGATGGCCTTCACCAGATACTCGCCGCGCGCGATCTGCGTCTTCGTCTTGGCCGGCGGCGCGGCCGAACTCGGGATCACAATGGCCCAAGACAATGCCAGGGACAACAGAACTGTAGGAGCAGTGCTTCTCATCGACTACCTCATTATGGATTTGCTGGTTCTTGCGAGACGCAGCGCGCGCCGCCTCAATCGCAACAGATTACATCATTCGACCGTGGTGCGAGTGCTACTGAACGCGCGCAAAAGAAAAAGGGTGCACGCGGCACCCTTTCGCAACTAACCCTGTCGCGGGTTAACGCTGGCTCTCCTGGAAGCGGCGGTTGACTTCCGCCCAGTTCACCACGTTCCACCATTCTTTCAGGTAGTCGCCGCGGCGGTTCTGATATTTCAGGTAATACGCATGCTCCCAAACATCGTTGCCCATGATGGGATAGAAGCCCTGGCTCATGGGATTGTCCTGGTTGGCGGAGCTGACCACCTGCAGCTTGCCGCCGTGATCGCGAACCAGCCACGCCCATCCGCTACCGAACTGCTTCAGCCCGGCGTCGTTGAACTTTTCCTTGAAAGCGTTGAAGTCGCCGAAGGTGCTCTTGATGGCATCGGCGACGGCGCCGGTGGGATTGCCGCCTGCGTTCGGCGCCATGATCTTCCAGAACATGCTGTGGTTCACGTGGCCGCCACCGTTGTTGCGGACGGCAGTGCGGATCGCCTCGGGCACATTGTCCAGACCTCTCAGCAGGTCTTCCGGGCTCATCTTCTGCAGCTCCGGCGCCTTTTCCAGCGCGGCGTTCAGGTTGGTGACGTACGCCTGATGGTGCTTGTCGTGATGCAGATGCATCGTCTCTTTGTCGATGTAGGGTTCCAGGGCAGAGTAATCGTAGGGAAGCGGCGGAACTTCATGTGCCATTCTGTATCTTCCTCCAGTTGGCGTTGATGCGACCGAATACTGCGGGGATTCAATGCGAGCTGAGATTCGCGCCAGCTCAGGCGAATCATTATAGTGCGCCAGCGCGGTCAACGTTTGCCCGCGGATCAGCTGGTCCGCTTTCGTGCCCTAGCCATGCCGGCGTTGCGCTCCGGCCGCGGGCATCAGGCGTTCTGTTCACTGAAGCAGAGAATGTACCCGTCAGGGTCCTCGACGTAGAAATCCAGACAAGCCCAGGGTTCCTGCGTGAGAGGTTTGATCACATTGGCGCCGCGGGTTTCCAATTCGCGAAACAAGTCTCGGATGTTCGAGACGGAGATGTATGCATCCAAATGTTCGTTCGCTTTCCGTTGCGCTCTGTCCGCGCTCGACTTCGGCGCACATTTTAGATGGATCGCGCATCCGTCGCGGCTGACCGCCGCATAGAACGACTCATAGGTAAAATCAAGCTCGAAACCCAGCTTGTCGCGATAGAACGCAATTGCCCGGTCAAGATCGTCCACAAGAAATTGCGGAGCGATCCCCGTCAGGTGCGCAGTGCGAACTGCCATAGTCGACATTTCATTCCTCCTCCCGGTTCGCGTGGCCGCCGCCGTTGTTGCGCACCGCGGTGCGGATCGCCTCGGGCACCTTCTCCAGATCTTTCAGCAGGTCTTCGGGGCTCATCTTCTGCAGCTCCGGCGCCTTTTCCCGTGCGGCGTTCAGATTGGTAACGTAAGCTTGATGATGCTTGTCGTGATGCAGATGCATCGTCTCTTTGTCGATGTAGGGTTCAATCGTAGGGAAGCGGCGAACCTCATGTGCCATTCTGTACCTTCCTCCAGTTGGCGTTGATGCGATGGATCACTGCGGGGATTCGATGCGAGCTGAGATTCGCGCCAGCTCAGGCGAATCATTATAGTTGCGTATTAGCGTAGCCAGGTTCGCTGCAGGTTCTGGATCCACTTCGCCGCGCTCCGTGCGTTACGGCTATTCGTATCGGATGGCCTTCACAGGATCGAGCGCGCTCGCACGGCGTGCGGGCAGCCAGCAGGCAAAGACGCCGACTACCGCGAGCGTACACGCGACAAAGAGGAGAATGGCAGGGTCCGACCGCGAAATGCCGATCGGCATCGATGCCATCACGTGTGCCAGGGGCACGGCGGCGCAGAGTCCGACGGCGAGTCCCACAGCGATCTGCCAGAGCCCGCGTTTCATCACCAGCAGGAGGATGTTGCCCAGCGTTGCGCCTAGCGCTATACGGACACCAATCTCCTGGGTGCGGCTGCCGGTGGCATGCGCGATGACGGCATAGATCCCAACCGAAGCCATCAGCAACGCGATAAGCGCGAAGCCGAGGAAGACTTTGCTGAACAAACGCAGAAACCAGATCTGGTGCGCAATGGCATCGTTCAGGCGATAGGGGTCGATAAGGGGCAGTTCCCGGTCCAAGCTTTGAACGGTGACACGCATCGACTGGAGCGGATCTGCGCTCGACTCGGCGACCAGAGTCATGTTGTCCCAGCCTTCCTGGCGATAAGGGACAAAGAGCAAGGGCTTCGGGTCGTTCTCCTGAAGCTCCTGCACCATGTCGGCTGAGATGCCGATGACGGTAATCCACTCCGTCGGTTTGTTCTTGTCGTCGAAAAGACGAAAACGCTTTCCCATCGGCTCCTGGCCCGGCCAGAAGCGAGTTGCGGCATCGCGGGTAAGGATAGCCGCTTCGTGATGCGCGCTTCCGTCGATTTCGTTGAAGTCGCGGCCGCTCAGGAGGGGCAGATGGATCGTATCGAAATAGCCGGAAGATTGAGCGACCAGCGAAATCCAGGGACGTTGCGCAGGGTTGTCGATAGGCGCGTGCTCCAACTCGATCTGCTGAGGGACGGCGCCGAGGCCAGGCGCCTCGGACGCAACCGCAGCGTGCGTGATCCCAGGTGTGGCGCGCAGGCGCGGGAGGAGCTGATCATAGAACTGGCGGCGAGCGTCGGCATCTTTGTAACGGTCGCCGGGCAACGCAAGGCGAGCGGTCGTCAATTGTGCGGCAGGAACAAACGGATTTACCGAGAGGCCGTTCAGGAGGCTGCGGAGGAAGATGCCGGCTCCGGTCAAGAGCACCAGGGTCAGCGCGAATTGGAAGATGACGAGTGTAGCGGACAGCCATGCCCCGCGATGAGACGCAACGCTGTGAGCGCGTTCCTTGAGCACGCCCACGAGATCGGCTTTTGAGGACCGCAGAGCCGGCGCGATGCCGAAGAGCAATCCGCTCAGAATACAGAGGGCCGCGAAGTAGCCGAAAACCGAGAAGTCCATCGTGAACTGGATCCAGTAGGGCCGAATGCTGCGGGTGGAGAGATCGAACCAGTGAACGCCGGCCTCCGCCAGCCCAAGACCCAAAACCCCGCCCGCGATGCTGAGAATCACGCTTTCAATCAGCAACTGGCGCACAACACGCCAGCGGGAGGCCCCCAGTGCCGCCCGAATCGACATCTCGCGTTGCCGGCCGAGCGAGCGGCTCAGCGTCATGTTGGCTACATCGGCGCATGCGATGAGCAGAACAAAACACACGGCAGCGAGCATAAGGAGAAAGATGATTCGAATGGCTCCGCCGTTAAAACGCTGCTGAAAGGTGAGAACGGCGACACCCAGGTCCTTGTCTGCGGGAAATTGGCTTGCGAGCCGTGCAGCAATCCCGCTGAGCTCAGCATTGGCTTGGCGCAAAGTCGTCCCAGGCTTCAGCATCGCATAACCGCGAACCGGCCGGTTGTCGCGTTTAGCAAGCTCGGTGGTCGGGACTAAAGGCATCCAAAGAGCGACATCCGCGGGGAAGCGGAAGCCTTCCGGCATCACGCCGATGAGGGTAGCGGGTTGTCCATTGACGTGGACCTGGCGTCCGATGACTCCAGGCAGACCGGCGTATCGTTCCTGCCAGACGCTGTAGCCAAGGACGACAACGGGCTCAGCTCCGGGATGATCATCGGTGGGCAGGAAGGCGCGCCCGAGCACCGGCTTGGCTTGCACCATGGAAAAGATGCCTGCGGTGGCGCGGGCAAGATGATACCGCTCCGGCGGATTGCCGGTTTCGCTGAGTATCCCATCCTCATCCGTGGCGGCCTCGAACCACTCGAAGGAACTCTCTTGTGTCCTATAGTCCTGGAAATCGGCATAGGACATGGGCAGGTTGCGATTACCCTGCGCGCGATCGCGGTTCAGAATCGAAACCAGGCGAGCGCCGCCGGGCACAGGCACCGGCTTAAACAGCACCGCGTTCACCAGGGTGAAGACCATGGTGTTGAGGCCAATCCCCAACGGAATGGTCACTGCGGTGGCTGCCGAAAACCAACCGCGGGCGAGGATTCCGCGCAGAGCGTATCGCACGTCCTGGTTGACCGTACCGAGCCACCATCCCGGACGCTGACGCTCGCATTCCTCGCGCGTCGTCTCGAGGCCACCAAGCTCGATCGCCGCCTCTCGCCGGGCCTCGGAAGCAGACAGCCCTGCCGCGACCTTTTCGCCGATCGCCTGCTCCATGTGGAATCGAAGTTCCTCATCCAATTCGCTGCGCTTCTTCGGGGAGATGAAGAACCGCATACGGGTCAGGAACTCGCCAATCATTGCGATGCCTCCGCCGGCCGAGGACCAGAGCGATCGCGGAGGACAGGCGCTCCCACGTTTCACGTTCACTTTCCAGTTGCTTTCGTCCCGCAATCGTAAGCCGGTAGAACTTTGCCCGGCGATTGTTTTCGGAATTGCCCCATTCCGCTTTGATCCAGCCCCTGTACTCCAAGCGGTACAGAGCGGGATATAACGAGCCTTGCCCGATTTTGAGCGCATCCTTCGAGACCTGTTGAATGCGCTGGGCGATGCCCCAACCGTGCATGGGCTCCAGAGCCAGCGTTTGCAGGATCAGCAAATCGAGCGTGCCCTGCAGCAAATCTGTCGAAGCCGGCATTTTCTCTCCCCTCGACGTCCGACAGATAATGAACCATCCTCCTGTCGGATGTCAAGGAGAGATTGTGCCTGAGGCTGAGGCGCCAGAAGCCTTCCGCTCCCTGCTACAATTCAGGCGCAATCGCCGAACACGCGGGGCAGGTTACGCTTGCGTGCTGCCCGATTGCTCGAACTCCCGGTCGCATTTCGCCGTATAACCCTCTAGCCGTTGCAGTTGAAGTAGGGCCAGGAGTTACGCCTCTTGGGAGCCGCTGATTGGACGACGCGCAAGTTGTCAATGCCCTTGTCCGTCGCTGTGTGTCCGGCGACGCCGCGGCCTGGCAGGAAATCGTCCAGCAGTATCACCGGAGGATTTACAACATCTGCTACCGCTTTTCGGGGTCGGCAGACGATGCCTCCGACCTGGCTCAGGAAGTGTTCATCAAGATCTACCGGACGCTGGGCACCTTCGACACCACCCGGGCCTCGTTCATGACCTGGATGACGACGGTGACGCGCAATCTGCTGGTGGACCACTTCCGCAAGGGCAAATATGACCGGATCACCGACTCGCTTGACGCCACGCCCGGCAGCCGGGAAGACGGCCTCACGATTGCAGAGCAGTTGGAGGACCGCGGGGTTAGTCCGGAGAGCCGGATGCGCAGCCAGGAGACCCAGCGGCTGGTGCACGAGGCCCTGAAGCGGCTCTCGCCCGAGCTGCGCGAGGCGGTCATCTTGCGGGATTTGCAGGATTTGGACTACAAGGATATTGCCAAAGTGCTCAATGTGCCCGAAGGAACTGTGAAGAGTCGCATAAATCGGGGACGAACGGAACTGGCGAGGCTCTTGCAACGTACGTATAAGCAGGTAGGGTGAAAAAGCAGTGGCCAGTTGTAAGCGGCCAGTGAACCCTTTAGGGAGCAAGCTCCAGGTCCGGATGGCGGACAGGTAAATGCAAGACCAACCCCAATCCGTGATGCAGTGCGCAGAGGTCGAAGCCGTCCTGGCCGATGCGCTGGATGGCGCACTGCACGGCCCGACACTGGCGGCGTTTGAGGCACACCAGCATGGCTGCGAATTGTGCCGCAGCATGGTCGAGGAGGTCCGGGCGGGTATGAGCTTGTTGCGTGGCCTCGACCAGGCCGAGCCGCCGCGCAACCTGGTGCACAACATCCTGGCACAGACCATTGGCGCACTCCCCTCAGAGCACGCCATAGCGAAGCCCCGTGGCGAGAGCCGGCTGGAGAAGCTCAAGAGTCGCCTGGTGCCGATGTTTGCCGGCGTGGCGACGCCGCGCTTCGCCATGTCCTTTGGCATGGCCTTCTTCTCTATCACCATGATCCTGGGCATTGCCGGCTTCCATTTTGCCGATCTGCGGCATTGGGACCTGAGCTCGAAGGGAATCACCCGGGCTTACTACGATACCGAGGCGCGGGTGATGCGTTACTACGAGAACATGCGCCTGGTGTATGAGATTGAGTCACGGGTTCGCGATCTGCGCCACGCGGCGACGCCCGACACTACTCAGGACAATCAAATGCAGCCGGAGCAGGAGGCCCCGGCGCCCAGCCAGAATCAGAACCAGAACCAGAAGAATCCGTCGAAGAGCGAGAACCGGCACGGCAGCGGCGGCAAGACAGTTGACGAGCCGGGCTTTAGCTCAGCGGATGAACTGGCGATGAACAGCGGTTTTCAGGCGCGGTATCCCGAGGCTGAAGCTCCGCTTATGAACACGAGTTTCGGCACGGCTGAAGCCGTGTCCTTCCACCCCCAGGCCCGGCTAAGGAGAACCTTATGAACTGCGCCAATCATCCCGACGCAGCCGTGGTTGCCTATTGCCGCGCCTGTGGCAAGCCGCTGTGCAGCGCGTGCGTGCGCGACGTGCAAGGGACCGTCTACTGCGATGAACATGTGCCTGCGCAGGCAGCAGGCGCCGTGCCCCCTCCGGTCAGCAGCGCTGTCCCGCCTCCGGGCTCCGCCGCTGTGCCTCCGCTTGCCGAACCACCGCCGGGTACGCCCCGGCCGGGTGTGGCTTTCGTCCTGGGCTGGATTCCAGGGGTCGGCGCGATGTACAACGGCGAATTCGCCAAGGGCTTCCTGCATGTACTGATCTTCGCCACGTTGATCTGGATGACCGACCATATCAGCGGCATCTTCGGATTGGCCATCGCGGCCTTCGTTATATATATGCCGATTGAGGCCTACAAGACGGCGCGGGCCCGCCAGCTGGGACTGCCGGCGCCCGATCCGCTTGGTTTGAACAATGTGTTCAGCGGCACCAACGTCTGGCGCGATGCGTTCGCGCCGGGAGCGGGCAACCAGGTTAATCCCGGCGCTGCGATGGGCAGTCCCGACCCGCTGCTGGCGCCGGAGCGGCATTCGCGTGTGCCGATTGGCGCGCTGATTCTTATCGGCTTGGGCGTGCTGTTCCTGCTGGACGAGTTCGGCGCCCTGAATTTCGACTGGATTTGGAGGTTTTGGCCACTTATCCTCATCGCTTTGGGCGTGCGCATCCTGATGCAGCGCCAACGAAGAGGCTGGTGAGGAGGACGTCATGAGATACCGCTATAACAGTGCTTGTTCCTGCGCGCGGTGCCGCACCCATGGTCTGATGGGGCCGGTCATCCTCATCACCCTCGGCGTGCTGTTCCTGCTGGACCAGATGGGCCGCGCCCATTGGATGCAGTTCGATTTCACCTGGCCGGCGCTGCTGATCGTGATTGGCCTGGTTATGCTGCTGACGCACACCGCGTCCATCGAAGGCCACGTGCCGCGCCAGTATGGGCCGGCGTGGCAGGCGCCCGGCCAGAACTATCCGGCGCAGCCTTATCCCGGGCAGCCGGGCGCTGCGGGAGCGCCTCCGGTTGTGACGCCGCCGGCGCCGCCCACCGCGGGCTTCATCGCTCCCAGTCCTACGGCCAAAGGGCCTGACGATCGAGGAGGTGCATGATGGCAAGCGTAAATCAATATCCACCGGTAGCTCCTCCGCCTCCTCCGCCGTATCGCTACCGGCGGTCCATTGCCGGACCTCTGGTGCTCATCATCATCGGCGGCCTGTTCCTGGCCCGCAACCTGGGCTGGCACTTTCCCGTATGGCGCTGGTTCGGACACTGGTGGCCGCTGTTGCTGATCCTGTGGGGCGTCATCGTGCTGATCGAGCGCATGAGCGGGAATGGCTATCGGCGGCGCGGCCTTGGCGCCGGCGGCGTTTTCCTGCTGATTCTTCTGGTCTGCCTTGGGGTGGCTGCGCACCACACCTCGAACTGGGATTGGAATGGAATGCGCGACGAGATCCAGCTGGACGACGATGATCTGGGCGGGGTCTTCGGCACGGCCTTCACCTTCGACGACACGCTGCAGCAGGCGTTCCCGGCGAAGGGTACGCTGCGGGTGGTTTCCGATCGCGGCGCGGTAAACGTCACGCCCTCCGACGGCGACACCATTCGCGTGGTGGTCCACAAGAAGCTGTACGCCAATAATCAGAAGGAGGCCAACGGCTACAACGAATCCACCAAGCCGCAGATTTCGATCAACGGCGCCGCGGTTGTGGTGAACGCGAATACTAATGGCGCCGGAAATCACAACGTGCAATCCGACCTGGACATTATGGTTCCGGCGGGCGCCACCGTCGACATTGCCAGCAAGCGGGGGGACATCACCGTCAATCAGCGCAAGGCGGACGTCAAGATCGCCTTACAGCACGGCGATGTTTCGTTAAGCGAGATTGACGCCCCGGTTTCCATCGCGCTCGACAAAGGCTCGATTCGCGCCGATCAGATTGCCGGTGACGTCGATATCAGCGGCCACATCGATGACGCGACGCTCGACCAGGTGGCCGGCGCGGTGCGCCTGAATGGCGACTTCTACCAGGACGTGCGTCTGAGCAAGATCACCAAGACGGTCATCTTCAAGACCTCGCGCTCCGACATGGAAATTGCGTCGGTGCCGGGCGAGATCGAGATCGCCAGCGACCAGGTACGCGGCACCCAGCTCGACGGTCCCAGCCGGGTGGTGACCAGTTCCAAGGACATTCACCTGGAGGAGGTCTCCGGCGACCTGCAGGTGCAGTCCAACAACGGTGACGTGGAAGTCACTACCGCGGGTAAGCAGCCCGGCGGCAAGATGACGGTCAACACGCAACACGGCGATGTGGCGCTGACGCTGGACAGCAAAACGCCACCGGAGAAAGTCAACGTGGCCAGCCAGCACGGCGATATCACGCTGACGTTGCCAACCAGTGCGGGGTTTCAGATCACCGCCGACACGCGCAAGGGCGACATCAGCTCCGACTTTAACTCCGTCAAAATCGACCAGCACGACGGCGGAGCCTCACAAGCCTCAGGCACCGTCGGCAACGGCGCCAGCAAACTGCAGGTGACGACGGAGACCGGCGACATCAAGATCGTGAAGAGTTAGCGGAAGCGAAGCCTTCTCCACCGGCTTGCGCGGTGCAGACGTTGAACTCATACCAACGAGTCTGCCAGACGCTGCTCCAGCACGTTGACCGACAAGTCGCGCCGGCGCGCGCTGACGACTAAGGCCTGCCGGTGATCGCAACTGAATGTGAGGAAGTGCAGGTCGTGTCCACCCTGCCGGCGCTTCAGGCCCAAAGGCATGTCCCAAGGCTAGAGGGTTGTGGCTGCTTGCTTCTGTGATAGAGAGCACACTCTAGAAGTGAGCACTTGTGACATCCCCAGGTCTCGAACCCGCGAGACCTGGGCCGCCCGCCGCGTACGGCCCAAGGTTGAAAGTGATTCCTGTACACGCTTGCGGTACGGTCTAGCTGATATTTCCGTATGCATCCTAGCTGAAGCTCTGGCCCCCAACCGCGAGATTGCTCGTGCGCTCTCCAGGCTAGGTGAGCGTTTGTCTATGACCGAAAATCCCCACCCAAGCAAAGGCGGCTTGGTTGGGCCACCCGCCCATATCTTTCCTGAATGGTTACCGGCGCAGTCACCCAGTGGTTCTATTACTATGCGAAACCGGGCGGCGTCACCAAGAGTCCTGGTCGGTAAGCGCCAATAATGTACACCAGGTTGGCGCGAGGGCATAGGTGAAAATGCTCGCGTTTCTTGAGAGCAGCTCACCCGCAAACCATCTGCGTTCTGGCCTTCGACAGTTTGGGTCGGTGATGAAACCTATCGTTCCTCCACCCGAGCAAACAAGTCCGAAATGACGCATCCCCGGGCTTGAAAGGTGACGATTCTTGGCTAGGCGCGCGCTGCTCCGCCTTTTATTCCGGCATTAACGTGGGTGTCCCATCCTTGTCACCTGCAGGCGAGAGGAGCCCAAGGACGCTATTCTCATGGCAGAGAACTGGCTCCCAGAGCGGGCCCACCCTCTCTTAAAAAACGCGGAGAAGGGTGGGGCACCCCGAGCTTTAGGACTCCTGCCGAAAGGGTGGCCACCCGCCCGGCCTCCGGAAAAGGAACTGCACCAGGGGAACTACCTCACTGCTGGACCAAGTTCCTCCTATGGTGAGCTATTCGGCGAAAGGAATCAATAGGTTTACGGCGGTTAACTTGCCGGCTGCCGGGCAGCAGCCGGATCAGCGGGATTTCTCGTTAGCAGGCTCTGGTTTCAACACGTTCACCCACAGCAACCGCAGGTTGCTGCGCAGCTCCCATGTTGGGGTGTCGTGTCTCTCGAACCGCCAACGAAAGCCGGCGGATGAGCAAGCCCTATCCCTGCTGAGACTCTCTCGCTTGGGCTTCAAACTCCACTTGATCCCACCTCTAGACGAAAGCGCTATACTGAGCAGTGATCCCGTCCCGTGCTCTGATCGCCTGCGTCTGCCTAGTCCTTCTGCCCTGGGGTGCGAGCGCACAGAGCACTCAACAGAAACCGAACCCGAACAACCCCTCTCAGTCCGACGAGTCCACGCCGGCGACCCCAACCTTCCATGTCGAGTCTCGACAAGTGCTTGTTGAAGCCAATGTCTGGAACCTTGGGGCGGAGAAACATGCGACCAATCTCATGTCCAAGCCGGGTCTACAACCAAAAGGTTCGCCTACCCCTGCACGCGGCCTGAGTGTCAAGGATTTTCGCGTCTTCGACAATGGCGTCGAACAGAGGGTTAACTTCCTAAAGGAACTTGATTTTGATGCGCGCTGGGCCGATCCGTGGTGGATAGAGCCTGATATCAGCGGAGGGTGGGGCGTCTATGACCCATCGGCAAATCTTAGGGAGGACGCGACCGCAACGTATCTGATCGGATATGCTCCCCCTTCGATCAAACCCGGCGAATGTCGGTCCGTCTCTGTCCGCGTAGAAGGTCATGAGGTCGATCTGAACCGCACCCAGTATTGCGGTCCCAAGCCTGCCGGGAATTTGCAAGCAGAAACGACTGCCGCTGATATTCAGATGCAAGCTCTCGCAAATTCGCATGGACGTCGCTCCACAAAAGTGTCAATCCAGGCTTTCTCGTTCTGGTCCTCAGGCGTGCTACGGCTATTAACGGAACCGCCGTCGCAGAGCGGCGGTTCCTTCGAACCCCCAACGGACTACACATATGCTATCCAAGTCCATGACGCCAAAGCGCCAGCAACGGTATACATCGCAACCGAATTCCACTGGCGAGCCGAGTACTGGCAGGGGGCAGATTGCGACAAAAGAAATCCTTCTCTTCACATTCTGGGAACGGTGTACAAAGCGAATGGCGAAGTCGAGACGGAATTCAAGGACAGCATTTCCTGCCTGAATCCGCGTGTCATGCAGTCAGCACCCGGGAAGTACGCCCAGAAGCATGGTTGGCTTACGGACACAGTCCCGATACCGACTAGATTTAATACTCAGGTCGAATTACGTCCGGGGGATTACAACCTTCGGGTCATGGTGACTGACGGGACCTCTTTTGGGCAGGAACAGATACCGCTACATGTGCAGGGTTTCGATGGGCATCAATTAGGGATCAGCGATGTAGTCTTAGGTGGCATCCTCCGGGATTCATCATCGGTGCTTCGCGATGCTGCAATCGTTTATCCTGCCTCAATTATTCCAACACCGTTGGTTAGCAAGGATGCGCAGTTCTTCCCTGCGGCCAACAATCTCGTGCAACGCCACGCGCCTCTTTCGCTTTATTTTGAAATCTACGAGCCTTTGCTCGAAACACAGACGACAGCAGTTTCGTTTAGCTTGAGAATTACCGATCTGAGGACCAACTCATTGGTGATGAACACAGGAACGATGAGCGCAGCGAGTTGGATGCTGCCGGGCAACGCGGTGATTCCAATTGGACTGAAACTTGACATAGAAAAATTGGCAAAGGGCAGCTACCGACTCGAAATCCAGGCTTCTGATTCCGCCGGAGGGCAGTCGGAGTGGCGTGAAAGCACCTTCACAATCGAATAGTACTCTCCTGCCCGATGCGCCAAACATTTGGCCTAGCAAGCTCCAGCAATGCTTGAGCGAATGTCGAAACGATCCTTCGCTCGACAAGCACAGGTTTCTCATGGAAACGGCTTTAGCCCTGGGCAGCCAGCGTTAGCGCTCCGCTGCGCCGCCTGCACACATGACATTAGCAGTGACGATCCCTCAGGGTATACAGTCCTACATGCATTGACGGCCTTGCTGTACTGCGCCAGACAGCCGTTGAGGGACGGGGCCTTTGCCAAAGTAAATGTGGTTGGCTCTGGCAATCCTGGGCCGGCGATGTAAACAGGTGTTGACGTAGTTGTAGTCTTGCCAGTAATTGGATTGGTTGTGATTATGCTTGCCCAAGTTTGGGGCAAGTCCTTTATGTACTGGCTTTCCCAAATTGCTGACTGAGCAATCGGGTTCTGGTTCTGCGGCAAATACGCCAAAAGAGCGGTTCCATTTTCATCCTTCACCGAGAAGGTCTGCTGTGCCTCGTAGTTGTTTAGTTGCGTCTGACCCCAAATGCCTGAAAATTGGCCACCAAAGAAGTGCTCTATTTCAGCCGCAGCAGCATCGAGATTCGGCGTGTCGCTATTTCCAGTTCCAGAGCCTCCCGACGTGCTCCCAGTACCTGGACTTCCAACCCCCTGTGAGGAATCGTAGCTCCACCACCCGCTGCCACCATAGTCCAATGACCCCGAACAGGAGGTCGGATCCAGACTAAAGCACGCATTAACAAACAATCCCAAGGGATCGACCGCGTTCAGTGGATTGTTAGCCACGTAGGCATATCTGTTCCAGGTCTGCGGATTCGTGATGTCCACCGCCGCCCGCCCTGCCGGATCGGGCACCATCCAGCGGCCCTGTGTCGGGCTGTACTGCCGGAACAGGAAGTCGTAGATACCAGAAGCAACGTCCTGCGTTTGCCCGGTAAACTCATGGCTGCCGCCATGGAAATAGACATCATAGTCCTCGGCAAACGGCGCATAAGCCTGATCGGTGAGCACCGTCTGCCCGGGTGAGGAAGAGAGTCGCGCCGACCCTAGCCAGTCGGAATGCAGCCAGTAGGCCGGCGCGGCGGGGGTCGCCGCTGCGTACACCGTTTGCACTCCTGCCGTGAGCGGCACCTGATACTTCTTCATTGTCTGCCCACTCATGTACGCAAACTTCAGGCCGGGTGTCCCACCCAACCACCATCAGACTACACACGCTGGAGGCTGCCCCATCCGAGCTTCGTTTGCTCGGGTGGGGCTTTTCCATCTTCTGGTCAAAACTCATCGGAGTCTCAATCTTTACCCGCGGTACTATCCCTATCCGTCGGACGCGTGTACAAGAGTCTTTGTTCCTCCACGATGAAAAGAAACAACTCCTTGTTTGTGCGCGAGAAGAGTTCGGCATTTCCCAATCTCGCCCATTGGCACACTCGGATCCTGGGATGTCTTGTTACACCGGCCGGCTTTTTGCCCCGGACAAACAATCTCGGTTAGCGATGCTGTGGCTTCCATTTTGGGAATTCTCCATGCAGTTGCCCTAGTTACTCCACATGTGTGTTAAGGGCCCTCGAAGTTGCTGATGCGGCTTGGTTTATTTGCTCAGCGGCGAAAAATGTTCTGCGTAGAACATTTTCAGTAACCAGAAAAATGGCCGCGAGGTGGTGAATCGTCGGTTGGAGTGAAAGGGCAAACATTGAACCGACGCAACGCATCGCCCGACGGCTGAACGCGGCGAAGCATCGGCGTTGCGAGCGGGTGAGCTCGGCTCGACGCTCCCCGCTAGCTTGCCTGTCGCGGCCGGATGTCGTACTGGCGGATCTTGTAGAGCAGCGCCTTATAGCTGATGTTCAGCTTGGTGGCGGCGCGCTTGCGGTTCCAGGCGGTTTCTTCCAGCACCTGGGCGATCACTTCACTCTCAGCGCCGTTCTTCAGGTTGCGCACCATCTCTTTCAGGTCGGGCTGGGTCGGCAAGGTCTTGGGCTGAGCGGCAGCTTCGTTGCCGTTCGAACCGGCGCGCGCCAGGCCGCGCTGCAGCTCGGCAATGGCGGTGGCCTCATCGCCCAGCACCAGGAAGCGCTTGACGAAGTTCTCCAGCTCACGAATGTTACCCGGCCAGGGATAGTTCTCGCAGGCGTCGACCAGCCGCGGCGAGACGCTGATCGGCGCGCAGGCATAGCGGTCGGCGAGGTGAATCATGAAGTGCCGCAGCATCATCGGGATTTCCTCTCGGCGCTCACGCAGCGAGGGCATGCGCAGGACGAAGCTGTTGAGGCGGTAGTACAAATCTTCGCGGAAAGTCTTCTGCGCGATGGCCTGCGGCATATTGATGTTGGTTGCCGCCAGCACGCGAACATCGACCTTGACGGTGCCGCGGCCGCCGAGGCGTGAGAACTGGCCGTCCTGCAGCACCTGCAGCAGCTTGGCCTGCAGCGCCGGCGACATCTCGCCAATTTCGTCCAGCAGCAGGGTACCCTTGTTGCACAGCTCGAACTTGCCTGGTTTGGACTTGTTCGCGCCCGTGAAGGCGCCGGGCTCATAGCCGAACAGCTCGCTCTCCAGCAGTTCGCTAGGCATCGCCGCACAGTTGATCTTCATGAACATTCGGTGCGAGCGGTCGGAATATTTGTGAATGAGCTGTGCCAGGACTTCCTTGCCGGTGCCGCTCTCGCCCAGGATCAGCACGGGGAAATCAAATTTCGCCACCTGCATGGATTGGGCGCGAAGCTGGCGCATCTGCGCGGTGGCGGAGAAGAAATAGACGCCTTCGCTGACCTCGATGGCTTCGCCTGCGGCGGGCGCTGCCGGATCGGTGTTCTCCAGGCAGAAGCGCAGTACCTCGTCCATCTCTTCTTTCTGCACTGGTTTGGAGAGATAATCCTGCGCTCCCAGGCGCATGGCCTGCGCCACCTTGCGGGTGTCGCGCACGCACGACAACATGACCACCTTTGTAGCGGGGCGGGTCTCACGAATGCGCTGCAACGTCTCCAAGCCGTCGGCGCCAGGCATTACCATGTCCAGCAGCACCAGGTCGGGACTATCGCGCTGCACTTTTTCCACCGCCTCGAGGCCGTTAGAAGCCGTCGAGACGCGGTAGGAATCCAGCTCCAACACCGTCTGGAGGTAGCGAAGCATGCTCGGTTCGTCGTCCACCACCAGAATGTGGCCTGTGCTCATTGCTCCTCCGCAATGGATTTTGGGGTCGGATTCAGCAGCACCAGGAACGAAAACTTGCTGCCGGATCCCGGCTCGCTTTCCACCCAGATTTTGCCGCCGGCCGACTGCACCAACCGGCGCGCGATCGCCAGTCCCAGGCCGTAGCCTTCGGTGCGCATGCCGCTCGGTATCAAGCGGAAGTACTCCTGGAAGACCTCCTGCTGGAACTCGGGTGCGATGCCCGGGCCGGTGTCGGAAACCGAGATTCGGCAGCAATTAGGCGCGACAACGAGCTGTTTGCGGCGTTCCACCAGAGGCTCGCGCTGCACCGTGCGCCGCTCCCAGAAATAGGGTTCGACGTGCAGCCAAACCGTTCCCGACGAGGGCGTGTATTTCATCGCATTGTCGAGCAGGTTGGAAACCACGTGCTGCACTTTGTAGTAGTCGAAGGGGAAGGGCTGGAGCTTGTCGCTGGGCAGGAAATAGAAGGCGATGGCCTTGTCCTGGAAGCGCTGCGCCCAGACTTCGGCGATCTCGCCGACGCAGTCGTTGATGCTGCCGACTTCGTACTGCAGCTCGAAGCGATCAACCTTGAGCGAGGTGTAGGTCAGCAGGTTTTGGATAAAATTCGAGAGGCGGACCCCGTTTGCCTGCATCTCGGTCAGCACTTCGATCTGCCTGGGGCTCAAAGGGCCTAATTTCTCCGACAACAAAAGCTGTAAGTAGCCGCCCATGATTGCCAGGGGCGTCTTCAACTCGTGGGCAGCCGAGGCGAGTGCATCGCGGCAACAACTGCAGTGCTGTTCGGTTACCAGCTCCAGCTTATGCTTTGCCCGCGACATCTTGGCCGACTGCATGGGAACCACACTCTTTGCCTTCCCGACGCCAACCGACTCCCCGACGCCCTCAGGATTGATCCCGGTACTTTGCTCCACAGGCATACTCTCGTCAAACGACAGCCTAGGGTTTAATCAGCTTACAGTCCTCG
The DNA here is from genome assembly GCA_035651035.1 of Terriglobales bacterium. Taxonomy (GTDB): domain Bacteria; phylum Acidobacteriota; class Terriglobia; order Terriglobales; family Acidobacteriaceae; genus Bog-257. The sequence continues at coordinate 16,355 of DASRGM010000247.1, forward strand.
GGAGATAGAGTAGAAGCACTCTACAGGGGGAGCCTTGATCTTACCTCAAAGTCTTTCATTGTCAACGCCTAAGTGATTAATTTTCCGCCAAAGTAGAAGTTGAGTTGCGTTTTCCGGAACCCTTTTACATCTTTTGCGGGTATTCGTGTTCTCCTCGACCGCAATAGATTGCATTGTGGCAACACCGGCCAAAAAGCGCCATACGATTGTATGTATAACAAAGGAAAGATTTTGACAAAGTTTCCGATTTGGTTACCTATGTGCCTCATCAAGGCGTAACGCCAGGAGATCGCTGTGCGTCGAACCGTATCCGTCGCCGAGCGCCGCGGCTGGGAGCGGCTCCCTATCTCCGTTCCTTTCTTTGTTCGCGGAAGCACGGCCTCCGGTGAAGACTTTCTTGAATTCGCAACCGCTTTGAACCTGTCAGCGGGCGGTGTCCTGCTGGCCACTCGCCGTTACCTCGATCCGGGTACAAAGATCTCCCTGGAAGTGCCAGTAGCCCTGGTCAATAAGGCACAACTTCCGCGCTCCGTCTCCCGTCTCCAGGCCACCGTTTTGCGATGTACGGCCGACCGCCAGTACTTCCTTCTGGGAGTGCAATTCCAAGAACCGCTGTTGAATCATGCGTCGGCAACGGCAGAGAGCAAAGTGCGGAGCCTAGGGAAAGTCGGTTCCTCTGAGTGAAAACATTTTCACATTTCCAGCCGCAAATCGTTTCTTCGAGCCCTTCCAAAAGCGCAATCCTCTGACCGAAGTTGCACTTTGAATCATATAAATATCAGCAACATACGATCAATATGCGCATTTTTTTGCGATGTGCAGGAACTTGGCTCACGAAATGCAATTCGTTGGTACTGTCACCCCTAAAGGCGACTTGAGGAAGAAATGCCCCTGCTGGCTGGCTCGAACAATGAAAGCGCGATTTCGGTCCACCAGCTTCCGCCGGAGCCGGTGATCTTCGGGCAGACGCCGGCGATGCGGGACGTACGCCAGAAGCTGGAGCGGGTGGCGGGCGCGAACCTCTCCGTGCTCATTACCGGGGAAAGCGGCACGGGCAAAGACATTGTCGCCCGCCTGCTGCATCTCTACTCGCCGTGGTCTTCGGGACCATTTGTGAAGGTCAATTGCCCGGCCATTCCCGGCACGCTGCTGGAGAGCGAATTATTCGGCTATGAGCGCGGGGCCTTCACCGGCGCCTTCGGTGCCAAGCCGGGCCGCGTCGAAATGGCGCATCGCGGCACGCTGTTTCTCGACGAGATCGCCGAGCTGGACGGCATGCTGCAGGCCAAGCTTTTGCAACTGCTGCAGGACGGGCAGTTCAGCCGCATCGGCGCCCAGGAAGACAAGAAGGTGGAAGTGCGCGTGGTGTGCGCCACCAACCGCGAGCTGCACGACGAAATTGAGCAAGGGAACTTCCGTGCCGATCTGTTTTACCGGATCGCCACCATGACCATCCACCTGCCGCCGCTGCGCGAGCGGGCAATGGACCTGCCGCTGATCTGCGATTACCTGCTGCAGTACTACAACGAGAGGCTGAACGGCAGGGCGGTGATGGTGCGGCCGGCGCTGATGGCGAAGATGCAGCGCTACTCCTGGCCGGGAAATATCCGCCAGCTGGAGAACCTGATCAAGCGCTACGTGGTGATGGGCACGGAAGATGTGATCCTGAGCGAGTTGCTGGAGCCCAATGAGCGCGATCCGGTCGAGGCGCTGATGCTGGATGGCCCGGTCTCGCTCAAGAAACTGACCCGGCAGACGGTGCGCAAACTCGAAGCCCGTATTATCTTGAATGCGCTGCACGCAAACAACTGGAACCGGAAGAAAGCCGCACGCTCGCTGGACATCAGCTATCGCGCCCTGCTGTACAAGCTGAAGGAGGTAGGAATCCCCCAGCGGCGCTCCAGCACCAACAACAACAAGCACACAGAAGACAAGGCCGAGTAAACCGTAGTGAGGTGACTGATGTATTCGCTAGCCCGGACATTGAAGACATATTCGTTCCTGACCGTTCTCATAGCGCTAATGGGATTGTGGGCCATGACCGCAGCGGCGCAGGATGCTGCCCCGCCCGCGCCTGCCTCGCCGAACGCCGGCGCTGCCCAGTCGGCCGCCGACAGTCCCAAGGACGAGGCGAAGGCCACGCCGTTGCCGAGCACCGACACACGGGCATCGCGCGTCTCGCCGCTGATGCTGCCGGATGGCTACGTGATCGGCATTGGAGACTCGCTCGACATCAGCGTTTGGAAAGAGGGAGAGCTTTCCAAGCAGGTTTCGGTGCGCCCCGACGGCATGATTACCTTGCCGCTGGTAGGCGAGATCAAGGCTGTCGGCCTGAGTCCTAACCAGCTGCAGGATCAGCTTACCTCGGCCTTGTCGAAGGTCTTGTCCGATCCCCAGGTCACGGTCATTGTGATCGGGATCAACAGCCTCAGCTTCAACATCATGGGCAATGTATTGAAGCCCGGCTACTATCCCCTGGTGCGGCCGGTCACCATTCTGGACGCGATCGCGCTTAGCGGCGGCTTCCGTGACTTCGCCAAAGAGAAGAAGGTCTACGTGCTGCGGACGACGCCCGACGGCAAGCAGCAGAAAATTTATTTCAACTACAAAGACGTGATCCGGGGCAGGAACATGGCACAGAACATCCTGCTGGAGCCGCGCGACACGCTGGTGATTCCGTAGCGAGCTGGCCAGTGGCTGGTTGACAGTGGACAGAAAGAGCTGGTCTCTTTACGGCCCATTTGATGAGGACTGCGGTACTCATAAAGCAAGAGCTGGTCGGACAAGCCCTTCGCGAGCTTTCGTGGGGAAGACGGACCGCTAGCCACTAATAACGGGCCACTAGCCACTTCCTTTGGGAGGATGCGATGAAACGGCAACTCGGAGCGATGTTGGCGGCGGGAATGCTGCTCTGCGGCTCGGCGATGTGGGCGCAGAGTAACAACACAAACTCGTCTCAAACCGGCTTCTCCGGCTCATCCCAAAGTCTGTTCACGAACTCCTCGCCGAGCTTGTGGACGAACGTGACGCAAAGCGGGGCGGACAACACGCCGCAAAGTGGCGACCCCACGCAAGCCGGCGACACCACGCAAGCCGGCGGCGACAACACGCAGACCGGCAGCGTCGGCCCGCAGGACACCTTCAGCCATCCCGAGCAGTTGCCGGCGCTGGAGCTGTTCAGCGACACCATCTCGCACACTGGCATCAGCTTGAACACCACCGCAGGCATCATTGGGCAGCACGTTGCCGTAAGCGGCTTTCCGGGATACTGGCAAAGCCTGTCGAGTTTCGGCGCCGGCATCAGTCTGGTGCAGAACCGGCCGACTTTCGGCCTGGTGATGGACTACAACGGCGGCCTCAATCTCACCGGTGGCTCATCGGTATACAGCTACACGGAGCTGAGCCAGACTGCCAGCGCGCAGATCAACTGGAACTTCGCCAAGCGCTGGCAGATGCGGCTGAAGGAATCGTATTTTTACAGCGACGATCCCTTCACTCCGTTTTTCACGTTTCTGGGGCAGCCGACACCGAACAATCCCAATCCGGTCACCTACTATCCCCAAGCGATCATCGAGCAGAACAAGGCGACCCTCGACCTTACCTATCGGCTGACGCCGCATGACGCCCTGAACTTCAGCGGCGGCGAAAGCTTCAATCGCTTTGTCCGCGGCGGCACCTCGCCGCTGTACAACTCCGTCAACTACACGGGAGGGGTGTTCTACCAGCACGAGTTCAGCGAGCGCTTGGCGGCTGGCGGCGGCTATCAATTTGCCGCCCTCGACTTTGGGCACGGGGAGTCGCGTGCCGGCGTGCAGACGTTTGAAGGCTTCATCACCTACGTCTTCAATCCCCGCCTGCAGGCTAGCCTGTGGCTAGGACCGGAGCTGACTGCGACCAAAGACATCGTTCCCGTGTTTTGCGACCAGTTCGGCTGCTTTGTCGAGACCCAGCACCAGCGAAGCTGGAGCGTTGCGCAAGGCGGAACGCTGGACTGGAGGATCACCGACCGCGACCATTTCAGCGCTCAGGTCAGCCGTGGCGTCTCCAGCGCCGGCGGCCTATTGGGCGCAGCGCAGATTTATCAGGCGACGGCTGCCTACGGGCGTCCGTTGACCCACGCGTGGAACCTGGGCGTGGCGCTCAACTACAGCAACAGCACTTCCGTCGTGCAACTTCTGCAAACCACTTCCTATTTGAAGCTGCTGACCGGAACCTTCGGTGTCAGCCGCAGGCTTTTCAACGACGCATGGAACATCAACGCGTACTATGCGTTCATTCACCAGAAACAGAATTACTCCAGCCTACCGGCGACAATCGGCACCAGCGGCTTGGGATTGACGATCCGGTACGTCTGGGCCCACGGAATTGGACGGTGACCTATGATGCAGGAATTTGACGAGCAGAAATCGGGGCAAGGCTTCGATGAGTATTGGGCAATCGTGCTCCGCCGCAAGTGGTGGATCCTGGGGCCCTTGTTTTTCGGGTGGGCGATTGTATTTGCCTCCGCCTGGATTTTGCCTAAGAGCTATGTATCCACCAGCACCATTCTGGTGGAGCCGCCCAAGGTGCCCAGTAACCTGGTGGCGCCTAACGTCGAGGTCGACCTTGCCGACCGTGTGCAGAGTATGAGCACGCAGATTCTGAGCCGCACCCGTCTGCTCAACCTGATCGACCGCTTCCACCTCTATCCCGGCTATTCCTACTCGGCCGACGTGCAGGTGGAAAAGATGCGCGACGACGTCAAGATGGACATGATCACCGGCGAGTCGAACTTGTCCAGCAAGCCGGAGTTGGTCGCCTTCAAGATTTCCTACAAGGCGCCCGACGCCGCTTCCGCGCAGAAGGTGACGATCGCTTTGACCTCGTTCTTCGTCGACGAAAACGTTCGCGCCAGCCAGGAGCAGTCGGAAGCGACCACCCTGTTCCTCGACTCGCAGGTGCGGGCCCTCGGGCAGACGCTGGCCGACGAAGAAGCCAGGGTGCGCGCCTATGAGGCGCAGCACGACGGCTCGCTGCCGCAGCAGTTGAACAGCAACATTCAGATCTTGAATGGCATCCAGCAGCAGCTGCAGGCGGCGCAGGCAGCCAAAGAGCGTGCCCTGCAGCAGCAGACCTACCTGAATTCGGTGCAGAGCCAGTACCAGAACATGAGCGACTCGGCGGTGGTTCCCACCAGCATCGACAACCAGCTTGACAATGCGCGCTCCGCGCTGGCGTCGATGCAGGCCCACTACACCGACGACTATCCCGACGTGAAGAAGCTGAAAGACACCATCGCGTCGTTGGAGAAGCTGAAGAAGGAGATGGCGGCCGAAGCACGCGACCAGATGGAATCGGACAATGCCACGCCCGCGCAGATCCAGGCCGGCATGCCGCTGATCCAGTTGCGTACGCAGATGAAGCTGAACCGGCAGGAGATCGAAAAGCAAAACTCCACAATCCAGCGGCTGGCGCAGGAGGCGCAGGTGTATCAGGCGCGCCTGAATGCCACGCCGGCGGTGGAAACCGAAATGGGCGACATGATGCGCGATTTCGGCAACATGAAGAAGGAATACGCCGAGCTGCTGGCCAAGAAGCAGCAGTCGGCGTTGGCCACCAGCCTGGAAAAGCAGCAGCAGGGCGCGCAGTTCCGCATCATCGATCCGCCGTCGCTGCCCGACAAGCCGTTCTTCCCCGACCGCTTCAAGTTCTCGCTGGCCGCCATTGGCGCCGGCTTTGCGTTTGCCGTGCTGTTCGGCTTCGGGGCTGAGTTCCTCGACGACCGGATCCGTGGCGAGCAGGCCCTGACCGAGGCGGTCGATCTGCCGATCCTGGCGGAAATTCCGCCGCTGTCTACGCCCAAGGAGTTGCGCCGAGCCCGCTGGTCGCCGCGATTAGCGATCGCAGTCACGATCCTGATCCTGATACTGCTGCCCTCGGGCGTTGCCTACGTCTACTACTGGAGCTCGTAAATGTATAAGCAATTCTTCGGGCTCGCGCGGAACCCATTTGAGATCAGCCCGGATCCGTTCTTTTACCACCCGACGCCGCGCCACAACGAAGCTCTGGCCAACCTGCATTACGGAGTTGGCCGGCGAAAGGGCTTCATTGTCATCACGGGCGAGGTAGGAACGGGCAAGACGCTGCTGGTGCGCTGCCTGCTGGCCGAGTTGCGCAAGAACAACATCGCCTTTGGCTATGTGTTCAACCCGCTGCTGCCGGTAGTGGAGTTTTTCCAGTACATCATGGCCGATTTCGGGCTCCCGTACGCCGGACGCACCAAGACGGAGATGCTGCTGGACCTGAATCGCTTTCTTATCCAACGCCATGCGCGCGGCCTGATCACCGCGCTGGTAGTGGATGAGGCGCAGGCTCTTCGTCCCGACCTGCTGGAAGAGATCCGCTTGCTGACTAACCTGGAGACGTCGCAGCAGAAGCTGCTGCAGATCGTGCTGATGGGACAGCCTGAGCTGGAGATGGTCCTCGACTCCCCCGAGCTGCGGCAGCTGAAGCAGCGCGTAGCTCTGCGTTGCCAGCTGCAGCCGCTGGACCTCGAGCAGACGCGGGCCTATGTGCTGTCGCGCCTGGAGCGCGCCGGGGCGCCCGCCGAGCCGCCGGTGTTTTCCGACGAGGCGCTGGATCGAATCTTCGAATTCTCGCGCGGCATTCCGCGCATCATCAACAACCTTTGCGAAAACTCCATGGTCAACGCCTTCGCCCGCGAGCAGCGTCCAGTGACTGGCGGCATGATCACCGAGGTCGCGGCCGACTTCCGCCTGATCAGCCCTGCGCTGCCGGAGGAGGTGCCCGTCACGATCGGCGGCGGCGAGGAGAACAACGACAGCCTGCTGCGCTCGTTGTTCCGCCTGCTGCGCACCATGGATGACCCGCCGATACCAGCCGAGAAACCCATGCAAGCTACTGCCGGGAGGAGAGCCTAACCATGAGTCGAGTGTACGAAGCGTTACAACGGTCCCAAGGTGATAAATCCAGTGCCTCGCCTTTGGTTCCCCATGAAGCGGAAGATGCCGGGCTGGCTACCGCGGTTGCGGTAGCGCCGGCGATGACTGCCGCCGAGCAGGCGCAGTCGCTCAACGTTCCCAATGACCGCGTGCTGCATCCCACGCCCACGCCGGAGCAGCGCCTGGTGGCGCTCAGCGAGCCGGACGGCAAGGGCGCGGAGATGTTTCGCGTTTTGGCCACGCGGCTGGCGCACATGCAGAACAAGCGCCGCCTGCAGAAGCTGCTCATCACCAGCTCGGTGGTCGACGAAGGCAAGTCGGTGGTGGCAGTCAACCTGGCCCTCACCCTGGCGCGCCGGCCTGATACCCGTGTCCTGCTGATCGAAGCCGACCTGCGGCGTCCCACCGCGGGCACGCTGCTGTCCAGCTCGAAGTTGCGCGGCATCAGCGAATGGAACGACGGCAAGCTGGCGTTGGAAGATTCTCTCTACCAGCTTCGCGATCTGCCGCTGTGGTTCATGGCTGCCGGCCATCCCATGAGCGAGCCGCTGCCGCTGCTTGAGTCGGACCGCTTTGCCAAAATGCTGGACGCGGTCTCCGCCAACTTCGACTGGGTGCTGCTGGACGCCACACCCATGCTGCCCATGGCGGATTCAACCTCGCTGGCGCGGTTGTGCGATGGCGTGCTGGTGGTGGTGCGCGAAGGCGTTACCCGCAAGAGGATCTTGAACAGGGCCGTCGCTTCCCTCGAAAAGTCCAAGCTGGTGGGCGTGGTGTTCAATCAGGCCTCTACCCTGAACCTGAATTACGAGCATTACTACGGCGGCAATCACGCCGGAGAAAAATCGAAGAGGGAACTTAAGAAAGAAGCCAAGAAGGCGCAAAAGGAAGCGGACCAGGTCAAAGCGGCTTCGGCATGATTCGTCTGTTCAATGCCTATTTCCCCACCCGCACGCTGTTGCTTACGGTGACCGAGGCCTTACTCGTCACCCTAGGCTTCGTGACGGCGGTGGTGTATTGGGCAGGAACGGCGACTGACGCCAACATCTATCTTCTGTACGAAAACGGTCTGGGACGCATCGGGCTGGTGGTCGGGATCTTCGTACTGTTGATGTACTACTTCGATCTGTACGACTCCATCGTCCTCTCCAATCGTCGCGAAGTCGTAACCCGCCTGGTGGGCGTGCTGGGATGCTCGTTCGTCAGCATCGCCGTCCTGTACTACGCCTTTCCCGAACTGCGGCTGGTGGGCACCACCCTGTGGATGGGGGTGGGCATCGTGGCGGTCACGGTGCCGGCGTGGCGCAAGCTTTTCTTCGTGCTGAACCGCTCGGCGCGTTTTTCCGAGCGCGCCATCCTTTATGGTGACGGTCCTTTGGCGCTGCCGCTGATGGATGCCATCGCCAGCCGCTCCGAACTTGGAGTGCGGGTGGTGGGCTTTGTGGGACAGGCCACGGAACCCGGAGCCGGCGTCCCGCGCTTTGACGACGTCGATCTGGAAGAGCTCGTGGAGCAGCGCAATGTGCGGCGCATCGTCGTCACCATGGGCGACCGGCGCGGCAAGCTGAAGGTCGACAAGCTGCTGCGCCTGAAGACCAAGGGCGTCTACATCCAGGATGGGCCGGAGTACTACGAGAGCATCACCGGCAAGATTCCGCTGGACTCGCTGCGCCTGAGCTGGCTGCTGTTCTCTCCCGGCTTCCACGTGCGCACGGCCTTGCGGCTGTACAAGCGCGTCTTCTCGCTGGTGCTCGGCGGTCTCGCCATTCTCGTGACCTCGCCCATTATGCTGCTGGCGCTCATCGCCATTCGGCTCGACTCGCCCGGCCCTGCGATCTTCCGCCAGAAGCGGGTTGGCGAAAACGGCAAGCTGTTCACTGTTTTCAAATTCCGGTCGATGTACGACGGCTCGGACAAGAAGCAGCTCCGGCCGGCAGAGCACGATGACGATCGAGTGACTCGCGTCGGCAAGTGGCTGCGGCGCACCCGCATTGACGAGTTGCCCCAGCTGTTCAACATCGTCAAGGGAGACATGGCCTTCGTTGGCCCGCGCCCGTTCGTTCCTGAGCAGGAAGAAGAGTGTGCCGCCAAGATCCAGTTCTACAAGGAGCGCTGGCTGGTGAAGCCGGGCGCAACCGGCTGGGCGCAGATCAATCGCGGCTACAATGCTACACTGGAAGATAACCGCGAAAAGCTGGCCTACGACCTCTTCTACATCAAGAACGTCTCGCTCGGTCTGGACCTTTTCATCATGTTCTCGACCGTCAAGATTTTATTGCTGGGCCGCGGCGGAAGATAAAAAAAGACGCTATTCGCCATTGGCCGTTCGCCACTCGCCAAAGTTGTAGAGAAATGTCTGGCGAAAAGCGAATGGCGAATCGCGAACAAGGGACTCACATGAAGAAAGCTCTCATCACCGGAATTTCTGGCCAGGACGGCAGCTATCTTGCCGAATACCTTTTAGGCCTCGGCTACAGTGTTTATGGCCTGGTGCGGCGCGAGTCGTCCACCATGCGCTGGCTCGACAGCGTGAAGGACCGGATCGAGCTCCTGTACGGCGACATGCGCGACACGGTCTCGCTGGAGGTCGCCTTCGCCAAAGCCACACCCGATGAGGTCTACAACTTGGCTGGCCAGGTCTTCGTGCCCACCAGCTGGCATCTGCCCGCCGAGACCTTCGACATCAACGTGGGCGGCCTGTCGCGCTTGCTTAATATCGTCGAGCGCCTCAAGCCCGACACTCGCGTCTATCAGGCGTCCAGCTCGGAGATGTACGGCAATCTCGACGGACTGCGCAACGAAGACACGCGGCTGTCCCCGACGTCCCCCTACGGTGTCTCCAAGACCGCGGCCCATAAGCTGTGCGAGGTCTACCGGGCGCGGAAAATCTATGCCGTGGGCGGCATTCTGTTCAACCACGAGTCGCCGCGTCGCGGCCCCGAGATGGTGACGCGCAAGATCACGCTGGCCTCGGCCGACTGGGCGCGCGGCAAGAAGAACAAGGTCAAGTTGGGCAACATGGATGCGCGCCGCGACTGGGGCTTCGCCGGCGACTACATCCGCGCCATGCACGCCATGCTGCAGCAGGCCGAACCGAAAGATTATGTAATCGCCACCGGCAAGTCACACAGCGTTTTCGAGTTCGTGGCCGAAGTGCTGCATTGCCTCGATCTCGTGCCCGCCGGCGCCGATGTTGCCAAGGTGGTGAGCGAGTACGTTGAGGTCGATCCCAAGCTGTTCCGCACCGGCGAAATTCACGATTTGCGCGGGGACTCCGCATTGGCACGCAAGGAGCTGAGCTGGCACCCGGAGGTCGACTTCCGCGGCCTGGTTCGCATGATGGTCGAGTCCGACGCGGGAGTGGTAGCGCCAAAAAAAGCTGAAAGCCAGTTCGCTGCAACCGGGGCATAACGGGTCATGACGGCTTCAGCAGCGCTTACTCCCACTCCCAAGGATCCGAAGAAGCCGCTGGTTCGCCGGGCGCTGGGCTGGCTGCTCACAGTCGTGGCCGCCCTCGTGGTTCTCTTCGCGATCGCTGTCCTGAACAACAACTACGCGCTGCACCACCGCTCGCGCACGGAGTTCAATGCCCAGCTCAATCGCGCGATTGAACGTTCGACGCAATGGATCGTCACTCATCCCGAAAACTACGGTAATCCGCCGCTGATGTTCATGATCGGCGACATGGCGGACATGTCGGCCGATCCGCGCCTGCAGCAATACGTGCAGGGATATCTGGCCAGCGACCGCGTTCACCTTCCTGGCCATCCGCAGACCTGGTACTACGCTCACTGGGCATTTCCCACGTTGTCGGTCCCGGTGGTTCCGCGCGAAGTCGTGCCCTATTTCAGCTGGCAGGACCGCTGGTTCTCCTATGCCAGCGCGCCCGACAAGGTCGACATCACGCCCGAGGACCACGCCGACCTGTTCTCGCCCAACAAATACAGCTGGGGCATCCGGCTGCATCTCCAGTTGATCGCGCTCGACATCTATCGCCGTTTCAATGGTCCCTCCCCTGAGCTGAACGCCGCCATCAACCCCGTAGCCGAAGGGGTTGCGCACGACGCCTTCTGGGACTTCCGGGTTAACGATGCCTACTACCAGCGCAATGCCACAATCCTCGGCGCGGGGCGGCCTGACCTGATCCGCAGCCGCTGGATCGAGCGCATGCTCGATGCGCAGAATGACGACGGCACCTGGAACTTCTGTTGGCATGGCTGGTGTCGCGGCGTGCTGGAATTCAGCCTGAACGAGAACGACTACGGACACTCCACGGTGCAGGGCGCCTGGGCGCTGTACATGCTGAAGTACAGGTATGGAGACTGGATTGCGAAGAACTACCAGTGAAGCGCGCGTAGAGTATGTCGTGCGGGCCGTTCACTGAGCGCCGGCTCGTGGGCTAAGCCAATAACAATTGAATTAAGCATTCGTCATCACACTGCGGACCCCGCTCGTGTTGTCGGAACTCTAGCTAGCCCCTCACCGCCGCAACTCGCTTCCGCACATCCGCCAGGAAAGCCTCATCCTTAATATCGCCCAGATTGATCTCCACGTTGGCCAGCGCGCCCTGAATAGCCGCATGCGCTAACGACGCGCCTACCGTCAGGTCGGAGGCCATCTTCGGATTGGTCATGGGGCGCAGCGACTCGACGATCCGGCCCACTTCTTTCGCGCGCTCGGCCACGCCCAGCGGCACCATCGTCGCCTTCTTCGTTGCGGCCTCGACTTCCGCCTGCGCCTCGGGATGTTCTTTCGTCTTCTTAAACGCCGCCATCACCTCGTTAAACGACTCGGCATCGGCATCGATTGCGGTTTTGAATTCCTCGCGCAACTCGGCCAGGCGCGCCAGCGCATCGCTCAGCTCGCGTTCATATTGCGCATACGCCTTCTTTCCCCGCGACATGCCCGCCACCATGCTGCCCAACGCTGCAGCCATCGCGGCAGTTGCAGCCGAGGCGCAGCCGCCCCCCGGCGCAGCAGTTGGCGCGGCCAGTTGCTCGATGAAAGGCTCGACGCCGGCGCGAATTCCGCCTATAGCCATCTTGCCGCTCATCACAGCCGCCAATCGGTTCTCCAGGATGAGCGATGAATCGAAGTTCTCCACCTGGAGGAACCACTCGGCTGCGTCCTCCAGCGCCTTCTTGGGGATGAGGCCGACGATCTCGCTCGATACCGGCATGACACCGTAGCGTGCAGCCTCGCGCTTCACGTACTCGAAGACACGCGCGATCGGCGTCTGGTCGGTGTCGGTCAGGTTCATCGAGACCTGCGCGAGCCCGCGCACCGGTACGCCCATGCCTTTAACGTAACGCAGGCCGCCGTTCGAGAAGCGCACAGCCTTGCCGATTTTCTTCGCGATTTCAACGTCGGGCGTGTTGAGGTAGACGTTGTAGGCAACGAGGAACTTGCGCGCACCGACGATGGTTGCGCCGGCGGTGGGATGCAGCGCCGCCTCACCGAAGTCAGGCTTGCGCGCGGGGTTGGTCTTCACCTCTTCGCGAATGCCCTCGAACTGCCCGCGGCGAACGTTCTCCAGGTTCTGGCGCTCCGGCGTCTGCGCGGCGGCCTCGTAGAGATAAACCGGCACTTTGTACCGCTTCCAGATTTCTTCGCCAACGCGGCGTGCGATGGCTGCGCAGTCTTCCAGAGTGATGCCGTCGATGGGAATGAATGGAATGACGTCCGCCGCGCCCAGCCGGGGATGCGCGCCGGAGTGCTTGGTGAGATCGATCAGCTCGGCAGCCTTGCCGACGCCGCGGATAGCAGCTTCGGCCACGTTCACCGGATCGCCGACCAGGGTGATGACGCAACGATGGTGGTCGGCGTCCATCTCACGGTCGAGCAGGTAAACGCCGTCCATCTTCATGGCTTCGAGAATGGCGTCGACACGGCTCTTGTCGCGCCCTTCGGAAAAGTTGGGAACACATTCGACGAGTGCGGGCATGAAAGACAATTAAACCACAGAGACACTGAGACACAGAGGAAACGCACTTATAGCTAGCGTTTGAATTCGCGCGCCGCAACGGGTCGGCGCGGGATATGGCAGGATACTTCCATGAAACCCCGACGGCCGACGATTAAGGATTCGACACAGCATCTCCACGGCGAAGCTGCTAAGCGCAAGGCCGCGCAGGTCGCTGCTCGCGCTGCACGCAAACGCGAAGCCAAAAAGCGCAAGCTCGAAGCCGACCGGCAGCCCACAAGCGACGACATAGACCTTTCATAATCTCTGTGTCTCTGTGTCTCTGTGGTTAATTTCCGCTGTTTGCCGTGCAGCCGTCACCCGCTTCCCCATTGCCCATTTCAGCTCGTCGATACCGGCGCCGGTCACGGCGGAAATCGCGTGCAGCTCCAGCTTCTTACGCTTGCAGTAGCGCTTCAGCTGAGCCAACTTCTCTTGGTTAGCGATGTCGATCTTCGAGGCGACGACCATGGTCGGCTTGGTGTCGAGTCCGGCGCCGAAGCTCGCCAGCTCGCGGGTGATGACCTCGTAGTCCTGCACAGGATCGGGGCGGCCGCTGGCGTCGGAGACATCGACGAGGTGCGCGAGAAAGCGCGTGCGCTCGACGTGACGCAGGAACTGCGTGCCCAGCCCTGCGCCTTCGCTGGCGCCTTCGATGAGTCCGGGAATGTCCGCGACCACGAAGTCGACCTCGTCTGGGGGCTCGCCCGCCGCGACAACGCCGAGGTTGGGTTGCAAGGTAGTGAAGGGATAATCCGCGACCTTCGGTTTGGCGGCCGAGATGCGCGCGATCAGCGTGCTCTTGCCGGCATTGGGATAGCCGACCAGCCCGACATCGGCGAGCAGCTTCAGCTCCAGGCGCAGATTGCGTTCCTCGCCGGGGCGCCCCTCCTCGTGCTCGCGTGGCGCCTGATGCGTCGAGGTCGCGAATCGCGCATTTCCTCGCCCACCGCGTCCGCCGCGCGCGATCACGACGTGCTCGTCGGGATGCGAGAAGTCGTGCACCACCTCGCCCGTCAGCTCGTCGTAGACGATCGTTCCGACCGGCACCTTGAGTACAACGTTCTCGCCTTCGCGTCCCGTCCTGTTCGAACCTTCACCGTGACGGCCGCGCTCGGCCTTGTATTCGGGGTTGAAGCGAAAGTGCACCAGGGTATTGTGGCGCTCGCTGGATTCCATAATGACGTCGCCACCGCGCCCGCCATCGCCGCCCGATGGTCCGCCGCGCGGAACGAACTTCTCACGGCGAAATGCCATGCAGCCGTTGCCGCCGTCGCCGGCTTTCACACGAATTTTGGCTTCATCGATGAACATGAGCAAAAGCAACTAGCAACTAGGCATTTGATGCACCGGAGCTGAAGATTCCGGTGACAACGCTTCGCTGCTGGCCCGCGGAGCCGGATACTTCGCCTCGGGATAAACCTTCGCCAGAAGCAGAATGCCGGCGACGGTCACGATCAAGTCGAAGACGCTGGCTTCCGGGCCCACCGTTCCTCCACTCAGCCATCGCGAGCCCGTGAGCGAGGCGTTGAACAGGTGACCGACGGCGTGTATCCCACTGTTCGGAGTGGAGTAGAAGTAGCTCTCACCCCAATCGAAGGCCATATGCCAGCCGATGGCGAACCAGAGGTTCCCAGTGCGCCGCAGCGCGGTGCAGAGGAACAACGCGATCAGAACGATCTCGATGACGCCAACCAGATTCTCTCCGGGATTGAAGATGTGGCCTGATGCGAACACGATCGAGGTGATCGCCGCAGCCGGCCAGAAGCCGAGCCCGGTAGTTATGGTGAACTGCGGATAGCCGCGAAGCGCGAATTCCTCGAAGAACCCGACCAGCAGAAACGCCACTGCCCAGCCTAGCGCATACTCCACCGCCATCCCTGGCGACAGCACAATCGCGCCCGTCGAATAGACGTGCGCTGCGGCCATCAGCGCCACGATGAACGATAACATCACGAATCCCCACAGCGCTCCCATCCAGAACTGCCGTTGGAAGGCGAGGCGAAAGGGAAGGCCGTAGTTGGCGATGTTGCGCCGCTCGAACCGCGCCATTACCAGGCTGGCGATCAACACGATGCCAAACTTCACCAGCTCGCTGAGCACAACATTCGTAATGGTGAAATCCGTTCCCATGCTGCCGGCCACCCTGCGCAGCACAATCGACGCGGCCAGGCCCAAGACAACGACCAGGAGAACGAAAATCAGCAGGCGCCAGCCGGCGCGCAATCCTTGCGACCCGACGAACGCCCGTTGCCAAGGACTTGATTGCGGCGCGCGGCGGGGTTGTGGCGCAATCGACGTGGATTCAGTTGCGGGCATGAGTGGCCTCTCGTCTTAGACGAAATGGGAATGCCGATCAACTTCGATTGGCACCTTCGAGCAATACCGACCCGTCACCAGTGGATTCCTTTCGCAAAATTACTCCGCTTTTGGAACTAAGGCTTATTGCAAGTCGCTGAATCCATCATAGATAATCAACTCACTTTTTTCCCTTCACAATTTAGCAGTCTCTGGCCAGAAACGAGGACTTCAGGACTGTATGAACCGTTATCACACGTGTGCGGTCTTGTGTCTGCTTGCCTTGCTAACGCCGTTTGCGGCAGCACAAATTGCGGTCACCACATATCAGAACGACAATTATCGCTCCGGCGCGAACACGCATGAAACGATACTGACGCCGGCCAATGTTAACTCAACTCAATTCGGACGGCAGGCGGTCTTGAACGTAAGAGGATTTGTCTACGCGCAGCCCCTGTACGTGCCCAATGTCAACATCAACGGGGTGCGGCACAACGTGGTTTACGTTGCTACCGAGCACGATCAGGTATACGCCTTCGACGTGAACACTGGCCAGCAGTTGTGGACCAAGAACCTGCTGATCGGCAGCGGACCGCTGATCCAGGTGAGCCCCGTCTCCAGCAGCGATGTGAGCTGTACCGACCTGGTGCCGGAAATCGGGATCACCGGCACCCCGGTCATCGATGTCCCCAACAATGAAATGTTCCTGTTGGCCAAGACTAAGGAGTTCAATGCGGTTACGCAGACCACCAGCTTCTATCAAACGCTCTATGCGCTCGACATCCGGACGGGTGCGATACGCACCCCGCCGCATCGGGTGAGCGGACGTGTGCCGGGCACGGGGCAGGGATCGCAGGGCGGCTTCCTGACCTTCGATCCGCTGGTGGAAGGCCAGCGGGGCTCGCTGCTTCTGTCGAATGGGCAGGTCTTTGGGGCGTGGGCGTCGCACTGCGACAACGGCGCCTATCACGGCTGGATTATGTCGTTTGAGGAACTGGCGCTCATCTCAACCGGAGTCTTCGTGGATACGCCGAATGGACGCGAGGGCGGCTATTGGGGCGGCGGCTCAGGCCCGGCAGCCGATTCCTCGGGCGGCATTTACCTGGCCACCGGCAATGGGACCTACGACTCCAATATGGATTACGGCGACAGCATCCTGCGGCTGAACTGGTCGAACGGCCTCTCGCTGGTGGACTACTTCACCCCGTGGGACCAGCAGAGCCTGGACGCCAATGACACCGACGTTGGTTCGGGCGGCGTCACGCTGCTGCCCGACCAGCCGGGATCGCCGCATCCGCACCTGCTAGTGCAAGTCGGCAAGGAAGGCACCATCGACCTAGTGAACCGCGACAACATGGGGCATTTCCACGCTAACAACGACGATCAGATCGTGCAGACGCTGCCCTTCATCATTGGCGGCGTGTTTGGCTCGCCGGCCTTCTGGAACAATACCGCGTACTTCGGCGGTTCGTTCGACACGCTGAAAGCGTTCACCTACAATCCGCACACTCAATTGCTTTCGACCGGCCCGACATCGGAGTCGCCGGAGGCATTCAACTTCCCCGGGCCGACGCCGGCGATCTCCTCTAACGGCACCGGCAATGGCATCGTCTGGGTAGTGGAGACGGATAATTACGGCGGCGGGGAGGCGGTCCTGCGCGCGTACCGGGCGAACGATCTGGGTACCGAACTCTACAACTCGCAGCAGAACCCCTCGCGCGACAATCCTGGCGATGCGGTGAAATTTGTCATTCCCACGATCGCCGACGGCCACGTCTTCGTGGGTGCCGAGAACCAGGTGTCGGTGTACGGGCTGCTGCACTAGACCAGTTTTCCAGAGTCCCGTCCGGGTTACTGGACAAACAAAATCGGCTTCAGCCGCCAGGGCAAGCGTTGCCAGGCGCTTGCTTCAGCGGCTGAAGCCGTTTTTTATTGGACGACGCTACTGCGCCTTCGACTGCTCGGACTCTGCCGGCGAGTTGTCGATGGTGATGTTGTTGGCCTGGTACTGCTTGCCGTCAAAAATGGCGCGTGCGGTTACCTGGGAACCGACCTTCAGTTGTTCCATATCGGCGACTGCGGCCGGCGTGAAGTGCAGTTCGTAGCTCTGGTCGTCGCTCTTGTTATCGATGAACATCGAGTCGGTGCGCAGGTCCAAGTGGCTGACGACGCCGGCAAAAACATAGTTGTCGCCCGGCTTGGCCACCACGGTGATCACGCGCGCCATATCGCGGTCCCCGCGGCGCGGCGAAAACTGCACGTCGATCAATGAGCCCGGCTGCACATCGCTCGCGTTCGCCTGGCCCTTGGTGGAGTTGTAGCTGGTACCGCTGCTTAACGAGAAAGTTACCGGCTTCGCCGACAACTGATCGCGCACTGTGACGGTGCCTTTGCCGGGGTTAGTTGCGACCACCTGCCCGCGAACTTCGGCCAGCCCAGTGTCGGTGATAACGCGCAGGTTCTTAGCGAAGATTTTATTATTGGCCGGGTCGAGCATGGTATCGATGTAGACGCGATCGCCCTTGTGGACGCCTAGCACGGTCGTCTCAACGCCGTTGCGATAAATGTGCGAGCGCTCGTCGACGAAAACCTTCACCTTCTTTCCACCCCCAAACGGCTCAACCGTAATGTGATTGCGGACGTGGTCCACCGTAGTGGCGATGCCGCCGATCAGCGTGGCCTTGCCCTTGGGCAGCGGCGGCGGCTCCAGGTACGGATCGTAAGGATTGTCCTCGGCTGCGGCCGAGTTGGACGTGGAGCCGGTGCTGGAGGGTGAAGTCGCGGCGGGTCCGGGCGGCGTTTTGTCCGGTGACTGGGCCGGGGCTGTCGGGATGTCGGACGCTACGCGCCCCCCGGGTCCGTTGGACGACGCTGCCGGCTGGGAAGCCTCGCCCGCGTTGGCCTTGATGCCGGAGGTGTCTTGTTGCGCCGGCAAGGTGATGGACAGTGCCAGCGCCACGATCGCGCCGCCCAAGATGCCTTGAATGAGTCTCATAACCTTCGCTTCGCCTTTCGGCAATTCAGAGCTTCCTCTGAGCAGAGTTGGATGCAGATGTGTGGCGGGGCGTTGGAAACGATCTAAGGCAATGCTGAAGACACAGCACCGTCGCACCTCTTCGGCTTCTCAGCTATCGCAGAAATCCTGACACCAAAGGGAACAGCTAAGAGCCAAAAGCCAACAGCCAAGAGCCACTACGGAACCACCACCGTCATCTGCGCCGTGCTGCGCCCGTATTGGTTGGTCGCGTACAGGATGTAAGTCGTCGTAGTCCTCGGATACACGACGGCGCTGGTATCCCGCGTGGCTCCCACGGCCAGCGACACCACAATGTACTGGGCGTTGCTGACGTTCCAGCTCAGCGTCACCGGCTGCCCTGGGCCGCTCGATGATGTCGCGGTGAAGCTGTTGATCGTGGGGTTCGGTCCCGTGGGATAGTTCTGCGGCGTGTACAGCGGCGAGATTTGTACGACCTCGAAATCCGACGCCGTGACCTGCCGCAGCTGCCCGAGGTTGTCGTTGTTCCAGCGGCTGTCGGGTGTGCCGGTAATGAACATCGACGTGCCATTGTCGGCCATGATCATGCCGTACTGCTTCAGCGCGGTGAGGATCACCTGGTCCTCGGGCGGATATCCCGAGATGTCGAAGCTTGCCTTCAGGCGCAACCGCATGCCCATCGGTGCCGCATATTGGTTGCTGGAGGTTGCCGCCCAATGCGAGGCCGGCGGCGTGAAGGCCTGCTTACTGTATTGAAGCGTCACGCGGATGGCATGGTTGATGGCGCCGGCGGCGACTTCGTCATAGCGCACCAGGCCAGGAAAAATCGGCAGACCTGCCGCGTCCGCCGAGGTCCAGGTGTAAGGCCGCTGTTCGTTGGATTCCAGGTCCCACACCGCTCCGGAGCCGGCGACCCAAAGCCCGGGATTCAGCCGATACGTGCCGTAGAGTTCGTAGAGCCAGCAGTTGCCCTTGTCGAGAATCAGCACGTGGCGATCGCCGTTGCCGGGATTGGGATAGCCCTCGATCTGCGCGGTGAACGGGATCGGCATAGGCCCGGGATCGCTCTCGTCGCCGTACAGGTTGTAGTTGACGAACACCAGCGGCTCGACACCGGGTACCACATAGTAGGGGATGCCGATCGACTGGCCGTTATACAGGCCGGAGCCGAAATCGGGATGCAGCGGCTTGCTGGAGCCGATGAGATTGATGATGGCGTCCGAGTCGGGATCGACCGGCGCGCCGGCAATGTCGGTGTTCCACAGGCTGCTCGGCAGGAAAGGAACGAAGCCGTTCAGGCTGCCCTCCGGCCCTACGCTGATGCCGTTGCAGGGATTGCTTTGCGTGAATGCGACATTGCTGATGGAAACGACGGCAATTAGGAACAGACAAGGCAGTAGTCTGCGATGCACGGCAATTCTCCTTGTTTGGGGGTCTTACAGACTGGGAGGCGCTTTACCGCGCAGGATAGCCCCGAAGAGGGCCACTTGCAATTTGAAAAACGACAACAGAGGAGGCGAAAGTAACCAACGCCACGAAACGGAAGATTCTCATCACGAACGAAGCGAGAAGTCTGCCTGTCGGCAACCTTCGGGTGCCCCAGGTCTCGCGCTTTACGAGACCTGGGTCGGTGTGACGTCGGAATATTGCCATAATTGAGAGCACGTTTAGCCGGCTTGGGGATGAGGACCTCCCGGGCCTCGAACACCGCGAGACCCGGGGCACCCGGTACTTACGGACCACTGACCACTAGCCACCGACCACTACTTCATCACCAGCTTGGCGATCGTCTGCAGCTGCATGTTGCTGGTGCCTTCGTAGATTTTGCCGATCTTCGAGTCGCGGAAGAATTTCTCGACAGGATAATCTTTCGTGAACCCATAGCCGCCGTAGATCTCCACGCACAGTGACGCCACACGTTCGGCCACCTGCGAGCAGAACAGCTTGGTCATCGCCGCTTCCTTCAGGAAGCTCATGCCCGCGTCTTTCATGCGCGCGCAGTTGTAGAGCAGCATGCGCGCGGCTTCGATCTCGGTGGCCATCTGCGCAATCTGGAACTGGATACCTTGGAACTCCGAGATCGACTTGCCGAACTGTTTGCGCTCTTGCGCGTACTTCACGGCGAACTCCCAGGCGCCGCGCGCCAGGCCCAGCATCTGCGCGCCGATGCCGATGCGCCCTTCGTTCAGCGTCTCGATGGCGATCTTGTAGCCCTTGCCGACCTCGCCCAACACGTTCTCCTTGGGCACACGACAGTCTTCCAGGATCAGTTCACAGGTGCTGGAGGCGCGGATGCCCAGCTTGTCTTCCTTCTTGCCCACCGAAAAGCCGGGGAAGCTCTTCTCGACGATGAACGCGGTGATGCCCTTGTATCCGGCGGACGGATCGACGGTCGCCAGCAGGATGAAGACGCCCGCTTCCTTGCCATTGGTGATCCACAGCTTTTGGCCGTTCAGCACGTACTCCGAGCCCTTCAGTTCGGCGCGCGTCTGCAGCGCGAAGGCGTCGGAGCCGGAGGCGGCCTCGCTAAGGGCATAGGCGCCGACGGTGTCCTTGCACATGCGTGGCAGGTAGCGCTTCTTCTGCTCTTCGGTGGTCCAGCGCAGCAGCGCGTTGTTAACCAGCGTGTTCTGCACATCGACGACGACGCCGGCCGAGGGATCGACGCGCGACAGCTCCTCGACTGCGAGGATGGCCTCGAAGAAGGTGCCTGCCCCACCGCCGTACTGCTCGGGGACCTCGATACCCATAAGGCCGAGTTCGAAAAATTGGTCGATGAGCGAGTGCTCGAAGACGCCCTTCTCGTCCATTTCGCGGACGTGCGGGCGGACGCTTTCGTCGGCGAATTGGCGAACGGTATCGCGGAAGAGCTGTTCGTCCTCGGTGAGGGCGATTAATGGCGCCGGCGCGGAGGCTTGTTGCAGGGTAGCTTCAGGCATGATGGCATCCTTCCATAAGAACTTCGAAACCCTTGATTCTATCAATATCCGGGCCTGGGAGCTGTGACGTTGTCTTATCCGTCGTCCCCGCGACAGGACTGAGCGCCGTGCGAATGGCCCGCTCGTGCTGTTTTCAGTCATGGTTGGAAAAACCGAAGTGGGCGGAATGCAGCCACTGGCATAGCGCGGGACCATCTTCAGGCCTGCGGGCGCGAAGAATGGGGCACCCATTCGTAAGTGAGTGTTGGATTTCCGCTCTACGCCTTGATCGCCGCCCGGAGCTTGGGTGATACCGCTACTGCCGCCTTAAGCTGCGCATCGCCGTTGATGGTCTCCATCAGCTTGCGGGTGATCTGATCGTCAATCTCGGCGCCACGCGAGATCTCGACCGGATAGCGCACGACGACCTCCGGGCCGGCGTCGGCGAATCGCACCTTTGCAACTGGTACGGGCGCGGCGATCGACGTATCGAGAATCCGTTCGACGAGCGCATGCTGATGGTCGATGCTGTGCCGATACTGCGCAAAGATAGAGTTCACCGCATCCAGCAGTTTCCGCTCAAGCAGTGCCAGGTCAGCTTCAGGTGCGAGCGTCACCGCGATTTCATGCCAGGCGTAGGCTGTCCCGGGCAGCTGCTTGAAGAATGGCGCCGCCTGGAACATCACGGAATTCGAGAAGACCACCACACGTCCGGTGGGGTACAGGTCAATCCCCGTACCTGACAACTCCATCAGGTAAAGCCGCACCAGGCCAATCTCGATCACGTCGCCGGTGACGCCGGACACCGTGATGCGGTCGCCGACGCGCACGCCGTAACGCCCGATCAGGAAGAAATATGCCGCGATAGACAGGATGACGGTCTGCAGCGCGACCGCGATGCCCGCGGTGAGGAATCCGGCGAACGTCGCCAGCGAGCTGAACTCGCTGATGAAGCCGGCCAGAATGACCAACACCATCAGGAAGCCGACCACGACGCGGCGAATCAGCGTGAGCTGGCGCCGCCGGCGCACATCGCGGATGTAGCGATACGTGGCGCGCTGCCACAGGTACGACAGCAAGTAGACGAACGCCAGGGCGATGAGAATCGCGCCTACCCGGGTGAGCAGCAAGCGCAGCACTCGGGTGTACTCGGCGCTGATGGAGTTGCGCCATTGCACGACGTCGCCCTTGCAGTCATCGAGCAGGATGGTTTCCTGCCGCAGCGGGACGGCGGCGTCGGCGACCTGCTTGAATTGCGCGGTCAGCGACTCGAATTGCGAGCGGGTGGCGGCGATCTGCTGCGGGTCGGTGCTGGGCGCCTGGTCGACCATGCTGCGCCCTTGCTGCACCAGGCCCCTGATGCGGTCGCGCAGAGGCGCGTTAAGCTTGTCGGCGGTGTTGCGCAGGCGTGTCGTCTCTGAGATGACCTGATCGATCTCATGAATGTCGCGCATCTGGCCGAAGAGGATCGAGCTCAGGCCAAAGAGACCGCTGCTTTGCGCCCGTGAGGATTTCGAGCCTTGGGCGGAGGACGACTTGGCTTCTTTCTTGGCCGCGAATACCTCCGGCACCGACTGTTTCAGTTGATTGATCTGAGCGGCCAAAGCGCTGCCGTTGGCTTCGGTGCTCGCACTCACGCTGGAAATTTTCTGCAGCGCGTCCTGGATCATCTTTTCCAGTTCGAGGTCGCCCTGCAGGGCGTCGCGCTGCAACAGCAGTTGCTCTCGTTCTTTTCCGTGAGCTTTGGCGATCTGCGCCGCCAGGTCCTGTAGTTGCGCTTGCGTTTGCTGAATGCGAT
>DASRGM010000248.1:0-4225 GCA_035651035.1 Terriglobales bacterium
CCAAGCATCGGCCGTGCCGTTGATAGCGCCGTTGTCATAAAGATCTGTCTGTGCCAAAGCCGGAATGGCCACCAAGCACAGTGCGAGCAGTGACAGCAAAGCGATACGCAGTTTCAAGGATCGAACCCTCCTTTAGGTTCAGTTCAGGTAGACCCGGATCAGCCCCATAGCGAGAGAGGCTGGTGTCAAAGGTGCAATCCTGCTGCCATGCTAAGTTCAATTGCTGCAACAGCTTTTGATTAACACCTGTGCAGCCGTTTGCGACATTGTTCTACCCAATTTCCCTACACGCCAAGCTCAGAGACCCCTCTCGACAGAGTCTCCTGCCGCCCGGAACTGGTTGCTTACAATCCAGTTATCCGAATCGGCTAAATCGATTTGAGCCCCGGGGACTGGTCTACGGCGTCATCTCGAAGATCACTCCGCAGGATCCTACGCAGTTCTGCAGGTTGCCGCTGCCGCCCTCTGCGGCCGTGCCATACATGTTGCCGCTGGAATCGAAGGTGATGTTGGAGCGCGGGTAGCCTCCGTCCAGGCCGGCAGTAAAGTCGTGGAGCGAGGTGTAGGTCCACCCGCTGCCGCTGTTCGTCAGCTTGAAGATGGCCCCGAAGTTGAAAGCCCCGTCCAGGTGCGTTGTCCCATAGAGGCTGCCGTGCTGGTCGAAGGCCAGGTTGGCCACGGGTCCGGGATACAGGCCTCCGTTGGGGCCGGCGAAGGAATAGAGCCGATTGTAAGTCCAGCCGCCGCCGGAGGGGCTCAGTTCGAAGACCGTGCCGCCGGTACCGGATCCCATGCTGGCCGTGGCCCCATACAGATTTCCAGCGCCATCGAAGATCAGCCCGGCGTAGACATACGCGCCGTCGTTGCCGCCCTCAAAGCTGTGCAACGTTTGCAACGTCCACGAGCCGCCGCTAGGCGACAGCTCGAATACGGTGCCAAACCCGTTTGCCCCGCCGCCCGAGGTGGTTCCGTAGAGGTTGCCGGCGGAATCGAAGGTCACTCCTGCCCAGGGATGCGTTCCGTCGCTGCCGTTGAAGCTATGCAACACGGTTTCGGTCCAGCCGCCGCTGCCATGGACCAGTTTGTAGACGACGCCGCAGCCGGTCGGACAGTTGGTGGTCGAGCCGCCATTGAACGTCGTCCCGTAGATGTTGCCGGCCTGGTCGAAGATAATGTCGCCGCTGTAGGGATTGGCTCCGTCGCTGCCCCCGGAGAACTTGTAGAGCACGGTTTCCAGCCAGGGCTGTGTCGGCGAAACCGGCGGCGTGATTGGCGGCTGCAAGTTGACCATCGTGCCGCAGCCGGTGCCGTTATAGGTCACGCAGGGACCAATTCCGCCGTAGCCGGTGCTGACATAAATGCTGCCATTCGGGCCGAAAGTAGGCCGATCGTAAGGAATGGTTCCGTTGCTCATCACCGAGAAGTAATAGAGCGGCGTCAACACCCAGCCGCCGCTGCGGTGGGTCAGCTTGTACACGGTGCCCGTCCCAGCATCGCCCTCGAAGGTCGATCCGTAGAGGTTGCCGGCGCGGTCAATAGTGACGCCGGAGGATGGCTCGGAACCGTCTAGCCCGCCGGCGAAGTTATGGATCACGGTGTAGGTCTGTGCCTTTGCCGACGGCTGCACCGCAAGAATCATCAATAGGACCATTGCCGGCACGGCGAACTTCGCCGGCCATTCGTAAGCGCACACCCCGTTGCCTTTACTGCGAGCTGCCATGTTCCTGTCCTCTGTGTCTTAATATGTGTTTGTCGAAGCTGGGTTTACGGTTTCAGACACTGGCCGCAAGCACACGGATGCCTCCCAGTGGTTCAACCGCTTTTGTCAGAGTTCGCCTTAGCTGCTGGGGGCAGGCGACTTCGGATCGACTCAGCAACTGGTGATGGCGATTGTGCACTGCTCAGCTTCCAGAATGCAATGGCTTTTCTGAAAGTTCAGGAAAACTTTCACAAACCGTTTCCCGACATTGACACCCGTCTCCGCCGTAAGCTGCAACCTCACCGGCGACCAAAGCCGGAGCTCGCAGCGTGATCATTTTCAACCACCCTCTCCGCTGGTTTGTTGGACAATAGCTGTAGAGGACATGCAAGCAGTGGCGCAGTACGTGGTACGTGAGGCGTCGCCGGTGGACGTCGACGCAATCGTCTCGCTCATCAATAACGCATTTGCGGTCGAGCGTTTCTTCAAGAACGCTGATCGGATAAATGCCGAGCAGCTTCGGCAGATGATGCAGGAAGGCAAGTTCCTGCTGCTGACGGAAGGCGACTACATCGCGGCATGCGTGTGGGTGAAAATAACGGGAGAACGGGGATATCTGGGCACGCTGTCGGTCGATCCTGCGCGGCAACGGCGGGGGCTTGGTGCACGCATGATGCGCGAGGCCGAAGATTACTTCCGTGCCGCCGGGTGCAAGACCATCGATATCCGGATCGTAAATTTGCGCAACGAACTGCCGGACATTTATCGCAAATTCGGTTTTGTCGAAACCGGCACGCAACCGGCGGAGGTTATCCGGAACGCCACCCGGCCCATTCACTTCATTACTATGTCGAAGCAGCTGTACGACGTGTGACACCAACAATTGTTGCGGAGGGCATCAATCAGGCGCCCAATCTCGGTCATGCCGAAAATCATCTCTACGTGGCAGTAACTTTCCGACTATGAATATTCCGACGATCACTCTCAAGCACACCGATCTTCAGGTCTCCCGCTTTTGTTTTGGCACCATGACCTTCGGCAAGCCGCTCGACCAGGCGGGAGCCACGCAACTGGTGAACCGCTGCATCGATGCCGGAATCAACTTCTTCGATACGGCGAACATGTACCAGAAGGGCGTCGCCGAAACCATGCTGGGTCACGCCATCAAAGGCAAGCGTGATCGGCTGGTCATAGCCAGCAAGGTCCGTTTTCAGATGGGAGAGGAGCCCGACCAGCAAGGGTTATCGCGGAAGGCCATTCTGCGCGCCATCGACGAGAGCCTCGAGCGGCTGGGCACCGACTACCTGGACCTCTACTACCTCCATATGCCCGACCACGATGTCCCGATCGAAGAATCGCTGGAGGCCATGGAGTCGCTGGTGAAGCAAGGGAAGGTGCGCTATCCGGCACAGTCGAATTACGCCGGCTGGCAGGTGGTCGAAATGCTGTGGATCGCCAAAGATCGCGGCTGGCGCGCTCCCTACCTCTCGCAGCCGATGTACAACCTGATTGCGCGCGGCATCGAACAGGAATTTCTTCCCATGTGCAGGCAGTTCGGCATCTCCAACATCGTCTATAACCCGCTGGCGGGCGGTCTGCTCACCGGCAAGCACCGCCAGGAGACCGTCACGCCGGGCACGCGCTTCGACAGCAACAAGCTGTATCAGGACCGCTACTGGCACGAGCAGCAGTTCCGCGCCGTCGAGCAGCTGCGCAAGATCGCCGAGAAGCGCGGACGCTCGCTGGTCAGCCTGGCGCTGAATTGGCTGCTGCATCATACGGCGAGCGATTGCATCATCCTCGGCGCCTCGCGCATGGAGCAACTGGACGAGAACCTGGCCACTGTCGCCGATGGTCCGCTCACCGAAGAGGTCGTGAAGGCGTGCGACGAAGTCTGGCAGAACCTGCGCGGTCCCATGCCGTTCTACAACCGATAGGAACTGTATTTCAGGATGCGCTCGGCAGGGTTCAGGGGTCAGGTGGTCTTAGTGTCGCTCGGTCCCGCCGGCTTTGTGGTCAGCGAATGCGCGACGGATACGGTCGTCAATGCGACCTGCATCGAGATCGGCTTTAAGTTGCGCGTCAATCGGCTGCGGGCAATGACGGTCAAGCCATGCGTAGAGCTCTTCCAACTCGCCGGGCGAACGCGATTGCGCGTTCGATCTCCTGGACGGTATTCAAGCTCATTGGGCCCCTCTGGCTATTCTACGCATCCTACTGCTTCGATAGCATGTTTGAGACTTGGGCGGCCGCTTTGCCTGAGGAATACACGCGCCTTCAAGCCGCCATTCGCCGTCATTTCGCGAAGCCGACTTCATTGCAACCCCCTGCCGCCTATGCTACTTTCGAGGTGATTCGAGGTACGCCTTGCGCGCTCAAGTGCCTGCGGGGCTGAACCGCAAAGAGGCCGAGATCTACTCCCGCCTCGCTCTGGAGCGGTTGCCCCATCACATCGCCATCATCATGGACGGAAACGGCCGCTGGGCCAAACGCCGTCATCTGCCCCGCATTGCCGGACACCGCTCC
>DASRGM010000249.1:0-15889 GCA_035651035.1 Terriglobales bacterium
CATGGAGCCGCAGGTTGATGCCGAGGTCGCGAGCGTCTTAAGCGGGCTGAGCGATGAGGATTGCCGAGAGCTGGGCCGATTGTGCGCGGCGATCTTCGGTGGGAACGATTAGCCGTTGGCATTCGGCGCCCCAGTGCGACCGCACCCTAATCGAGCTGCGTAGCAAGCGACTGTGGTCCTGGGCGCCCGCCCGGGGGTGCGTTCAGAAGCGTGATATGGCCTCGCGGATCTCTCTCTTGAGGTGCGGGCCCGCTACGCAGCCAACAACTTTCGAGGCGCAGCAGACCCCGGGCTTTCGCCCGGGGCTAGAACCGCAGCCGCTGCTACGCAGCTCGATGCGAGAACGCTGCCGCGAGCGATGGGTCTTTGGCCCGCCAAACGGGCGCCTCCGGCTCCCAGAGCTTGTCTGAGGCCACGGCTTCAGCCGCAGGCCAACAGCGGCCAGCTCTATCTGAACGGCTCGTTGCAACGGGTTTTTGGCAAACTGTTTCGGCTGCTACTGGCCATTGCCAATGGCCGCAAGCAAAAAACCCTCCCTTGCGGGAGGGTGATGGTTTCGGCGCAGTGCAGAAGCCGTGATTGGCCGCGACGCCAGGGAGCGCGACCCCTGCTCGAGCGCTACACTCTGACGACGTTTGCCGCCTGGAAGCCCTTCGGCCCCTTCGTCAGGTCGAACTCTACCGTCTCGCCTTCATTCAAGCTACGGTAGCCGTTCTCCTGGATGGCCGAGAAGTGTACGAAAACGTCCTCGCCCGTAGACCGCTGGATAAAGCCGTAGCCCTTCGCCCCATTGAACCACTTCACAGTACCTTTCTCTCTCACAACCCACTCCTTTCGAATTGAACAGCAAATCACCCCTGCTTCGCGGACCGCCCCGCTCTGAGGGAGCAGGAAAGAGGTCCTGTCGTTGCCGGGAAACAAGGGTTGCGGCTCAGTTCGCAGCTTTTTGGCAATGGAAAAGGCTCCAAGGGTATGCTGTGGCGGAGCACTACTGCTGACGCGCCGAGGCACATTCCTGGAACCCGTGCACTACCCCAATTTGAACTGCTGACAGAAACATCAACCCAAATCCGCGTTTCGGAGGCCCCGAAAGCTCCACCTTAGTTCTATCGGAGGGGAGCAGGAAATGATTACAGGAACTCTGCTGATTTGGCAACGATTTCTTTTACAGTAACTTCGCGGCCTTTTCCAAAGTAATCTTGACGGGCGGCGTTTTCCAAGCGAGCGAATCGGGCCTTAGGTCACCCTGGCTCGCTCTGGTACGATGATTACGATGAGCCCCAGCAGTTCCGAAGCGCCCGAAAATAACAGCCAGACCGGGCCTTTTCGGAGTGGATCATCGACCGCCAGCGCGGCTTCGCCGGCACTAAAGCCCTCGGCCACGATCGATGCCCGGCCATCCCCGCTTGGCGCGGGCAGCGTGGCGCGCCGCATCCTTGCCGAAGACACGCGGCAAGAACTCTTCCGCCATTTGCCCGAGACCTACAGCCTGTCGCATCGCCTGCGACGGCATGGGCTCTCCACCCTGCGCTACCTGATGCAGACCGAGGTGCATACCTATGCTTTCTCGGTGGCGGCGAATTCCATTCTCTCGTTCTTCCCATTCATCGTCCTGCTGCTGACGGTGGTGCACCGCGTGTTTCATTCGCAGGAGATGTACAACGTGGTGCTGCAGCTGGTGCGCGATTATCTGCCCAGCAATCAGGACTTCGTCATCCGCAACCTGCAATTTCTGGCGAGCGTGCAGGGGCGGGGACAGGTGCTGTCGTTCGTCATGCTGCTGATTGCGTCGACGGGCGTGTTCCTGCCGCTGGAAGTTGCGCTGAACAGCGTTTGGGGATTCAAGAAGAACCGCTCTTACCTGATGAACCTGGTGGTATCGCTGGGACTGGCGCTGGCCTGCGGCTGCCTGGCCATGCTGTCGATTGCGCTTACCGCGCACAACCTGCGCGTGCTGGGACGCGCGCTGGGCGACGGCTTCATCTTCGCGGGCCTCGGGTTCGTTGTCATGAAGGCCTCGGCAATTGCGGCGACGATCTGTATCTACTTCCTGATTTACTGGCTGCTGCCGCACGGCAAAGTACCGATACGCGCGGTGCTGCCCGCGGCCATTGTTACCGGCCTGCTCTCCGAAGGGGCAAAGTATCTGTACATTCTGGTGCTGCCGTGGCTAAACTTCCAGGAAGTCTACGGGCCGTTCTCGGTGTCGGTGACGCTGATCTTCTGGTCGTTCTGGAATGGGATGCTGCTGCTGGGCGGCGCCTATCTTTCCGCGGCGGAGCATAGCGATCGCATGCAGGCGCGGCGGGAGACGGCCGGGTTGCAGTAGCGGAACAGTCGGCGGTGGCGATCCCCTAGTCGCCAGTTGCTAGGAGTTAGCTGCCCTTACCCAATCTCTACCAGCTCGGCGATCTTGGCCTGCCACTCGCGCGGGCCGGTCTCGTGGACGGATTCGCCGTTGACGTCGACCGCCACCATTACCGGCATGTCTTCGACTTCGAATTCGTAGATCGCTTCCATGCCGAGATCGTGGAAGGCCAGGACGCGCGACTTCTTGATGGCCTTGGAGACCAGGTAGGCGGCGCCGCCGACGGCCATCAGGTAAACGGCCTTGTGCTCGCGGATGGCCTTGATCGCCTCAGGGCCGCGCTCGCTCTTGCCGACCATGCCCAGCAGGCCGGTTTCGCGCAGCATCTGGCGGGTGAACTTGTCCATGCGCGTGGCGGTGGTAGGGCCGGCGGGGCCGACGACTTCGTTGCGCACCGGGTCGACCGGGCCGACGTAGTAAATGAAGCGGTTGGTGAAATCGACGGGCAGCGCTTCCTGCTTGTTCAGCATCTCGGTCATGCGCTTATGGGCGGCGTCGCGGCCGGTGAGCAGCTTGCCGCTGAGCAGAATGACCTCGCCCGGCTTCCAGGTGGCGACCTCTTCGCGGCTGATGGTGTCGAGATTGACGCGGCGCGCGCCCGCGGGATTGTAGGTGAGCGTGGGCCAGTCTTCGAGCGAGGGCGGCGCGAGCGCGACCGGGCCTGAGCCGTCGAGTGTGAAATGCACGTGGCGCGTGGCGGCGCAGTTGGGGATCATCGCGACCGGCAGGTTGGCGGCGTGCGTCGGGTAGTCCTTCACCTTCACGTCGAGCACGGTGGTGAGGCCGCCCAGTCCCTGCGCGCCGATGCCCAGCTTGTTGATCTTGTCGTAGAGTTCGACGCGGAGCTTCTCGGCCGTCGTCTGCGGCCCGCGCTCTATGAGGTCGAGAATGTCGATCTCTTCCATCAGCGACTCTTTCGCCAGCAGCATGGCTTTTTCGGCGGTGCCGCCGATGCCGATGCCGAGCATGCCCGGCGGACACCATCCCGCGCCCATGGTGGGGACGGTCTTCAGCACCCAATCGACGATGGAGTCCGACGGGTTCAGCATGGCGAATTTCGATTTGGCCTCCGAGCCGCCGCCCTTGGCCGCGACGTGGATATCGAGCTTGTCGCCGGGAACGATTTCGACGTTGATCACCGCGGGCGTGTTGTCCTGCGTGTTCTTGCGCTTGCCGGCGGGGTCGGCGAGGATGCTGGCGCGCAGCACGTTGTGCTCGTGCAGATAGGCGCGGCGCACGCCCTCGTTGATCATGTCTTCGAGGCTCATGGTGGCCTCCCACTGGACGTTCATGCCGACCTTGAGGAAGACGGTGACGATGCCGGTGTCCTGGCAGATGGGGCGATGGCCTTCGGCGCACATGCGCGAGTTGATCAGGATCTGCGCGATGGCGTCGCGCGCCGCCGGCGACTTCTCCTTTTCGTAGGCGCGCGTCATGCTCTGGATGAAGTCGACCGGGTGGTAGTAGGAGATGAATTGCAGCGCGTTGGCTACGCTTTGGATGAGGTCGTCCTGCTTGATGATGGTCATGTTGGCCTGCCGGAAAAGCGTTTTCACCACAGAGGCACAGAGGACACGGAGAAGATTGGAATGTGGGCCCCGCGGCTCCAGCAATTATAGCGAGTGGGCCAAGGGAGGCTTGTGACGGCTGAACATTGCAGGCTGGGATGCCGCCGGCTGAAGCCGGCTTGGGGATCGGAAATAACGGCTTAGACGCTGGCCTGAAGGCCAGCTCTACCCGAACAGCTCGTCGAAATCAGTTTTCAGCAAACTGTGAAGCCATGCCTCTTCATCTTCAGAAGAGAACGAGGGTTAATCAGAATCTTCTAACGACGCTTAAGGGCTTCGAGTTCGTCGAGGGTGCGCGGCCAGTCGGAGCGCAGCAGGCGCGAGAGGCTGCGGTCGGCGAGCAGCTTGCCACTGGTCTGGCACTGCGGGCAGTAGTTGGTCTCGTTATCGGCATAACGAATGCGCTGGATCGTCTGGCCGCAATGCGGGCAGGGCTTGCCGTAGCGTCCATGGACCGCCATCTCCGGGCGGAAGGCGGTCACCTTCTCCGGAAAGCGCGCTTCGGCCTGGCTGCGCAGGCGATCGATCCACAGCTGCAGGGTGTGGCGTGTTGCGGCAAACAGCCGCTCCCATTCATCCGGCTGCAGCTTGTGGGTGAGCGCGATGGGCGACAGCTGCGCTGCGTGCAGGATTTCGTCGGAGTAGGCATTGCCGATGCCGCTGAGGATGCGCGGGTCGGTGAGAGCGCGCTTGAGGGTGCGGTTCTCCGCGCTGAGCGCGTGGCGAAAGTCGGCGAGATCGGCGGCGAAGACGTCGATGCCGCCAGGATCTAGCGCTTGCAGGCTGTCGGTGCCCCGCAGGACATGCAGCGAGGCGCGCCGCTTGGCGCCGGCCTCGGTGAGCACCAGCGAGCCCTCGGGAAAATCGAAGGCGGCGAGGTTCTGGCGTCCGCCCAGCTTCGCACCGCGCGGCCGCCAGTGCAGCCGGCCGGCAATCATCAGGTGCAACACCAGCCAGAGGTCGCCTTCCAGGCCGATGGCAATGCGCTTGCCGATGCGCCGCAACTCGCGCACTGTGCGGCCCTCCGCCTCGGCGGGAGCGGGCTCCAGCGTGCGAAGCAGGAAGGGACTGGCCAGCCGGATGTGCTGGACCGGCTGCCCGATGATGCGCGGCTCCAGCGCGTGAAGATAGGCGGCGATGTCGGGCAGCTCCGGCATGTCTGAACGATTGTCGCCGAGCCGTCAAGCTTCTTTCAGCTTCAGCTCGGGGCGATGCACGGCGGCGAGGTGGGGAGTGGAGAAAGTGTAGTGGATGTCATCATGCAGCGGCGCCGCAACCGAGGCGAGATTTTGGGTCAGCGTCATCATGTCTAGCAGCGGCGGGGGGACTGGGACGCCGGAGGCCTCGTAGTATTTCTTGATCTCCTGCTGCAATCGCTGCGCTGATTGTTGTATGTCGGGGACAGCGCTCGGGGCCAATCCACCTGTCTCGTCGGCCATGGCCCTGGCAACTCCTGCCATATCTCGCTCGAAGGCGGCCTCGGCGTCGGCGATCGGCTGCGGCAACTCAGGAAAGCGTTCCTCGAAAAAGTATTGCAGGAACGTGATCTGTACCTGGGCAAGAATGCTGATGGGCGACTGCCAGCGGCGGAAGTCGTCGCGCATCGCGAGCTTTCGTTGGCGGGCGGGCCCGAACTCAAACAATACGGCATCAGACTGCGCGCGCACCGTATTGAATCGATCGTTGATCTGGTCCCGCAACTGCACCACCCTTTTCGCCACCTCAACCACGTCGCCTCTGCGGCGCGGCTCCATGAGTTCGGCCAGCAGCCGCAAATTCCCGCAAAACGCCTCCTGCATCTCCTGCAGCGCGTCCTTCACCCACAGCCGGTCAAACACAAGCCACATGCAAGTGAGACCTAGCAGTGTTCCCACCACACGGTCGCGGGCCACGGCCAACGAGCTCTGGATGGTGAATTCCTGCAGGTTGATGAGATACCAGGCCAGCGCGACTTGGACGCCCAGGTAGGAGAGCCTGGGCGTCGCCGTGCCGATCCAGGCGGAGATTGCGGTCACGATGGCGAACACGACCGTGAAACCCACGATGGAGTTGACATAGGGCAGCACGAAGACCTGGGCGCCGAAGCCAAAGACAACGCCGCCGACAAGCACTCCCCCGAGACGGAGAAACTGTTTTTGCCGCGATGAGCCAATGGTCGTCAAGGCTGTGGCGACGCAGGTAATCATCGCGGTGCTGATCCCGGTCCAATTTACCGACTGATAAATGACGTAGGCCAGCAGGGCGGCCAGGCCGCCACGAATGGCAAACTTCAGATGCTCGGGATTGGAAAAGGCGTCGGGCACGAGCAGACGTGTCTGCGCCTGCGCGATCAGCGGCGGCGGACGAAACAGATCGTCAAGGCTCCGCGATCCGGAAAAGGCGTGTGGGATCAGCGCCACCGTGGTCTCCATCTCGGGAAGAAGCGGCAGACCGGAAGGCTGGCTCTGGCTGGGGATATCGATGACAACGGGGAACTTCTGCTGCGCCAGACTCTGCCGCAGCTCGGCGACCCGCTCCGCCAGCCGCGCGCATCGCTCGCGATCGGAGGGCTGGACAGTCACGGACTGGGGGAAGCGGAGCGCGCGCATGCTGGACGCAAGGTCGGTCAAACGGCCTAACAGGGCGACCGCTACGTTCATGCGCGCGACGAATTCCTGCGGGTAATCGGAGCGCAGCAGCTGTCGTCGCATCCTGGAAATGCCCAGGCCTGAATACAGCGCGAGATCTTTTTCCAGCTTGCCGCCGACAGGTTGTTCCGCGGCGATTTGGCGCAGGAGCTCTTCCACTACACGCAGGCGGCTGTCGATGGCATGCTCGAGTTCGGTGATGGGATGGACACGGCGGAAGACGTACTCGACCGCAACCGTGACCGCCGAACCCATGATCACCGTGAAGCACACCCACAGTGTGTTCTCGACACGGTCATTGACGGTGACGGTGGCCTGGTCCCAGATGGGAATGGCGACTGCCAGGGTGAAGCCAAAGGCCAGGGCCAGCCCGTAATCGGGCACAATGCGAATGACAAAAAAAACCAGAAACAGCGCCAGGGCAATCCAGAGAAAGTGGGTGAGCGGGTCGGCCACCAGCATCGCGATGGTGACGAGGGTGTATGCCGACGCGATCGCAGACACAATGACGATACGGATGCCGCTCGTCAGCGTTGCCCGAAGACTCTCGCGGCTGAGGAAGAAGGTGTAGATGGCGCCCTGAAATCCGTAAGGAATACGGAAGGTCATCACCAGAACCATGATGATGGTGGCGGCAATGGTCATGCGGCCGACGACCCAGGCGCGGCCGGGATAGGGGGCGAGCTCGGTCTTGAGGAATTGCCAGAACCAGGCGACGGCCTGGTCCAGGGTGCGGGCCGGCGCGATCGCGGGTAATGCCTGGTCCTGAGAGGACATGACTAATGCGCCTGGTCCGGCCGATCGGGCCGCATGACCACCACGGCTGACTCGCTCAGGCGGAACGGTTCGGTCTCGGCGGCGACGATGCGCACGCGCACCGGGTAGCGCGTCGCCAGGTGCACCCAGTTGAGCGAGCGTTGCACGTCGGGAAGTCCGGGCGAGAAGGAGCCTACCAGCGTCGCATCGGGCTGTACACCAAAACCGACGCTGTCTACCACGCCGTCATAGCGCTTGTTGGGACGCGAAAGCACGTACACGTCGGCGTGCATGCCGGGATGAATGTGGCGGAGCTGGGTCTCGCGGAAGTTGGCGACGGCCCACCAGACGCGCGTATCGATGAGCGTGAAGACCTGCTGGCCGGTGTGCGCGTAGGCCCCCTGCGAGATAGTGAGATTGGTGACGCGCGCGTCGAAGGGCGCATACACGCGGGTGTTGTTCAGGTTGTACTCCGCGGTTTGAATGTTCGCCTTCTTGCCTTCGCGCTGTGCGGTCAGCGGATCGAGCGTGAGGACGCCGTGCTGCGACTGCGTCAGTTGCGCGTGACTCTGGTGAACGGTGGCTTTCGACTGCTCGTATTGCGCCTTTGCGGAGAGGACCTGCGCCTCGGCCAGCTCCACTTGCGAGCGCGCGCGATCCACGGCTTGCTGCTGGGCGGTGACGGCTGTCCGGGCCTGGTCCACCTGGTCGACGGTGACAAACTGGCGGGCCAGCAAGGGCTCGATGCGATGAAAGTTGTTGGAGGTGTACAGCAGCTCTGCCTGGTCGCGGTCAAGCTCGGCCTTGGCGCTGGCCAAGCCGGCTTGCGCCTCCTTGACTGCGGCGGCGGCCCGATCGACATTGGCAGCGGCGCTGTCGGTATAGGCCTGCGCGGCCGTGACGGCACTCTGCTGCGAGGCGATCGTGCGGGTCTCATCGACGATCTGCCCTTCCAGCGTGTTCAGCTCCGATCGCGACCTCTCCAACGCGTACTGGTAGGGACGCGGATCGATTTCAAACAGCAAGCCGCCTTGTTTCACGAAGGCGTTGTCTTGCACGGCGAGGGTGATGATCGGGCCATCCACCTGCGGAGCCATGCCGATGAAATTGGCGAAAACCTCCGCGTCGTCGGTGCGCGGATATAGGGAAGTCTGGTAGATCACGAGGAGACCGGTAAGCAACGCGGCGAGAGGGATCGCTACGCTCACAATCCTTCCCCAACGCCTGCGCCGAGCCGGGTCGCCGGTTGGCGCGTTTCCTAGTAGACCTGCTTGCTGAACAGGAGTGTCGATTTGCGCCATGGTGCCTCTTTCCGATTCAGCTAAAGAACAGCAGCCAGATGGAAAACGTAAAAAACAGGGCCAGACAGGGATAGATCAGGATCAGCGGCGAGAGCTCCGGTTCGAACTTCCAGCGCACGAACAGCACACGCACGATGACGGTGAGCAGGATGCCGAGCACCCCGCAGAGAATCCAGGCGGGGAAAAACGATCCCAGAATGTTGAACGATGGCGCGCGGGAACAGCCCGTGGCCATGAGCATCGGTGGCGCGCACAAGGCAATGGAGGAGAGCCGCCATGGGCGCCGGCTGGTCGAGGCTTGCCAACCGGCCATCGGACGCGAACGCGCCGGGTACCACAGTTCGTTCTTCATCTCAGGGTCGTTTCCCATAAAGCAAGTCGCTTGTTTGATAAGCCAGGGTGGCGAGTCCAGTCAACAGCTGGGTGCGGGCGGTAACGTCGGTAGCGCGAGCATCGGCCAGGGTGCGTTGCGCCGATACGACATCGATCTGACTACGCACGCCGTAGTTGTAGGACTCCAGTGCAGCATTGTAAGACTCAGTGGCGGATTCGAGCAGCGCCGCGGCCGCCTTTTGCTGGCGCAGCGCGGTGTTGGCAGTCGAGTAAGCGGCCCACACTTGGTTTTCCACCTGATCGCGGATGGAGTCGATGGCGGCGGCGGCCTCCTTTTGATCGGCGTGGGCCTGCGCCAGCCGGTTCTCGCGCGCCAGGCCATCGAAAAGGGTCCAGCTCAAGGTGAGCCTCGCGTCCCAGACCTCGTGGGTGGGCGAGTAAACGCCGGGGAAGCCCACCTGCTGACCGTAGCGTCGGCCGAGGCCGGCTTCGCCATCGAGGTTCAGCGTCGGAAAATAATTCCGGCGCGCCGCTTTCACCTCTGCGCCTGCGGCGCGCAGCTGCGCGACCTGCTGCATCAAGTCGGGCCGTTGCGCCAGCGCCTTGTCGATCGACGCCTCCACCGTGTCCTCAATGCTGTCCGGCATCTTGATGTCCTGAATACTTTGCACTTGAAATTGGGTAAGGGGCGAAATGCCCAGGACTGTGGCCAAGTCTCCATGCGCGATTTCCAACGCTCCCAGGGCGGACTGGAGATTGTAGTCAGCCTGCGCGGCGGCGCTGCGCGCTTCGAGCACGTCCGGCAAAGTTGCCAGGCCGTTCTGCAGCCGGGCCTCGGCGGCCTGCTGCACGGTTTGAGCGTTTTTCAAGTTCGCTTCCGCCGCCTGCTGAAGGCCTTTGGCATCCAGCAGCCGGTAGTAGGCCTGCATCACCTGGAAGATGATCTTGCGATGGGTGTCGTTAAACTGAAAGTTCGCCGCCAGCAGACGATTGCGATTGATCGCTACCTCCTGCAGGCGCCGCCCGAAATCGAAGATGGTGTAGTCGAGGGAAAGCAACGGAGCAAACGAGTCCAGCGTCTGGCGAACATACCTGGTATCGAGGAGGATGTCGCCGCGGGTGGTCTCGGCCAGCGCGACCGCAGCCAGCGTGGGATACAACGTGGACTGCGCAATGCCTACTTCCGACGCCCGCGCCTTGGCGTTCTGCCAGGCGACGCGCGTGTCGGGATTGTTCTGCTCGGCAATGTTGACCAGCTCGGCCAGGGTGTAGACCTTCGCCGGATCCAGGTTCAACGGCGGTGCGCTGGGGGCTGGAGCCTTCAACGCCTGCTTCGCCAGCGAAGCGTCCCACGGCTGGCTGGGAGTGGACGGCGCTTGCTGTGCGCGAACAGGGCCGGTCGCTGCCAGCACAGACAGAAGGATGAGCGTTGGTCCACGAAAACGAAGCATTCGTAAGCCGGCAGGACAGTTCTGCTGGAGTCCTGATTTTTGGGTGACTCATTCTAACAACAGAGTCCAGAACCAACGCACGCCCATGGGTGCCCGTCATCTGCCCGGTCAATAGCGCGTGAATTCGAACACGTGCTCGTCTGGCGCATTGGCAACGAGCGCGCGCACCATCGTGTCCGGCCCAGAGCTCGCCCACTCGAAAAAAGCTGCTAGACTGTCAATACCCCGCGCGAACGTTACTCATATGCGAACGACTGAGCTATTCGCTAAGCTGGCGACCCCGAGCCAGTCAGCCGTGTCCAACGAGGTTGGTCATTAAGCGGATTCCGACGAAGTACCTCGCCTTAGTCTTCTCCCTGCTGTTCTGTCTGGTGCTGTTCCTTGGACTCGATGCCATTTACTCGGTCATTCGACGGTCGCGCACACCGGCGGCCGGCAATGCCAACGACATCTGCTTTAAGCTCGACCCGGTTCAGCACCATTCGTTGCGGGAGAACTGTTCGTGCATCCGGCGCTGGGGCGCTGAATCCTATCCCTTTGCGACGAACAGTTTAGGTTTCAGGGACCAGAGCGTCCGGCAAGTGCCGCTGGTTGCATCGCGGCCCAGGATCTTGCTGCTGGGCGACTCGTTCACCGAAGGTATGAGCGCATGGAAAGACACCTATGTCGGGCAGCTTGCAGCGATGTTCCCGAAGATAGCTTTCCTGAATGGTGGAGTCGAGAGCTATTCTCCATCAAACTATCTCAATGTAACCCGTAAGCTACTCCGCGAAGGAGTGAAGTTCGATGAAGTCATTGTCTTTGTCGACATCTCTGACGCGCAGGATGAAGCGGCGTTCTACCAGGACAAGAGTCCGACGGGCGCAGTAGATGGGCCCGAACCGATCATTCACAATGGCGGCTTCTATACCGGCTTGCGTGCATTTATTAAGGAGCACCTATTCGTTACGAATAGTATTGTGGAGTACTTTGGGCGCATCGCGGTAAAGCATGGCATTTATAGGTTGAATGTAGGACATGGGCAGCTATTTGATTTGGAGCGCTCGGCCTGGACCTATCGTCCTGTCTCGGATGACAAGCCATACGAGATAGGTTATGCCCCGCTGGGACTCGAGGCCGGCATCCGAAAAGAACAAAGCAAAATGGACCAGCTATGGCGGGAGCTCAAGGACCAAGGAATTCCGATCAGCGTAGTCGTCTATCCCTGGCCCGCACAGCTTGCGCACGACAGCGTAGAGTCGCGCCAAGTAAAGATCTGGCGTACCTGGTGCGAAGGTAAGTGCCGGGGCTTCGTGTCTGCGTTTCCGGCGTTTTTCGCAGACAAATCGGCTTGCCCGCGCGAACAGCCGGGTTGCTGGTATATGGAGGATTTCATCTTCGGCGACGAGCACTACTCCCGCGCGGGGAATGCGTTAGTGACCGATATGGTGGCTGCCTATCTGCGGAGCGATCCGCTGGTCACACAATCTTTACCTCAGCGGTGAGTGAAGGGTGTTTGCTGCCAGCAGCGCTCATGCGGTTCCTGTCCTCACAGTTTATGAAGGGGCGGAGCGAAAGGTTGCACGTGGACAAGATTTCGCCGCAGGTTTAAGGATGCAGCTCAACAATCCCACTCATTCGAAAAGCGCGAATGAGTGGGGCACCCGGCACCCAGCTTAGAGAAGCAGCTCACCACGGAAGCACGGAACGCACGGAACGCACGGAAACGGACAACACTCATAGATCTTCGACGACCTGTGGCCAAGCATAAAACGCCATCCCGTTTGGGATGGCGCTCTTGTTAATGAATGGTTGTTGGTACTTTACGTTACGCTGATTAATGGTTGCTGGTGCTTTACCGTACGCTACCCGTCAGCTCCGGCATGGGTTGCTCCTTGTGGGCCGGGGCCTTCACGATGCGCATACCGTAGAACGATTTCCAGACGAAGAAGAACGAAATCAGGAAGAACGCCACCGCCAGCACGTGACTGAAAGCGGCGCCGTTGGTTGCGGTCAATTGCACCGCCAACTCGACCGCCAGCAAACCGAACAGCGTGGTGAACTTGATGATCGGGTTCATGGCTACCGATGAGGTGTCCTTGAAGGGATCACCCACGGTGTCGCCAACCACCGTCGCGTCGTGCAGCGGCGTGCCTTTCTGTTGCAGCTCGACCTCGACAATCTTCTTGGCATTGTCCCAGGCGCCGCCTGCGTTGGCCATGAACATGGCCTGGTAGAGGCCGAAGGCGGCAATCGAGATCAGGTAGCCGATAAAGAAGAACGGCTCCACGAACGCGAAAGCGAGCGTGACAAAGAACACCGCGAGAAAGATGTTGAGCATGCCCTTCTGCGCGTAGCGGGTGCAGATCTCCACGACCTTCTTGCTATCTTCGACCGAGGCCTTCTCCACGCCTTCGAGACGAATGTTGGCCTTGATGAACTCCACCGCGCGATAGGCGCCGGTGGTGACGGCCTGCATAGAAGCGCCGGTGAACCAGTAGATGATGGCACCACCCGAGATCAGCCCCAACACAAAGGGAGCATGCAGCAGCGACAGCTTATCGACATCGGCCGACAACCCATTGGTCAGCGCCATGATGATGGAGAAGATCATGGTGGTGGCGCCGACCACCGCGGTGCCGATGAGCACCGGCTTGGCCGTAGCCTTGAAGGTATTGCCCGCGCCGTCGTTCTCTTCCAGCAGGCGCTTGGCGCGCTCGAAGTTGACATTGATATTGTAGTCGCGCTTC
The DNA here is from genome assembly GCA_035651035.1 of Terriglobales bacterium. GTDB lineage: Bacteria > Acidobacteriota > Terriglobia > Terriglobales > Acidobacteriaceae > Bog-257. The sequence goes on from DASRGM010000249.1 coordinate 13,134, forward strand.
AGCTCGCCCTCGATGCCCGGAATCTGCTCGATCAGCGACAACTCGTATACCGACTGCGCGTTGTCGGTCACCGGGCCGTAGGAATCGACCGCGATGGTCACCGGGCCCATGCCGAGGAAGCCGAACGCTACCAGGCCGAAGGCGAAGACCGCCGGCGCCAGCATCATGGCACCGAGCCCGAAGGTACTCATGTAATAGCCGATGGCCATCAGCAGCACCATGGTGAAGCCGAGGTAGTAGCAGGAGAAGTTGCCGGCCACCAGGCCCGACAGAATGTCGAGCGATGCACCGCCTTCCTCCGCCGAGGTCACCACTTCTTTCACGTGGCCGGAATGGACGGAGGTAAAGACCTTCACCAGCTCAGGAATAACCGCACCGGCCAGCGTGCCGCAGGAGATGATGGTCGCCAGCTTCCACCATTGCGACGAATCGCCAGCCAGGGTCGGAACGATCAGGTACGACACGATGTAGGTGAGCACGATGGAGACGATCGAGGTGAGCCACACCAGCGAGGTCAGCGGCGCTTCGTAGTTCATCTCATCGGCGTTGCCGTATCTCGCCTTGGCGATGCCTTCGTTCAGGAAGTAAGCCACGGTGCTGGAGACCAGCATCATGATGCGCATGATGAAGATCCACACCAGCAACTGCACCTGAACGTTTTGCGCGGCTACTTTGGCGACATCAATTTGCGCGGTGGTCGCCAGCACCTGGCCGGCTGCCGCATTGGCCATCACTACGCCGGCGGGCAAGAATTTGACTGCGGTGACGCCCAGCAGGATGAAGGTGATGAGCGCCACGCCGGTGACGCCATAGGTTTCGAAGCCGTCGGCGGATGGGCCAACCGAGTCCCCGGCATTGTCACCGGTGCAGTCGGCAATGACGCCCGGGTTTCGCGCGTCGTCTTCCTTGATCTTGAAGACGATCTTCATCAGGTCGGAGCCGATGTCGGCAATCTTGGTGAAGATGCCGCCGGCAATACGCAACGCGGCCGCGCCGAGGGACTCGCCGATGGCGAAGCCGATGAAGCACGGGCCGGAGTAGTTGCCGGGCACGAACAACAGGATGCAAAGCATAATCAGAAGCTCGACCGAGATGAGCATCATGCCGATCGACATGCCGGCGCGTAACGGGATGGAGTAGCACGGATACGGCTTGCCGCCCAGTCCGGCGAATGCGGTACGCGAGTTGGCAAAAGTGTTGACGCGGATGCCGAACCACGCCACACCATAGCTGCCCAGAATGCCAAGGATGCTAAAGGCCAGAATGATCGGCAGCGTGACGCCGACCGGATTGATCGGCCGCAGCCATCCGAAGTAGGCCAGGATGACTACCGCGATAAAGACCCATAGAAGGATAAGAAACTTGCCCTGGGTGATGACGTAGGTCTTGCAAGTTTCGTAGATCAGCTCGGAGATCTCGCGCATGGCGCGATGGACAGGCAGCTTCTTCAGCTGCATGTAAATGGCGAGTCCGAAGAGCAATCCCAGGGCACAGAAGATGAGGCCAATGAGCAGAATGGCGTGGCCGTTCATGCCCAGGAAGTTGACCGTGGAAAGATCGGGGACCTGCAGGTTCGCTTCGCCGCCAGCCTCGCTCGGTTGAGCGAAGGCTGCGGAGGCGTGCAGCAGGAATAATGCGAGCACGGCGCTAAGATATCTGGTTGCCGACGACAGCCGCCGCAGAGGGGCGAGCCAGGTGTGCATAGAATAGTCCTCCAGCGGGCGAACGAACGCCCGCAATGATGGCATGTTGTTACTCTGACGCAATTACTCCCACCCCATCGTGCCAACAACCGGCGCGATGGGGACCTCGGGCTCGCGCACAGCGTTTCCTAGAGATCGTTGACCAACCCAGCCGACTGGACGCGTCTGCTGGAATCCCGGAAACGCGCTTCCACTTCAAGACGAGAAGTGTTGAGGTTTGGCCGCGTCGGGAACACTTTGCACCAGTTTGTGTGCACATTGCAGCACACCACCGGCACGCACAAAAGGCGCTTTTTTATAACATTTTGGGAGGGGCGGGGTCAACGCGGCGGCAAAGACTCTCACGGTTGCGGGTTCCAGCGCAGCAGTTCATTAGGCGGTGCCGTATCACCATCGCAGAACAAGCCCGGCGGAAAGACCAGTGAAACTATGGAGGCCCTGGGCAGAGTCGAACTGCCGACCAACGGTTTAGGAAACCGCTGCTCTATCCATCTGAGCTACAGGGCCATTGCGACGTAACCCCATTATCTCATGTCAGTTTACGGAGGCGGGCACTGCACGTGAGTCATCATTTAGTGTCCCGAGAGTGTCCGTTAAGGATTTCGGGGCAGGTATGTTGTTCTCTAGCTTCGACATCGCGTTTCGGACATCATCGGCCGCGGTTTTGATGTAATACGTTGCCGTGGTGCTCACGTTTGCGTGGCGAAGGATCCGCTGAATCACCATGTCCGGTACGCCGAGGCGGTAGAGATTGCTTCCGAGTCCTCGCCGTGCGGCGTGCCAGCCGTGCCATTCGGGATAACGTGCATCCCGCTTGAACGAGTGGTCTGCTTTGGCGTCGTGCGCTGCTTCATCCTTCCGGCAGACCGCGCAGCGATTCAGCGCTGGGAGGATGACGCGGGCCAAGAGGTTATTCATGCAGAGCGGCTTCCCTGAGCTGTTGGCGAAGATCGGGCCGGACTGCAAATTCCCGCAGCGTAGCCGATGCAACTCCAACCGCTCTGCCAATTGCCGAATCACCGGCACGGGCGCCCGTCCTTTGCGCGTCTTGGG
>DASRGM010000250.1:0-26685 GCA_035651035.1 Terriglobales bacterium
TTGCCAACATAGCGCTGCTGCACGATCTCGATCAGCGCGTCGATTACGATGGCGACATCCTTGTCGGTGGACCTAATGTCGTTGGTCAGATGCTTGGCCTGATAGCCACCGGCCGCGACCTTGCCCAGAAACACCGACAGATTGCTCACCGCGGCCAGCACATTCCCAGCCTGCCCCGAGTTCTTCGCCGCTTCCGCATCGCCCTTCTCCGTGGAAGTTCCGGTGGTGGCCAGCTGCGAGATCGCGTTGAAGTAATTGGTCAGAGTTTTAAGAATGGCGAGCTCGCCCGGCTGCACCTCGGCGTAGGCGGCGCACGCGGGATTGGCAGCGGCTTTCTGGAACGCCGCAGGGTCGAAGACGTCGTTGATATTGGCGGGGACAGTCTGCTCCACCAGGTGCTGGCGAATGCAGGAGCCCTCCAAATCCTTCAGCACGGGCTGGCCCTGCTCCAGCGCCTCGGTGGATTGCGAGCCGAACTTCGAGACGGCGTCGGAGGTGACGCAAGCGGCGGCCAAAAGCAGCAAGGCCGTGGCGAAGACGATACTTCTGCGCGATTGCATTGCAGCTTTCAAGCACCACTCCCCGCAGGTGAATTGACGGCCAGGGTAGAGCTAGCTTAAGGCCAAGGTAGGGCCGGCCTTGAAGGCCAGCTCTACCCTGGCCACTATCGGCAGAGCGGCGCTTCAGCGCCGCGTTACGCCAGCTCATCTTTTCCTGAAGGCCCGAACTACCCGAACGGCTCGTCTCACCGAGTCCCGCAGAGACGACACGGCTCACGCACTCACTTCAGGCCAGCTCTACCTTGGCTTATTGCGCCGCTACTTCTGCAACACCTTCTCGGTATCTTTGCCCAGGTCCTTCACGCCGACGGCGGTCTTCTCACCCGCTTTTTCGGTGTATTTGACGGAAACCTTGCTGCCCTCTTCCACGCCTTCGCCGACATCCTTGCCGCCCTTGGTGACGGTCTTGTCGGTCCACTTGATGGTGTGCTCTGCGCCATCGGCGGTCTTGACGACCATCGTCTTGGCGCCCTTATCCACCGACTTCACGACGCCCTTCAGGACGTGGGTCACCTCGTCGGCCATCGCCATCTGCGACATTCCAATCGCCACCACCGCAACCAGCGCAGCCAGCAGGGCTACACGGCACTTTGAACGCAACGACATTACATCCTCCTTTGGGTGTTGCACAGCTATTCTAAACAGAGTCACAAGCCAAATAGCTCCCGCAGCCGCCGAGTCTGGGCGCGGCTGACCGGGATTTCGGTCTGCTTCTTGTCTTCCATGCGGATCTGATAGGAGCTCTTGAACCAGGGCACCACTTCCTTAATGCGGTTGATGTTGACCAGGTACGAGCGATGGGCGCGCCAGAACATGCCGGGATCGAGCGAGTCGAGCAGCTCTTCCAGGGTGCGGCAATTCGACTGCCCCTCCATGCCGGTGGCCACCACGGTGATTACACCGTCTTCGATGGAAGCGTAGCAGATGTCTTTCTGGTCGACGAGGAAAAGCCGGCCCATTGATTTCAGCAGGACCTTGGCGGCAGGCGGGCGCTGCTGCTGCTCCAGCAGCTTGACGATGGTGCCGATCTGCTCGGTGGGCGACCCGGCGGTCTCTAGCTTCTGCCGCGCCTTATCGACGGCCTGCGCCACGCGCTTGCGGTCGAAGGGCTTCAGCAGGTAGTCGACCGCATTCACCTCGAAGGCCTTCACGGCGTACTGGTCGAAGGCGGTTGCGAAGACGATTTGCGGCAGCGGCAGCTTGCGGTCCAGCAGCTTCTTGATGACGCCAAAGCCGTCAAGGCCGGGCATCTGCACGTCGAGGAAGAGCAGGTCGGGCGAGAATTCCTTCACTAGGTTGACCGCCTCAACGCCGTTCTTGCCCTGGGCGACGATGTCGACGTCCAGATCGCGAAGCTGGTACGCCAGCTCGTCGCGTGCGAGCTGCTCGTCGTCAACGATGACGGCGGAGAGGGGCATAAGGGTCCGTTTTCAGAATAGCTCATTTTGGCGAAATTGCGCGCGGGCGGAGCTGCAAGGGTGGAGCGAAGCCTCTTTCGGTAAGCTGCGCGCAGCCATTCAGGCTGCGTCCTGGCAGACGATGACAAACGAATCGGCTCAGCCGTCGGAGGGCCTGTAGGCGGAAGCGGAGTCTGCAGCCGACAGATCGAAGAACACGGGCCGAAGCGCCACACTGCCGAACGACCGCACCTCCCGTGTGGACCTTTACGAAAAACTTACGAACTCTTTAGCCGCGGCTTACCGGCTGCGGTGCTCAAATGGGTGGGCGCGGCTCACCGTGCTCCGTTCGGAAGGATTGGGCGCCAAGTCGGCTTGGAATTCTGCCCACCCGCGAGGTCCGGCATGAAAAACCTGAAGATCGCGATTCTGATGACGGTAGTCACGACCGTTCTGCTCGGCATCATCTATCCCCTGGTGGTTACCGGCCTCGCGCAGGCGCTCTTCCACGACAAAGCCAACGGGCAACTCATCTCGCGCAACGGGCAGGTGGTCGGATCGAAGCTCATCGGGCAGGCATTCACCGGGCCCGGATATCTGCATTCGCGACCGTCGGCAGCCGGCAGCGGCTACGATGCCGCGAACTCCGGAGGCACGAACCTCGGCCCGACCAATCAGAAGTTGATCGATCGCGTGAAGGGGGATGCTGCTGCTCTGCACGCGGAAAATCCCACTCTGCCGGTGCCGGTGGACCTGGTCACGACGTCGGCCTCGGGCCTGGATCCGGACATCACTCCCGCCGCGGCAGAGTTTCAGGTGGCGCGCATCGCGCAGGCGCGCAGCATGAGCCGCCAGCAGGTCCGCCAGATCGTTCTGCGACACACCCAAGGCCGCCAATGGGGGTTTCTGGGCGAGCCGCGCGTGAACGTGCTGGCGGTGAACCTGGATCTGGACGCAAACGGCGAACATCCTTGATAGCGCCCGCATCTAAATGTTATCGGTGCCTATTCATGAATTGGCTGGTCATTGCAGTCGTGGGCGTTGCCGCGGCATGGTTCGAGTACAACTACCAGCGCAGCCGTCACCCGGGAAAGAACTCGGCTGGGGATCCGCCTGATCCCGCACGGTATCCCGTGCCCGAGACTGCACACGTCGAGCACCTCGGCGAGGCACCGTCCATCTCTCCCGGCTCGGAAAATGACAAGAAGCTGAATACCACGGCGTGAAGCTCGTTCAGAGCACCCGCGCTTCCAACTCAAACACCGGATAGTTCGCTGCGATCGGCACAAACGCCTCGACATTCGAACCCGCCGGCACGGGAAAAAAACGCTGCACCGCGGTTTTGTAGCTATCTAGATAGATCTTCAGGATGGGCGGCTTGGCCGCGTCGGGCACGGCTTTCAAGCGGAAGCTCTCACGATGGCTGCCTCGCTTCAGCGCGATCTCGCCCGCCGCGTCGGCATTGCGCGACCATTGCGTGCGCCCGCGCGGTGCTACCAGGTAGCGCTGGTCACCCAGCGTCACCAGCGACACCGGAGTGGAATACAGCCGGCCTGACTTTCGCCCTCGCACCTGCAGCAGGTAGGCGTAGTGAGGTCCAATGCCGAGCCCCACCAGAAATCCGAATAGGCGATTGAATGCGGTCTGCAACATTGTCGGTTGGTCGAAGCCGGGCGTGGCACCGCTGGACATAGCGTGATTGTAAAACCGTTGGTACCACCCTTTGAATTCGGCAAAGCGCAAGGGGATTCCGAGAGGGCTCACTAGCCCGCATCCGATTGCTCTGAGCGATTTGTTTTGCCCTAATCCGTAGCTCTCTGCTATGGTGCGCGGCGAAAACATGAGTAGCTTCGTAATCCAGCATCTGCTCTTCTTTTTTCTGGTGGTTATCGCGCCGCTGTGGGACTACAGCTACATGCGGCGGCTCAAGCGCGAGCCGAGTTCGCGGCGCAAGATCGGCGTTTACCAGACACTGTGCGCGTGGCTGTGGGCGGCAACCTTCGTTGCATGGCTGGCGGTCGACTGGAGGACGCTGTTCACCATCGATGCCGGCGCCGGACAGATCGCCTGGATCCATATTGCGTGGCTGCGATACCTGATCGTGGCGGTGGTTGTTCTGCTGGCCGCGGCGTTGTTGCTGCCGATCGCGATAGTTGCCTGGACGAGGCTCGCGCGGCGTCCGCGTAAGTACGCTTCCGCCGACGCGCTGAAGGCGATGGCGTGGTTTCTGCCCGCAACGTGGAGCGAACGGCGCTGGTTCGCCGCGGTGAGCGTGACCGCGGGCATCTGCGAGGAGTTCCTCTTCCGCGGCTTCGTGCTCCACTATCTGCACTTCGCGCCTTGGAACGTGGACCTTACTCTGGCGCTCGTGATTTCAGCCGTGATCTTCGGAATACAGCACCTGTACCAAGGCACGGCGGGGGCGGCGCAGAGTGCCGTCTTAGGGTTCCTGCTGGGGCTGCTCTATCTGATCTCGGGAAGCCTGCTGCTGCCCATCCTGCTGCACGCAATTATGGACCTGCGTATGCTGATGATCTTGCGGCCGCCCGCGAAGCAGAGCGCCGCCGCGCCCGCATAGGGCATTCGAATTTGAAAGGCCACGGCTTAACGGTCTGCTGAAAAACCCGTTGCAACGAGCCGTTCGGGTAGAGCTGGCCTTCAGGCCAGCGTCTCAGCCGTTTAATTTTGTGCTTCCGAGCGAGCTTTAGCTCGCGAGGAAGCTGCCTTTCCGAATTTTCAGCAAACTATTCAGCCGTGCCGTCAGGATCTCCCAATAGACTCCTTGAGGCGCTGAGGTACCGCTTCCGCAGCGGCTAAAGCCGCGCTTATCGCCGACCGTTACGGCATGCCTGAAGGCATGCCCTTTCAAAACTCTCCCATTCACACACCTGAAGGCTTGCCTTCTCAAAACTCTTCTTCATAACACACCTGAGGCTTGCCCTTTCAAGGAACCGTGCGCCACGCCCGAAGAGTTCGGGTGGAGTGTGCCCCGCTGAGCGCCGCTCCACCCTGCGGCCTCATTTCACCGGCGCGAGGATCGCGTCCAGACGGGCCGGCGTCGACGACACGCGCTCCAGGTGCGGATAGCGCATCCCGCCGTGATAGTCGAGCGAGATGGTCTCGTACTGATCGCCGCGCTTCAGCAGCAGCTTGATCGGCTGCTGGTTCTTCTCCGCGGCCAGGATCGTCTCTCGCAACAGCGCCGGCGTGTACTTCTGGTCGTTGACCGCCTCCAGCTGCATGTCCGGCGATACGCCCGCCTTGAACGCCACGCCATCCCACACCACGTTCTCCACCTTGCCCTCGGCGCTGACGTTGAAGCCCAGCGAGGTGGAAAAGTTATTGCCGGCCTGCGGCGGCAGGTGCTTCAGCCACTCCGGCTCGGTGTCGTTGTACACCAGCTTGTAGCCGCCCTGGGTGAAGCCGTTCTCCGGCACCTGCGGCGCGACGTCGATGACGCGCGCGCGGAGGAAGCCGGCCCAGTCGTACGGCTGCACCGCGTTCAGCGCCTTCACCAGATCGTCAAAGGTGTAGGTGACGGTGACGTAGCTGCCGTTATCGATGCCGAAGAACGCCTTGGCGAAGTCATCGAGCGACTTGCTGCCATTGCTAAGCTCGCGGATTTTCGTATCAGCATCGAGCCAGATCAGGTCAGACTCGGGATAGTAGTCGAACGAGCGCTGCCAGCTGCCCCAGGTTTCCGGCGTCGAAAAATGCGAAGTGATGATCGGCTGGTTGGTGGTGTCTTCCAGCGAGCGCCAGGTGCGGCCCTTGCCGGCCTCGAAGCCGGCGGCGTATTGCGCCCAAACATCGCGCGCCTGCTCCGGCGTGCGCAGTCCGGAGCGCGCGGCCAGCACGTTGCCGTAGTAGTCGGTCAGGCCCTCATACACCCACAGCAGGCTGTTCTGCATGGGCACATTGAAGTTGGGCGTCCACAGGTCGGCGGGACGGCGGAACTTGCCGTTCCACGAATGCGTGTACTCGTGCGACAGCAGGGCGCGTCCGCCTACGCCGGCGGCCCAGTCAGTGAAGTAGTTGGCGCGCGAGCCGTCCTCGCTCGACTGATGATGCTCCAGCCCCTTGCCACTCACCTCATCGCTGAGTGAAAACAGAAAATCGTAGTGGTCGTAATGATGCGAGTTGAACAGCTTCTGCGCCTGCACCACCAGGTTCTTGTGGTATTGCAGCTCGTCGGGCGTGATCTCCATGTCGGAAGCCTTGTCGGCGAAGACATCGAGATAGACCTTGTTGTCCGGGCCGCTGGAGATATCGACGCGCTTGAAGTTGATGCCGGCGTAGAGCGGCGAATCGATGAGGGTATTCAGCGTCGTCGTTTTGAACTTGATCTCGCTGCCGTTTTCGGAAGCGGTCTCGAGCGCGGTGGCGTACTTCCAGCCCTGCGGCATGCGCAGCGTGACGTCAAATTTAATGTCGCGTGAAAAGTGTCCCGCGGGATAGAGCAGCACGCTGTTCCAGGTGACGTCGGCGAATTTCGACGAGATGCGGCCGCGCTTCGGGTCCACCGGTGCGAGGAATTGGAAATTGACCTCGAGCGCACTCGCCCCTTGCGGCACCTCCACGTGAAACGCGTGCATGTCGACGCGATCGCGCTTCCAGGCGACGCTCTGCCCGTTGGCGGTGATCGCCAGCCCGGCCATGTCGAGGACCGGGTTCGAGGGCGAGTGAGTGCCCGGCAACCACTCGGGATAAAGCAGCGTGAGTTCGCCGCCCCCGACCGGAATCGTCTCGCGCACATCCATGATGCGATCGTTGACGTTCGTCATGTCGACATTCAGCGAGATGGTGCCGGAATAAGAAGTGTCGGCGGGCGGCGCGATGGGCGGCGGCAGCGGCGCAGGCTGCGGTCCAGGTGTTTGCGCGAATGCGGAGACTGCCAGAAAGACGGCGGCAAACAACACCGCGGCATTGCGATGAAACAAAGGCGAACGTTGCACAGGCTCCTCCAAAATAACGGAATACTCTACATCAGTACGCGATTGCGTGTCGGGAGTTCCGTGGGACATGGTCCTTGCGGAATTGGACCTTGCCGGCATTGGGCCTCGAAAGGGCGCGCCTTTACGAGTCCGTAACGGCACGGCTGAAGGCGTGCCCCTTCAAACACCCCTTTTTTAAAGGGGCCGCGCTCCTCAGATTGGATCAGCTTCAACCAACCGCGTGACCTGGTAGTGGGTCAGGTTGAAATCTGAGCGGTGGAAGGGCACGGCTTCAGCCGTGCCGAAAGAACGACGATGGAAGTGGGCTTTAGCCCCGGTCGCCGCGGCTAAAGCCGCCTTCGATGGCCCGTGGTTTCGCCGGACTGAAGCCCGGCTCTTCCACCGCTACAAATTCCAAACTGACCCACTACCCGTGATCCTGCCGAAGAATTTCCCCGGTGACCTTGCCGAAAACCATTTCCTGACTCGCGACAAAAAAAAGCCCCTCTCGCGAGGGGCGTCAAGTGTCAGGAAGAAAAGAGGGGTTGAGTGGGATACGACAAAAATCGAACTTTGTTACAGCCGGCAAAACCTGTGCCGGTGACGCGACTCGGCTAGCTCGCCAGCAGCTCCCGCAGGCGCAACCGAGCCTGATGAACGCCGCGCTGCGATTCCTGTTCCGAGGTGTCCAGCAGGCGTGCAATCCGGGTGTGGCTATAGCCTTCCACGTCGTGCAGCAGGAACATCAGCTTCTCCGCATCGGGCAGCTGAACCACCGCGCGCTCCAGCTCGACGCGAAGCGTATTGTGGCGGACGCTCAGGACCCGATCACACGGCGCGCAATTCAGCGTCACATTTTCCAGGTTGAAATACGGGCGCAGCTCGGTCAGCAGCGCAACATCGATATCGTCCGCCGAAGGTTCGGCGCTGCACCGAAACGCGCGGCAGAACGCCTGCATCGTGAGCTCTTCGGCCGCCAATTCATTGTCCGTCATCCAGAAGGCCAGCGAGTACACGCGATGCCGGTTTTGCTCGTAGGTTTCGCGGCTGCTCAGCACACTGCTCTGGGCCAATACCGCTGGCATGTAAGGGGCAAAATCAAGCATCTTCGCTTCGGCGCTCGTCATGGTCATTTGGAAACTCCTTGGTTTCGTATCGCGTCTGGCGGGTTGCTTTCTTATCGCGACACCTTAGTACTTTGCAATCCGTCTGCCCAAGTTATTGAAGATGGAAGCGAGCAGCTCGCAATCGAGCTAAGCGCTTGAAGCCAAAGCTCAACAGCCACCACAGGAATCCACCTCGCTAGCAAGGACGAGTCGATCCCTAGCCCGAAGGTGCGGCAGCAAGGGACTTACTTGGCCTGCGGATGCCGCGATTGGGTATCGCGATACCACTCTGTAACCGCGCACTTAGGAAGATTTTTCTAAGAAAGCCGTGCACTAAATGCCGGTCGGGAGCTTCGCCCACTGCGCTTTGCCCTGTGCCTGACGCCTTAAAAGCGTGAATTGAAACTCCACCCTAAGGCTTCCGGTTTTACGGTTTGCTGAAAAACTCATTGCGAGACGTGTATCGCCGATTAAAGCCGGCTCGAAGATCCAGAAACAAGGGCCTTAGACGCTGCTCTGAAGACCAGATCTACCGGAACGGCACACCGCACCGAGTTTTTCAGATTTATCTCATGCGCTAAAGCGCGTGCCCATTAGGGCTGCAATATGCACACCAAAAAGGCGTGCTCCACCCGGCAGCGTAAACCATCAATTTCAAATTGAAGCACTACCCGGCACCCACTTCCTATTGCCCTCGCGGCCAGAATCGGAGAGAATTCCACCACACTGTCGAGTGGCAGTGCAGCTCCCCTAAAATGGCTGATCAGCGCATCATCGTGGTAGATGACGAAACTGCCGTCCGGGATACCGTCTGCAGCGTCCTTACCCAGGCCGGATACGATTGTCTGCCGGTCAACTCCGGCCGCGAAGCTCTGTCGATCCTGCGTAACAACGACAGCATCTCCATCGTCCTCTCCGACCTGATCATGGAGGGCATGGACGGCCTCACGCTGCTGGCCAAGATGAAGCAGGAGCACCCAGAGATCCCGGTGGTGATGGTGACGGCGGTCCATGATATTTCCGTGGCCCTCGCAGCCATTCGCAACGGCGCCTACGACTACCTGCTGAAACCGTTCGAGAAAGAGCAGCTGCTGGTGATGGTGCGCCGCGCATTGGAGACGCGCCGCCTGCGGCAGGAAAACGTCGCCTATCAGAACAAGCTCGAGTCGCTCGTCTCCGGCCGGACGGAGCAGCTGCGCAAGGCGCTCGCCGACCTGGAACGCTCCTATGACATCACTCTGGAGGCTCTGGGTGACGCGCTGGACCTGAAAGACGCCGAAACCGAAGGCCACTCCAAACGGGTGACTGCTTTCACCATGGCCATCGCGCGCGCCATGGAACTGCCTCACGAGCGGGTGCGCGTCATCGCGCGTGGCGCTTTTTTGCACGACATCGGCAAGATGGCCATCCCTGACGCCATTCTGCGCAAGCCGGGACGGCTAAGCGCCGAAGAGCAGGCGATCATGCGCGAGCACGCCTACCTGGGCTACCAGATCCTGCGCAAGATTCCGTTCCTTCACGAGGCCGCCGACATTGTCTATTCGCACCAGGAGCGCTATGACGGCAGCGGCTATCCGCGCGGCTTGCGCGCCGACCAGATCCCGCTGGGGGCCCGCATATTTGCCATCGCCGATACATTCGATGCCATGACCTCCGACCGTCCCTACCGCGCCGCCCAGTCCATCGCCTCCGGCCGGCGCGAGATCGAGCGCCACTCCGGCAAGCAGTTCGATCCCGAGATCGTGCAGGTCTTTCTGTCGCTGCCCGACCGAATCTGGCAGGAGTTGCGGGTGGAGATCGAAAACCAGGCACACCAGCGGCGCTTCGGGATCGTCCGCAGTAACCGCCATCAGTCGGCTCATCGCTCCGGCGCCTGAGCGTAAACTGCGTAATCACGAGGATGCGGCATGAGCACGGTTTTATCGGAGCCTGAGGTACAGCAGGCCCTGCAACAGCTGCCCGGCTGGAAGCAGAACGGCAAGGCCATCGAGCGGGCCTTTCAATTTCAGAATTTCGTGAAGGCGATGGAGTTCGTGAACCAGATCGCCGAGGCCGCCGAAGCCATCAATCACCATCCCGACATCCTGATCAGCTACAACAAGGTGACGCTGGCGCTCGTTTCGCACGACTCCGGCGGCGTGACCCAGCGCGATATCAAAATGGCCGGCAGGATCAACGAGCTGCATCCCGCGTAGCCGCTCGTCGCAGCAGCCAAGCTTCCGGACCGGCTAGATCTCGCAAGCAATACGCTTCGCCTTCCGAAAGATCTCCTCAAACATCTGCGCCGTCAGCTTGCCCGTGGCTGTGTTCTGGTTGGAAGGGTGATAGGACGCCAGCAGCGCGATACCGTTCGGCATCTTGTAGGCTGCGCCGTGCGCGAACTTGTAAGCGCTGGTCCGCGGTATTTGCCCTGTACGCTTCAGATGGCTCAGGTAGGAATCGAAGCCAATCTTGCCCAACGCGACCAGCACGCGCCCGCGCTTCAGGATCGCCAGCTCGCGATCGAGATACTCCGAGCAATTCGCCAGCTCCGACGGCAGCGGTTTGTTGTCGGGCGGCGCACAGCGCACCGCAGCCGTGATGTAGCAGTCGATCAGGCGAAGCCCGTCGTCGCGGCTGTCGGCGTTGGGCTGCGAGGCGAAGCCCACCTTGTGCAGGATGGGATACATGAAGCGGCCCGAGGCGTCGCCGGTAAACGGACGGCCGGTACGATTGGAGCCATGGGCGCCGGGCGCCAGGCCGAGAATCAGCACGCGGGCGCGAGGATCGCCAAAGCCGGGTACAGGCCGCGCCCAATAGTCGTGCTCGCGATACGCGCGGCGTTTCTCGCGCCCGATCTGCTCGCGATAGGCGACCAGCCGCGGACAGCGCGTGCAATTCACCACTTCATGGTTAAGGATGGCGAGCGCATTCGGCATCGCTTCCGATTGTAGAGGCAGCGGGACAAAGCTATTTTCGAACATCGCGCGGCGGCCGCTTCGCCCCCAACTGCCGCCGGGTGTACCCTATTTCCTGCACTCATCTCATCCAGGGTAGCGATCGTGTTTTCCATGCGTCGAATGGTGGCAACCGCTCTGTTTCTACTCGGCGCGGGCACGCTTCTGCAGGCGCAATTCCCGGTGCCCACGCAACGCCAGCTGGAAGACCAGGGTCCGCCGCAGATGCGTGAGCTGGTGTCGCGCTATTGCCGGCTTGACTATGAGGGGTCGCGACTTGATCCCAAGGCGTGGTCGAAGTTCCAGCCGCTGGTGTGGTGGAGGGAGGCGCCGAAGTACTCGCAAATCGACGTTGTCGCGCGCTACATCGTCGATCCGGAGCCGGCGGCGCGAAACAACAAGTACGTAGTCTCGGTGCACTATCGCCTGCTCGGCACCTATGACCTGGCCAACGGATATGTGCCCGAGCCAGAGGGCTCGATGCAGAACGTGGACTTCGTGGTGTCGCCGGAGAATACCGATTACCGCATCGCCGACGCCGAGAATACCTTCCCGCATCCCTCGCGCGCCGCGATGCTGAAGTGGCTCAACGAGCAGCTGGCTTCCGAACAGAACGCCGCCGTTAAAGAGCGGCTGCAGCGCGCAGTCACGCTGCTCAGCGCGCAGTCGGCGTCGCCCTTCGCGAAATGAAGGGTGCAGCAGCAGGCATCTCCGGAACCAGCTTTTTCGGCAGCCTGCGAAATCGCGCCTCAAGCGAAGCACACTATACTTAGGGTAGATGATCCAGCTTTCCTCCGCCGGCAAGCGCTTCGGCCCCAAGCTCCTCTTCGACGATCTCGACTGGCTCATTACAACCGATGCCCGCGTCGGCTTGGTCGGCGCGAACGGTACCGGGAAATCGACGCTGCTGAAAGTGCTGGGCGGTCTCGAGTCACTCGATTACGGATCGATCGTCCCGGCCAGAAACACTACCTTCGGCTACCTCCCGCAGGACGGCCTGCAGCTCTCCGGCCGCACGGTGTTCGACGAGTGCATGAGCGTCTTCTCCAACCTGCAGGCGCTGGAGCGGGAAATGGAAGAGCTGGCGCACAAGATGGGGGAGCTCGACCACACGTCTGCCGAGTACGCCCAGGTCGCCGACCGCTATCAACGCATCTCGGGCGAGTTCCGCGTCAACGACGGTTACGCGCTCGACTCGCAGGTCGGAACGGTCCTCGACGGGCTGGGTTTCCAGAAGGAGGACTGGACGCGTTACACCGAAGAGTTTTCCGGCGGCTGGCAGATGCGCATTGCCTTGGGCAAGCTGCTGCTCGCCAAGCCCAACCTCTTGCTGCTCGACGAGCCCACAAACCACCTCGACCTCGAAACCCGCAACTGGCTGGAGCAATACCTGCTCCAGTATCCGTTCGCGTATGTGCTCATTTCGCACGACCGCTATTTCCTCGACGTGACGGTGGACCGCATCGCCGAAATCTGGAACAAGCGCGTCCACTTCTATAGCGGCAACTACGAAAAATATCTGGCGCAGAAGCAGGAGCGGCGCGACTCGCTGGTCGCCGCCTACAAGAACCAGCGCGAGCGCATCGAGCAGCTCGAAGCCTTCATCAATCGCTTCCGCTACCAGGCCACCAAAGCCAAGCAGGTGCAAAGCCGCATCAAGGAGCTGGAGAAGATCGAGCGCATCGAGATTCCGCCGGAAGAAAGAACCATCCACTTCACTTTTCCGCAGCCGAATCCCAGTGGACGCCTGGTCGTCGAAGCAGCGGACGTGGCTAAGAGCTATGGTGAGAAGAAAGTGTTTCGCGATGCGAACTTCACCATCCAGCGCGGCGACCGCATCGCATTAGTCGGCGTCAACGGCGCGGGCAAATCGACCTTGATCAAGCTGCTGACCGGCATCGAGCCGCTGAGCGAGGGCACGCTCAAGCTCGGCCACAATGTCGACCCAGACTACTTCGCGCAGGACCAGTACAAGGAACTTGATCCTTCGCGGCGCATGCTCGACGACCTGTCCGACGTTGCGCCGCAGAAATCCATTACCGAGCTGCGCGGTGTGCTCGGCTGTTTTCTGTTCTCCGAGGACGATGTCTTCAAGCCCATCGGCGTGCTCTCCGGCGGCGAGCGCAATCGCTATGCGCTGGCGCGCATGCTGCTGCACCCGTCGAACTTCCTGCTGCTCGACGAGCCGACCAACCACCTCGATATGCGCGCCAAAGACGTGCTGCTGGAGGCGCTGGAGAAATACAACGGCACGGTGGTCTTCGTTTCGCACGATCGCTACTTCATCGACAAGCTGGCGACGCGCGTCTTCGAGATAGGCGGCGGCCGGATCGAGGTCTTTCCGGGAAACTACGAGGACTATCTCTGGCGCAAGCAGCGGGAGCAGGCGGGTGAGCCGTCGAACGGCGATGCCCCGGCCTGGACTCCCACATTGTCGGACGTCCCGGGATATGTGGAACAGAAGGCGGCGAGGAAGCGCATCAATCCCATCAAGCTGAGACAGATGCAGGACCGGCACCATCAGGTGGAGGCGAAGATCGCCGAGCTGGAGCGGGGCATTGCCGAGTGCGAACGGGAGCTGCAATCGTTCGTCAGCGCCGACGAGACCGCCAAGTGGACCAGCCTGCTGGCCGAGCGGCGAGGCGAGCTGGAAAGCCTGATGGGCGAGTGGGAAAGCCTCTCGCAGGAACTGGAAGAGGCCAGGGCGTGACCCGAATCTCGCCTTCTAGCGGGCGATTTCCCGAGCCTCGAGCGCGCGAAGGCGCTGGACCGTGTCGTGCAGAGTCCCCGTCTGAAACAGGCGGATGCCGGCGACTCCGGAGGCGCCCGCTGCGACGCATGCCCCTGCGTTCTTGAGGGTGACGCCTCCGAGGGCGAGCACCGGAAAGCTGCCGCTACCCCTTAATTCAGAGCACGCAGTGCGCAGCGCGTCCACCCCCAGCGGCCTCTCGGAGCTCTGAATCTTCTCGAAGATGGGAGCGATCACGACGAAATCGGCGCCATGCGAATGGGCGAGACGAACGTCGTTGACCGAATGTGCCGAGACCCCGATCACTGGTTGGCAGTTGCTGCATTTCATCCAAAGCGCGCGGACCTCAGAGGCGGGAAGGTCGCCGGCGGGCAGATGGACGCCATCGGCATGGCAGGCCAACGCAATGTCCGTTCGTGAATTAATCAACAGCTTGGTTGCCGCTGAGTTGTCGCGCACCGCGCGCACTGCCTCGCCTGCGAGGCCTTCCAATTCGCGCGCTGTCAGGTCTTTTTCGCGCAGTTGAATCAAATCGATCCCGGCACGCGCGGCCTCCCCGATTTTGCCGAGCAGTGCTTTCCGCTGCTCCTGCTCTGATCCAGGAAAGGCCTTGCGGTCGGTGATGTAGTAGAGGAGCATGCGAGCTCGATTGTAGCCGGGTAGAGCGGCGGGTCGAGTGGCACTAGAATGAAAGCTATGCGCGTAAAGTCTCAGACATCCTCGAAACCAAGCCGAAGCCGTGCGGGCCGCGATGCGAGGCCGCCGGAAATTCTGCGCGCGCCGCAACTGTCGGGATTGTCGTGGCTGGTTCATGGATTCAGCACGCGGCAGGGCGGCGTCTCGTCCTGCTATGGCGGCAGAACGTTGAACCTGGGAGCCACCCCCGATGACACCGCCGGCAATGTTGAAGAGAATCGACGCGCCTTCCTGACCGCGTTGGGTGCATGCGATCGCCGAGGCGCGTGCTGGCCGTTGCTGCAGGTGAAGCAAGTCCACTCCGCGATTGTTCATCGCGTCGGCGCGACCGCAAGCGAGCCGCTGGCCGGCGATGGCCTCATTACCAACACGCCTGGCCTGCTGCTGGCCATCAAGACCGCCGATTGCGTTCCCGTGCTGGTCGTTGACATCCGGCGACGCGCGGTCGGCGCTTTTCACGCCGGCTGGCGCGGAACCCTGGCGCGCATCGTGGAAAAGGGCATTGGCGAGATGCGGCGCAGTTTCGGCACGTCGGCCTCCGATGTGCTCGCGGCGATCGGGCCCTGCATTCGGCGGTGCTGTTATTCGGTTGGGCCGGATGTGCGCGCCCAATTCGAGTCGCAGTTCGCCTATGCGGACGAACTGTTCGAAGAGGTCTTCGACGCGAACGCACTTCACGTGCGCTACCCGTTGCTCTTCCTGAACCAGCGCGCTCCGGGGCACGGCGATCACCGGCCGGAGATCCACTTGGACCTGGTGGAGGCGAACCGCCGGCAGCTGCAGGACGCAGGAGTGGAGGAAGCCAATATCAGCGTGATCGAGGGCTGCACGGGGTGCGATACCGCGCGATTCTTCTCGCATCGCGCCGAGTTCGGCAACACTGGTCGCATGCTGGGCGCGATTGGAATTCGTCTGGAGTAGTCAATGGCAGTAGTGACTCTCGCAGTGTTGGCGATCGTGGTCTTTGCCGTGCTTTACCTCATCAGCCGCGCGCAGGCCTTCTGGACCGCACGAAGGATTCGCGCCCGCAGCTCTCATAAATCGCACGGCGTGGCGGAGCCACCCTGCAGCCGGGTTAGACCTGCAACATTTGGGGCAAGATTCCGGTAGGACGGCATCGCTCAGCTCGATGCCTTAGTGATTCAGCAGCTCGTTCGCGTAGCGTTGGGCCGCCCCGAGGTTTGCTGATAGGCGCTGCGCTCTTGCGCGCGCGGCATCGGCGCCCGCCTTATCGCCGTTCTGCTCCAGTGCCCCGGCCAGCAACAGGTAGCCATAATCGGAAGGATAAAGCTGCACGGCGCGCGAATATGCCTCGACCGCCAGCGCGAGGTCCCCGGTCCTCTGGGCGACGAGGCCCAGGCTGATCCACGCGCCGGAATATTCCGGGGCCGCCGCTACCGCCTTCTGGAAGCTATCGCGGGCGCTGATTAAGTCGCCTATGTCTTTGTAGGCGTATCCCAGATTGTTGTAGGCGCGCGCCCTGGTCTTCGGGTTGCGTGCGTAGCCGGCTGCGGCTTTATAGCGCTCAATGGCTGCCGGAAGATTGCCGTGCATCTGCTCGTAGGTGCCGATGTTCAGGTTGCTGTTGGGATCGCTCGGATACAGCGCGACCGCCGCCCGGAAGTGCGGTATCGCCTCCTCCGCACGCCCCGCTTTCAACAGCGCCGTGCCCAGATTGTTCTCCGCCACCCAGTTGTCGTGCGTGACCTCGAGGGTGTGGGTCCACAGCGTGATGTGGTCGTTCCAGAAGCCGACCTGGCGATGGCTGAGAATGCCTAACACGGCGAGGATCGCGACGCCCGCTATGCGCAGCAGTATTGGAGAGAATTGCATCTCGTCAGCCCAGTCAGCCACCGTCCAGCAAGCCATGATGAAGAGCCCGATGAACGACAGGTAGGCGTAGCGATCGGCCATTGCCTGCGTGCCAACCTGCACCATGCCGATCATCGGCACCAGCGTGCCCAGGAACCACAGCCATCCCACGGCAAGATAGCGGCGGCGGCGATGCTCCACCGCAACCACCAGGCTGATGCCGACGAGGACCGCAAATGCCGCGAACACTTCCATCAATTTGTATGGGTACAGCGGATATGGATAAAACAGAGCCAGATGCGATGGCCATACCGCCTTTCCGAGATAGCGGGCGTAGGAGACGATCGCATTCGCCAGCCGGAAGCGGAAGGAGTAGTAGCTGGTGGCGCCCCCTGCCGCTTGCGCGTTGAAGGTCAGGACCGCGCTCATCAGGCAGAGGCCTAGGAGCGGCACCTTCTCCAGCAGCAGTTGTCGCCAGGCGTTATTCGCTATTCGCTGTTCGCCGGAGGTTAGACGGTCACTATGTGCGAACGGCGAAGAGCGAAGAGCGAGCCTCCCGAGCGGCCAATAGTCCCACAACAGCAAGACGAACGGCAGAGTGATGACCTGCGGCTTGGCCATCAGGCCGATGGCGAACAGCGCGGCAACCGCGAGAAATCGCGGTCCGCGAAGGTCGCGCCCTCCGGCTGTCGGCGGCGGTGTGGTTGCATACCAGTGGTACGCCGCCAGCGTCAGCAAGAAGAAGAACAGGCTAAGCAGGTTCTTGCGCTCGGCAATCCAGGCAACCGATTCAACGTTCATGGGATGCAGCGCGAACAGGGCCGCCACCATCCAGCTGCGGCCAACAAATCCGGTAGCGCGCTGCAAGATCCAGAACAGCAGTAATGCGTTGACCAGGTGCAGCACCAGGTTGACGTCGTGCGGCCCGGCGGGAGAGAGGCCAAATATTTGCACGTCGAGCGCGTGCGACAGCCAGGTAACAGGATGCCAGTTGGCGGCGTCGCGGGCAGTCATTGCCCAGCGGATGGTCGTCCAGTTCAGCCCGGCACGGACATGCACGTTATCGCTGACGTAGTCGGGATCGTCGTAGTTGGCAAAGGGCTGGCGATGGACAGGATAGTAGACAGCCACCACTGCCAGCGCGAGCACCGCTCCCAGCAGAATTTTTTGAATTCCTGGCGACGATCGCGGACCAGGGCGTGAGCCGGCACTCCGGACAGGTTGCAGATCAACCGAGCTCACATCTCCCCCAGTTCATGATCGTCTCACGGCCGGGCCGTATCGGAGAGGCGCGAGGATGCCGCAGCCATGCTCTTCAGTGCGGCGCCGCGCAGCTCAGGGTCGCGCGTCACGCTCAGTGTCTTTTGGAAACGGGCGATCGCCGCCGGATAGTTGCCCCGCTGCTGCTCGTAGAGGCCGATGTTGAAGTTGCTGACCGGATCGTCCGGGTAGATTTCCGCAGCCTTGTAGAAGTGCGCAACGCCGTCCGCTGCGTGGCCCTGCTGTATTAACGCCCGGCCCAGGTTGTTCTCGGCCAGGAAGTTTCCTTCCGTCACCGCAAGCGCATGCGACCAGAGCGTGACGTTGTCCTGCCAATAGCCGAGCTGGCGATATGAGACTAGCCAAAGCGACAGCAATATCGCAATGCCGGCCAGGCGCTGCTGGTAAAGCGGGACCAGCCTCTTCGCAGCCAATTCCGCCAGCCCCCAGCAAATCATGATGAACAGCCCAATGAAAGGCAAATAGGCGTAGCGGTCGGCAATGCCCTGCTTGCCCTGGTAGCCCACGCCTTCCAGGCCGAGCATCGGCACCAGGGTTCCCAGAAAGAAGAACCAGCCAACCGGCAGATAAGGGCGGCGATAGCCGAACGCGAGGACCGCTACCGTGATTACAGCGAGAAGCAGCACGGCCGCAGCCGCGTGCGCCAGGCTTACGGAATCTGGGTGAGGATAGAAGGGCGATAGGTGGATTGGCCAGAGGGCCTTGCCGAGATACTGCACGTAGGAAATCAAGGCATATTCGACGCGTAGCGCCGGCGGATACCACATCTTGCTTCCGTCGGCGCGCTGAGCGGCCATGGTAATGGCGGCGCTCATGCCGGACATCGCGAACAACGGCAGCTTCTCCCTCAAGAGTGGCCAAAATTCTGCCGATTTGAGACCTTCTCCCTTGCGAAAGCTGATCCGGCGCAGCGGCCAGTAGTCCCATAAGAGCAACACGAAAGGAAAGGTGATGACCTGCGGCTTCGACATCAAGCCAAGGGCGAACAGGACGGCAACCAGGAGGTAGCGGCGAGTCCCAGGCCGCTCAACATACCAGCGATAGGCGCCCAGCGCCAGGAGGAAGAAGAGCAGGCTGAGCGAGTTCTTTCGCTCCGCAATCCACACCACCGACTCGACGTTGATGGGATGCAGGGCGAAGATTGCCGCCACCATAAAGCTCCGGCCCATGAACCCGGTGGCGCGGAGCAATAGCCAGAACAACAGCACAGCGTTGGCCAGGTGCAGCAGCAGATTGACGTCGTGCGGGCCGGCGGCATCAAGATCGAACAGCTGCCAGTCCAGCGCATGCGAGAGCCAGGTCAGCGGGTGCCAGGTGCCGACGCGGTAGGTGGTGAAGGCCCAGTGCAGCGTGTTCCAGGTGAGGCCCTGCTGCACGTGGGCGTTCTGGGTCACATAGAGCGTGTCGTCATAGTTGACGAAGTCGTAGCCGTCCACGCGCAGGTAGAGACCGGCCGTGGCGAGAAACAGCAACAGCGAGAGCAGCAGGCGGTTCTTCCAGGCTGGCGTCCCCCGCTTGGCTGCCGGCTGGGATTGAATGGGCTCGCCGGGTTTGAGACCGACAGAAGTCAACCAGCCTCCTCACGGTCCCTGCATGGTGCGGGCAGTGTCAAAGCACTGGCGCGCGTGGTCGGCATCGCCGAGATCGCTGTACGCGTGTCCCATATTTTGCAGCGCCAGGACCTTCAGCTGCGTGCGCGTGGTGAGAATGATCGCCTGCCGGTAATCGTCAATTGCCTGTTGCAGGTTGCCGTGCTCCTGCTCGTAAACGCCGATGTTGAAGACGCTGATGGGGTCGGTGGGATGCAGCGCTGCGGCCTCGCGGAAGTGAGCGATGGCCTGCTCCGGTTGCTTGCGCGCCAGCAGCGTTGCGCCAAGATTGTCTTGCGCTATGTAGTTAGGAGGAGTGACGTCAATGGTGTGCGTCCACAGAACGGCATTATCTGCCCAGTACCCAACCTGCCGGCGGGCGACCATGGCCAGCGACACAACAACCAGCACGCCGGCAATGGGTAACAGCGCTTTCCCCCTGGGCTTCGTCTGCAGCCAATCGGCCACGCCCCAGCAGACCATGAAGAAGATTCCCAGCAGCGGCAGATAAGCGTAGCGGTCCGCCATGGCTTGCCGCCCCACCTGCACCAGGCCGATCATAGGTACCAGCGTTCCTACAAACCACAACCAGCCCACAATCAGATATCGCCGGCCGCGCTGTTCGAGGGCCCAGAGGGTGATCGACATCAGGAACAACAGCGCACCGTAAACCTGCCATGCGGGCAGAGTATTGCCCGGATGCGGATACATGGGCGCGAGCCGCGCAGGCCAAATCGTCTTCTGCAAATAGCGAACGTAGGAGACGAGCGCGTTGGACAAGCGAATGGAAAGCGGAATGGCGCCGAACGACAGCACAGCGTGGGCCGAGCGCTGCGCCCTCATGGTTAGCGCCGCGCTGGCAGCGGCAATCGCGAACAGCGGCAATTTTTCCGCAATGAGAGCTCGCCAGCTGGTTTGTGGCCCTGGTTGCTCGCCGCCCCTGCCGCGGTGCAGCGAGATTCGTCGCAGCGGCCAGTAGTCCCACAACAACAGGACAAAGGGGAAGGTGATGATCTGCGGCTTGGCCATCAACCCGAGGGCGAACAGCAGGGCGACCGGGAGATAGCGGCTGAGCTTGGGCTTGGCAGTGTAATAATTGTAGGCGACCAAGGCCAGCAATAAGAACGTCATGCTCAGCACGGTCTTTCGCTCGGCGACCCACACAACCGCCTCCACGTTCAGCGGATGTACGGCGAAAAGTGCAGCCACCATGAAGCTGGGACCGAGCCGGCGCGTGGCTCCCATTAAGACCCAGAACACCAGCATGGCATTCACCGCGTGCAGCAGCAGGCTGGTCTGATGGTGCCCCGCCGGATCCATGCCATAGAGCTGGACATCGAGGGCGTGGGAGAGCCAGGTGAGCGGATGCCAATTGCCCGCCTCATAGCTAGTCATGGCCCAGGTGACCGTGTCCCAGGTCAGCCCGGCTTTGAGGTTGTCGTTGTCGGTGACGTAGAGGTTATCGTCGTAGTTGACGAAGGGATGACTGCGAGCCGGATAGTAAAGCGCCAGGGAGAGCAGCGCGAGCAGAATGCCACAGGCCCAGAGGTGCAGCGGGTTAGATTTCTGCGTGTGATTCGGGCGCGTTTGCACTTGTTGATCAGGTTGCAAGCCGACCGAACTCACAGGGGCCCCCTTCGCTCGACGAGTATACCCGAATTTTTCCGCGACGCCGAAGCCGCCTGGGCCTATGGGGCGACGGCGTAGTAACCCTGGCGAGCGTGTACCTCCAGCCTGTTGGGAGCGCGCACCTCGACGCGCAGCGAGTGAAAACCGGCGCCGGCTGCGACGGCGGGAAAGAGACGTAGTACTGGGTACGCAGGTCCTGCTCAATCTGCGCAAAGGCGCCGTCTAAGTCCTCAATGGAGCGGACAAAATATGCGCGCCCGCCAGTGGCATCGGCAAGCCGCTCGAGTACCAGATCGCCGGCGTCCCAGCTCTGGCCGCCCTGAATAGTCAGAGCATAGATCTGGATTTCGCGGCTCTGGGCCGCGCCGATCACGTCCCGCAACCCGCGCAAGCTCTGCGTGTCGTCACCGTCGCTCAGGACGATCACGGCACGATGCACGCGCACGCCATCGGCCGGCTGGACAGGCTGGGTGCAGGCAGCAAACAGCGCATCGTAGAAGCGGGTCCCCCACGCTGGTTCGTGCAATCGCTGAATGGCCGCTGACAGCTGCTCCCGGTCTCGGGTGGACGTCTGCCAGAGCTTTACGTCTGCCCCGAACGCCATGACAAATGCGCTGTCGATCTCAGGACGCAAAATGCGATTCAGGAAGCGGTTGGCCGCGGCTTTCTCTTGCGGCAGCACACTGCTGACCGAACTGCTGGTGTCGAGCAGTAATCCGAAGGACAGAGGCAGATCGTCGGCGCGCTGAAATTCCGTGAAATGCGAGACCAGCGCCCGGTTGTCCCAGACCCGGACATCGCCGGCAGACAACTGCGTCACGGCCCGGCCGTGTGCGTCGGCGACCGTGAACTGCAGACGCACCTCGCCAACCTCGCGGCGAATGGTGAAATCCGGCAGCCGAACGGGCAGGTGGTCGCCGCCTTCCGGCAAGTTGGAGAGATACGGCGGGGCGGCGGTCTCGCTGGCCATGCCTTCGCGATAGGCGGCGGGAGGAGCCGAGGACCTGCCGTTGGGCGCTGCGTTCGCGACGCGGCCTCCAGCTGCCTTCCCGAAGCCCATCAGTGCCAGCGCGCACAGTGCCAGAGACAACCCGAACGACAGTGCGGACTTCAGCACAGCTGAGACATCGGCTGCGGCCGCCCGTCACTTGAGAGGCCATCGACGCTGAGGCGCCCGTATGCCCCATTGGTGGGAGACACGGTTTTCCGGCGTTGTGCCTGTAGTAACCTAGAGCGAACTGAATGCCCTCAGAGAAAGTCCTCATCGTCGACGACGAGAAGCTCGTCCGCTGGTCGCTCCGGCAGAAATGTGAAGAGTGGGGTTATCACGTGCTGGAGGCCGACAACGGCTCGGCTGCCTTGCGCGTGGCCCACAACGAGTCGCCCGACCTCGTGCTGCTGGACGTCCGCCTGCCGGATGCCAGCGGCATCGAGCTGTTGGAGCAGCTGAAAAAATCCGGCGACGCGCGCGCCGTGATCATGATTACCGCCGACCCGCAGCTGGAGGACGTGAAGACCGCCCTGAAGCTGGGGGCCTACGATTTTGTGGGCAAGCCGCTGGATTTTGACGAGCTGGCGGTTGCCGTCAAGAACGCGCTGGAGACGACGCGGCTGCGCTCCGAGGTAGAGTCGCTGCGGGGCGAGATGCGCCGCCGCACCGGCTACCACAATGTGGTAGGCGTCTCGCAGAAGATGTCGGAGCTGCTGGGCTTCGTCAACAAGGTTGCGGCCAGCGAGGCGACCACCATCCTGGTGCAGGGCGAAAGCGGCACCGGCAAGGACCTTATCGCCAAAGCCATCCATTACGAGAGCCGCCGTCAGGACAAGCCCTTCGTCGCCATCAACTGCTCGGCCATTCCCGAGACCCTGATGGAGGCCGAATTGTTCGGCCACGAGCGCGGCGCCTTCACCGACGCCAAGGCCATGAAGAAGGGCCTGTTCGAGATGGCCGACGGCGGCACTCTCTTTCTCGATGAAATCGGCGAGCTGTCGCCGCTGCTCCAGGCCAAACTCTTGCGCGTGCTGGAAGACCAGTTGATCCGCCGCGTCGGCGGCGTGCGCGACATGCAGGTCGATGTGCGGGTGATCGCCGCCTCCAATCGCGACCTGGAGCGTGCGGTCCGGGAGAGCCAGTTTCGCCAGGACCTTTACTACCGGCTGGCAATCATCTCGATTTTTCTGCCGCCATTACGCGAGCGCAAAGAGGACATCCTGCCGCTGGTTGAATTCTTCATCTCGCGCTACAACCGCAAGTTCCGCAAAAACGTCACCGGCATTAGCGACGAGACCCGCAAGCTGATGCTGAAATATGACTGGCCGGGCAATGTGCGCGAACTGAAGAATGCGGTGGAACGGGCGATGATCCTGGAAGAGGATACCAAGCTCAATCCCGACTATCTGCCGTTTGCCGTGGCCAAACAGCACTCGGCGCTGACCGCCTTCGAGAGCTCCTCCGGGCAAAATGGCGGCCCCGGCAAGCAGTTGCCGGATGGGCGCAGTCTGCCCAACCTCAATATCCCAGAAGGCGGCACTTCGCTGGAAGAGGTAGAGCGCGAACTGGTCGAGATCGCCATGACGCAGGCCAACGGCAATCAAACTCATGCCGCCCGCCTGCTCGATATCAGCCGCGACGCGCTTTGCTACAAACTGAAAAAGTTTGGCCTGATCCACACCGAAGAAGACGACGCGGCAGCCAGCCCGTAATGCCTCGTGGTGGTCGCGTGCCTGGCGCCATGGCCCTGGTGACCACCCGGTGGCGCTCCGGCTGCCCTTGAGAGCGCCCGAAACGCTGCCCAACGCTTTTTCCCTATTTTCATGCGGGCATTTATTCGGTATGCTCTCTATCCTGATTCATCGGGCATTCATCTTTGCTTAAACCCAGGAGGGTCCATGGCCAGCGCCGCCGTTTCCAAAAAGAAGCCGGGCTCCAGCAGCAGTGCAGGGCTGGGCGCATCGAAAGCCCAACCCGCAAAGACGCTGGCTGTTGACATTGGCGGCAGCGGCGTGAAGGCGATGCTGCTGGATGACCAGGGCAAGCCTGCGACCGACC
Source organism: Terriglobales bacterium (assembly GCA_035651035.1). Lineage (GTDB taxonomy): Bacteria > Acidobacteriota > Terriglobia > Terriglobales > Acidobacteriaceae > Bog-257. The sequence continues at coordinate 23,739 of DASRGM010000250.1, forward strand.
GGCTTCGCGCCAAGACTCCCAGTCCCTCCACTCCGGAGAACATCAGCGCGATCATTGCCGATTTTGCCAAGCAATTGGGCGACTTCGATCGCGTCTCCGTCGGCTTCCCGGGAGTGATCAAGAAGGGCGTGGTCTATACCGCAGCCAACCTGGACAAGAAATGGATCCTCTATCCGCTGGCGGAAAATTTGTCGAAGACGCTGGGCAAGCCGGTGCGCGTTGCCAACGACGCGGTGGTGCAGGGCCTGGGCGCCGTGAGTGGCGTTGGCGTGGAGCTGGTGATTACGCTCGGCACAGGCCTGGGCGCCGGCCTCTATCTTGACGGTGTGCCGATCCCGTCGCTGGAAATGGGCCATCATCCCTTCCGCCATGGCATGACCTATGAGGATGAGCTGGGCCGCCGCGCCCTGGAGAGGAGCGGCAAGAAGAAATGGAACAAGCGCGTCGCTGAGGCGATCGATCAGCTCTACCGCTTGTTCTACTATGACCGGCTCTACATCGGCGGAGGCAACGCGAAAGAGATCAATATCAAGCTGCCCAAGAATACCGAGATCGTCTCCAATCAAGACGGCATCCTGGGCGGCATCAAGCTGTGGCACAAGAACATGGACGAGCTGTGCAACTGAGTTATGGGTGGCGCCGCCTTTAATACGGGTTCGGGCCACCTGCCTGCCTTGCCGTACGACTCCTGGAAAGACACCCTAGCCACCTTGCACATGTGGACACAGGTGGTCGGCAAGGTCCGCCTGATGCTGACCCCTTTGGTGAATCACTGGTGGAATGTCCCGTTATACCTGACGACAAGCGGGCTGACGACCTCGCCTATGCCGTACGCCGATCGCACCCTCGAGATCTCTTTCGACTTCATCGCCCACAAGCTGCTAATTGAAACCTGCGACAATCAGGCCGAGGAGCTCGCGTTGCGCCCGCAGAGCGTCGCCGACTTCTACCAGTCGGTAATGGCCACGCTCGCACGCCTGGGCACGCCGGTCAAGATCTGGTCGATGCCCTGCGAGGTGCCTGAGCCGATCCCCTTCGACAAGGACGAACAACACGCGTCGTACGATGCGGAAGCGGTGCATCGCTTCTGGCGCATCCTGGTATGGGTGGACACGGTGATGAAGGAGTTTCGCGCTCCGTTCATGGGGAAAGTCAGCCCGGTGCACTTCTTCTGGGGAAGTTTCGATCTGGCGGTAACCCGCTTTTCCGGCAGGAAAGCGCCGGAGCGGCCGGGCGCCGATTCGATCACGCGCGAAGCCTATTCGCATGAGGTGAGCAGCGCGGGCTTCTGGCCGGGCGGCGGAGAAATCAGTGGCCCGGCATTTTACTCGTATGCGGCGCCGGAGCCGGACGGCTTTGCGCAGGAAAAAGTGCGCCCGCCGACGGCGTTTTATCATCCGCAGATGAAAGAGTTTCTGCTGATGTACGACGACATACGAACTGCGGACGCTCCCGAAAGGTTGCTGCTGGACTTCTTTCAGAGTACGTACGAAGCGGCGAACCGGGGCAAATGGGACCGCATGAGCCTCGAACGCCGATAGCGAGCACCCTATGGCGCAACAGTGTACCCATCTCAACTCGGTGAAAGTCACCGAAACGAAAACCCATGTCTGCCCGGAGTGCGTCGAGCTTGGTGACCGCTGGGTCCACCTTCGACTCTGCCTGGAATGCGGTCACGTGGGATGCTGCGACTCCTCGAAGAACAAGCACGCCACCAAGCATTTTCATAAAGCGCAGCATCCGCTTATCCGCTCGATCGAGCCGGGTGAGACCTGGATGTGGTGCTACGTGGATCAGCTCTATCCCGGCGAACTACCCGATAGATAGTCCCCTGAATAGCCTTTGATCGACTGAGGCGTGCCTTCCTGGTGCGACTCTGGAATTACCTAAGTGCCCGCGCGTCTCGGGGATTTTCCGCATTGCGCTACTCTGGATTTCGGGTGTATTTTCCGGATGACATGCACCGCGCCACGTTCTTGCTTGTGATTCTCTGCCTGGCCGTCGCTTCGATTCCCCTATCGGCCGATCAAGTCCCGAACGGCGATGCCGCCTACCAGCAGCTGCGCAATATCACCATCGGCACCGAAGCCGTCGCGGTCAGCGATTTCACACTGAAGCGGGATGCTGCGCATTTTCAGCTGAACTCGGGGACGGTCTGCTTCCTTTCGCCGGTCCAAGGCAAGGTGACCGGCGCGATTTTCGTTGGTGATGGAAAGCTGTTGCTCACTCCTCCCATTGCAGCCGAGCAACGCAGCCTGAAGCTGCTGACCAAGGAAGCCGAATTCAGCGAAAGCTTCAACCACCTTGTGCTGCGTTTTACCGACAACACCTATGAGGAGATCAAGAAGGCGGGCAAGCCCGGTTCACCCACCGCGTGCGATGCAGGGCTTCTTTCCGACAACCAGCACACCATGCGTAAGAAGCTCCACTACAACCTCGACGCGCGCATCCTGCAGGATGTGCTGAGTCCGGAGCCGGGCGGATTTTTCATCGCCTTCATTCACGGCAAACACTACAGCGACAAGATGCTGCTGGCCATCGATCCCCATGGCCTTCCGGACGTTTATCCCGAAGAGGTCGAGCTTCAGACCTACGAGGACAACAAGGAAGGCGTATGGGCGGCGTTTCACTTTAGCTCCGAGTATCAGGACGGCAAGGGCACCAGCGCGCAACAGAACAATGTGGTGCACATCGAGCATCAGCAACTGGACACCGAACTTGAGAAGAGCGGACACCTGAATGGCAAAGCCGTGACAACGCTGGTAGCGCGAAAGCCCGGCGTGCGGGTAGTGCCCTTTGCGCTGTTTCCCACATTGCGGGCGAAGGCGGTGACCGGAGACGGCGGGCAGCAACTCAACTTCGTTCAGGAAGACAAACTTCAGGACCCGCAGTTCTGGGTGGTCCTGCCCAAGCCACTGGCCGAAGGCGAGCATTACACCATCACCAC
>DASRGM010000251.1:0-3726 GCA_035651035.1 Terriglobales bacterium
TACCGGCGATTTCTCCGGCACCTATGCCCGCGAGCTCACGCCCAGCGATCGCCTCACGCTGATGTACCGCCATGAGCTGGTGCGCTACCAGGTGCCTAACGAGCAGGTGCAGCAGCTCGCCGGCCAGCGCCAGGACGGCAACAACTTTGAAGACCTGGGCACGATCTCCTACCAGCACATCTTCTCGTCCGACGTGGTTGCCGATTTGCGCGCCATGGTGCGCAGCAACTCCAGCGGGCTCTCTTCCAACCCGCTCTCCACGCCCATCCTCGCGTTCCAGGACAATCACTTCACCGAAGGTTACTTCAACGGTTCGCTGGCCATTCATCGCGGACGCCACGAGTGGAAGGCGGGAGTCGAATCGGACAACACGTTTCTGCACGAGCGCTTCGCCGATGTGATCACCAATCCCGCGTACTTCGATCCCGGGACGCCCACCACCTTCAGCTTTGCCGGCAATCGTCCGGACCTGGAGCAGTCGGCGTATGTGCAGGACCTGATTCGGCTGGGTTCCTGGACGGCGAGTCTTGGCCTGCGCTGGGACCACTATCAGCTGCTGGTTAACCAGAACGCCTTCAGCCCGCGGCTGGGCCTGAGCCGCTATTTCCGCAAGTCGGACCTGCTGGTGCACGCCGCCTACGATCGCGTCTTCCAGACGCCGACCTTCGACAACATCCTGCTGGCCAGCTCGCCGACCGTGGTCGTCTTGAACCCCGACGTGCTGCGGCTTCCCGTCGAGCCCTCGCATGGCAACTATTACGAGCTGGGCCTGACCAAGGGTTTCGTGGGGAAGTTCAGCCTCAACGCCAACACCTATCTGCGACAGATGAACAACTTTGCCGACGACGACCTGCTGCTGAATACCCCGGTCAGCTTCCCTATCGCCTTTCGCCGGGCCAGCATCTACGGCGCGGAAGGCAAGATTGATGTCCCACATTGGGGTAAACTCTCGGGCTTCGTCAGCTACTCCTACATGGTGGGAGCAGCGTACTTTCCCGCAACCGGCGGACTTTTCCTCGGGGAGTCGGCGACCAACGCGCTCACCCAGCTGACCGGGCGCTTCTGGGTGTCGCAAGACCAGCGCAATACCGTGCGCACGCGTTTTCGCTATCAGTTTGTTCCGCGCCTCTGGGCAGCGCTCGGAGCGCAATACGGCAGTGGCCTGCCGGTCGATTTCGATGGCACCTACGAACAGGCGCTGGCGGAGTACGGGCAGCAGGTCGTCAATCAGGTCAACTTCGATCGTGGCCGCGTCCGGCCCTCGTACTCTCTGGACACATCGCTGGGCGCCGACCTCTGGAAGAAGGACAACGTCACCACCCGGGTGCAATTCGACGTGCTCAACATCACCGATCGCTTCAACCTGATCAACTTTGCCGGCCTGTTTTCGGGCAACTCCGTCGCGCCGCCCCGCACCTTCGGCGTGCGGTTGCAGACCAGTTGGTAGCGTGGCACCGCACTCCGGGCAAAAAAAGGACGGCCCGCCGGCCGTCCTGAACACTTTCTGGCGAGGAGGAACTCAGTCGCCGCTATAGGCGATGGCGACTGCTTCCGGCTTGGCAAGCTGCGGTGCGGCTGCAACGGTCTTCGGCATGTGCTTGGAGCCGAGCTTGGGCAGCTTCACGTCCCAGATCAGCCCGAGCCGCTCGCACGCCCTGATGGCATACCAGTTCAGATCAAACTCGTACCAGGCCAGCCCATGCCGCGCCGACTGCGGATGCGCGTGATGGTTGTTGTGCCAGCCTTCGCCAAAGCTGACCCAGGCCACCCACCACAGGTTGCGCGAGTCGTCGGTGGTGGTGAAGCGTTTCGAGCCCCACATGTGGGTCGCCGAATTCACGAACCAGGTGCTGTGCAGCAGCACGACCGTTCGCAGGAACAGCCCCCACATCAGCACCGGCCAGCCGCCCAGCGCCAGCAACAGCACGCCGACTGTCGTAACCGGTACCCAGTGATACTTGCTGATCCAGAGATGAAACTTGTCCTTGCGCAGGTCGGGGACGTAGGCCAGCAGCTCGGTGCTCTTATTGTGGAAGGTCTGGCCGGTCAGGATCCAGCCCACATGCGCCCAGAAGCCGCCATCGTGCGGCGAGTGCGGATCGCCTGGCTTGTCGGAAAGCTGATGATGCACGCGATGCGTGGCCACCCAAAAGATGGGACCGCCTTCCAGCGAGAGCGTCGCGCAGACCGTCAGGAAATATTCGAACCACTTGGGACATTTGTAGCCGCGGTGCGTCAGCAGCCGGTGGTAGCACATGCCGATGCCCAGGCTGCCGCTCACCCAATACAGAAAGAGTGCAATAAACAATGCCTTCCAGCTGAACATAAACAGCGCGGCGATGGCGCCGATATGGAAAGCGACCATGATGATGGCGGTGATCCAGTTGACGCTGTTCTCCGAGCTAAATGTGCGATCGTCCGTCATGTTGTCCTTGAGTCGCGGAATTGCCGCGTAATGATGCGGCACTTCCAGACTAACAAGTCACGACGAATCCGTTTGTAATAGTTTTGTCAGGGCTGGATCGGCCGTCGAGGAGGAGGTTTCACCACGGAGGCACGGAGGGCACGGAACACATCCGAATAGCGGTGCTGAAACAAACGATCGTTGATTGCTGCAATGCTCGTCCCGCGTCCGGGACGGCTCAGTTTAGCCCAGGACAGTCCTGGGCACGCGCGCCGGCGATACGCTACGCGCGGTCCCCGCCGGGACTGTTCATGCGCTGTTAACGGTCCTCCACCCAGGACTTCGTCCTGGGCTAAGCTGAATCGTCCCGCACGGGACGGGTGCTATAGGAATCAAAGAACCGTTTCTTTCAACCGCCGCTATTCGGATGTGTTCCGTGCCTTCCGTGCTTCCGTGGTGAGTATCTGCCGTGAATCACCAACCTGCCGGAAGCCGCGTCAGAAGTCCTTGTGATATCTGCCATCGAGGCCGAAGCCGCCGTTCTCGTCGCGCACGCCGCTCACCGACCACTTCTTGTTCACCTGGTACTGCAACTGGATGGCGGAGAACTGGGTGGTTGTCACATCCGTCGAGAAGGTCACAAACAGTTTGCTGGTGACGCGCTGGCGCACCGTGAGTCGCGCGCCCTGCTGCTGGTTGCCGCTGGTCGCGCCCAGTTGCGGATCGAGTGAAATCTGCGAGACGCCCAGCGCCTTCTCCAACCGCCCGGTGACCTGGCTGCTCACCTGTGAGGCAATCAGCGACTCGGCGCCCAGGGTCGTGGATTGCGACGGTGCTGCGTTGGCCGCCTCTTCCGTGCTGCCAAAGGCGATCAGATGAATGATGTCGGCCTGCGACAGCGCCGGGTCGGAGGTGTAGTTGGTCTGCAGGCGATCGAATGGCCCGCGGAAGCGCATCGCGATGTTGTACTGCTGAATGTTGGTGTTGACTTGAAGATTGACGATTGGCTGCGTCTCCACCGTGTTGACGAAGGCGATGGTGCCCCCCTGCACCGTGTAGCGGTTGCCGAGGACGATCACGTCACCGCCGGTGAGATTGGTTCGTCCCACAATCACAGGGTCGGCAGCCGTGCCGATCACCCGCAGGTTGGCATCGCCCTGGAGGCTCACCGTCGGGCTTACGACATTCAGCTCCGACGTCGAGCGCACCGCGAGGTTGAGTTTCAGATTGTCCTCGAAGGTTCCGGTAGTGGCCGGCGGTGAGGCGACGCCGCCAAACTGCGTCACGAAGCTCATCATGTCGAAGTCCGGCGTGAAGGAGAC